>NZ_JBIUVJ010000001.1:162140-463259 GCF_044742875.1 Pseudomonas sp. NPDC087817
GTTGCCATCAATCATGGATACACACTGGCAAGCCAGCTCCCACAGGTTTTGTGTGTTGCCATCAATCATGGATACACACTGGCAAGCCAGCTCCCACAGGTTTTGTGTGTTGCCATCAATCATGGATACACACTGGCAAGCCAGCTCCCATAGGTTTTTGTGTGCTGCCATCAATGGTGGGCACACCCTGGATCCCTGTGGGAGCTGGCTTGCCAGCGATTGCGGTGGGTCAGGCAACATTTCAGTCGGCTGCCCCACCAGGTTTGATCGCGTTACGACAGCGGCGGGGTGCGTGGCGGGATCAGGCGTTTGCTGCCTGTCGATTCAAATGCTGCGGCCAGGCGCAGCAAGCTTGAATCGTCATAGGCACGACCGGCGAAGGTCAGACCGACCGGCATGCCGATGTCGGCCATCACGCCCATCGGCACGGTGACGGTCGGTACGCCGAGGTGACGGATCGCGAGGTTGCCGTTGGCGACCCAGATGCCGTTGCTCCAAGCGATATCGGCTGACACCGGGTTCACGTCCGCGTCCGCTGGGCCGACGTCGGCGACGGTCGGGAACAACACGGCGTCGAGGCCCAGCTTGTCCATCCAGTCTTCAAGATCGATACGCCGCGTCTGTTCGAGGCCGCGCAGGCCATCGGGCACGGTGGAAATTTCATTCCACGGCGTGATGCCGCGCTCGGCCATGCGCACGTATTCATCCATGCCAGCGGCGAGGTCGCCTTCCCGGTTCGGCAGAGTGCCCGGGTCGTGCGGGAAAATCTTCGGCCCATCGACGTCGACCAGACGATTGAGCTTCGGATCGCCGTTGGCTTGCAGGAAGTCGTCGAACGCCCAAGCCGTCAGATCCCACAGTTCATGGTGGAGGAACTCTTTCGACACCAGCCCACGGGTGAACACGGTCGGCGCGCCGGGGCGATCGCCTTCGCAATTGGACACCAGCGGGAAGTCCGTCTCGATCACTTCAGCGCCAGCGGCTTCGAGGGCCTGACGTGCCTGTTTCCACAAATCGATTACCGAAGCGCGGGTGTTGATGCGTTGGCCGGTCGGGCCACCAATACCCGGCGCTTCGCTGGTGCCCGCCTCAGGATCGGCGTTGATGAACATGCGCGGCACGGCAAAACGCTTGCCGGCCAGTGCAGTGCGGTCGGCAGCCAATTCAGCGTAAGCGGCGGGGCGCACGGAGCTGACGCTCGGGATCGGTACCCACGGTTGCAGGCGCCACAGGTCGCCACGGGTATCCGGATCTTCGGCAACAACAATGTCGAGGACTTCGAGCAGGTCGGCCATGGTGCGAGCGTACGGCACGACCACGTCCATGGTCGGCGTCAGCGGCCAGTTGCCGCGCACCGAAATCACCCCACGCGAAGGGGTGTAGGCGCACAAGCCATTGTTCGACGCCGGGCCGCGACCGCTCGACCAGGTTTCTTCAGCCAGGCCGAACGCGGCAAAACTGGCCGCCGTGGCGGTGCCGGCGCCATTCGATGAGCCGGAGGCGAACGGCGCGGTGAGGTAGTCGGCGTTGTACGGGCTTTCAGCGCGGCCATACACCCCGCGCTGCATTCCGCCATTGGCCATCGGCGGCATATTGGTTTTGCCCAGGCAGATTGCCCCGGCGGCGCGCAGGCGCTCAATGGTGAACGCGTCGCGATAGGCAACCAGATCAGCGAAGGCCGGGCTGCCGGACGCTGCGGTCAGGCCCTTGACCAGATAACTGTCCTTGGCGGTGTAGGGGATGCCGTCGAGCGGGCTCAGGGTTTCGCCTTTGGCGCGGCGAGCGTCGGAGGCCCGTGCTTCGTTCAGCGCTTCGGGATTGCGTACGACCACCGCGTTGAGTGCGGTCGGCGTGTCGGCGCCGTCGTAGGCATCGATGCGGGCGAGATAGGCCTGCACCAGCTCAACCGAGGTGGTCTGGCCGGATTCAAGCGCGGCGCGCAGTTGCGCAATGGAAACTTCAGTGACTTCGATCATGCGGTCACCGCCGTTTGCAGTGGGGCGACGTTCTTTTTGGAATGGGTGTTCATAGCGGTTCTCGTGGCACGGCTTTAAGCGACAAGGTTAAGACTGGCGCCTATTTAACACCATGCGGCGTGCGGAGTAATCGGCGGGATCGTTCGCCCACCGATTTTTTCCAGGTGAAATGCAATCCCCTGTGGGAGCTGGCTTGCCAGCGATGGCGGTAGGTCAGTCAACCCAATATCAACTGTGCTAGCCCCTTCGCTGGCGAGCCAGCTCCCACAATGTTCCGCCGATTACAGAACCCCATACTCACGAGCCGTACGATCCACCGCAATCCGCGTCTTGTCGATCAGCTCATCAAGCTCCACACGGCTGGCAATCAGCGCCGGCGCCATGATCATCCGGCCCAACGTCGAACGAATGATCAACCCTTCCTCAAACCCGATCGTACGGCAGCGCCAGGCGATGTCGTTCTCGTTGGCAAAACGCTTGCGAGTCGC
Organism: Pseudomonas sp. NPDC087817; assembly: GCF_044742875.1. NCBI lineage: Bacteria > Pseudomonadati > Pseudomonadota > Gammaproteobacteria > Pseudomonadales > Pseudomonadaceae > Pseudomonas > Pseudomonas sp. NPDC087817. Next base: position 164,605 of record NZ_JBIUVJ010000001.1, read on the forward strand.
CTTGTCCTCAGCGAATTGCAACGCCGCCACCAGACCAACACCCTGAATCTCACCGACCAACGGGTGATTGCCAAACACTTCGCGCAGACAGTTTTGCAGGTAAGGCCCGGTATCGGTTTTCACCTGCGTGACCACACCTTCATCACGCAAGGCCTTGAGATTGGCAATCGCCACCGCAGCCGCGACCGGGTGCCCGGAATAGGTGAGGCCGTGAGCAAACACGCCACCCTTTTCCACCAGCGCCTCGGCCATGCGCCGCGAAAGGATCAAGCCGCCCATGGGGATGTAACCGGAGGTCAGGCCCTTGGCGATCGACAGCGTGTCGGGCTCGAAACCGAAAGTCTGGTGGGCGAACCACTCGCCGGTGCGACCGAACCCACCGATCACTTCATCAGCACACAGCAGCACATCGTATTGGCGGCAGATGCGCTGGATTTCCGGCCAATAAGTCGCTGGCGGAATGATCATCCCGCCAGCGCCCTGAAACGGTTCGGCGACGAAAGCTGCCACCTTGTCGGCGCCCAATTCAAGAATCTTGTCTTCCAGTTGCCGCGCCGCACGCAGGCCGAATTCTTCCGGGCTAAGGTTGCCTTCGTGGGCGAACCAGTACGGCTCGTCGATGTGCGCCACATCGGGAATGGTGCCGCCCATCTCATGCATGAACTTCATGCCGCCCAACGCCGTCGCTGCGAGGGTCGAGCCGTGGTAGCCGTTCCAGCGGCCGATCATGATTTTCTTCTCGGGTTTGCCCATCACTTGCCAGAACTTGCGCACCGTGCGGATCAGCACTTCGTTGGCTTCGGAACCGGAGTTGGTGTAGATCGCGTGGCTGTAGTGCTTGGGCAGCAGGCTGAACAACAGTTCGGACAGTTCGATCACGGCCGGGTGAGTGGTGTGGAAGAACATGTTGTAGTAGGGCAGCTGCTCCAGTTGCGCGGTCGCGGCGGCGGCCAGATCCTTGCGGCCGTAACCAAGGTTGGTGCACCACAGGCCGGACATGCCGTCCACATAACGATTGCCGTCGTTGTCCCACAACGCCAGGCGATCACCGCTGACCATCACCCGTGGACCTTCTTCGTTGAGCGCCTTCTGATCGACAAACGCGTGAATGTGGTGGGCGGCGTCCGCGGCTTGAAAATCACGGGTGCTGCGAGTCGGATCGAGTTCGGCGGACATGGCTGATCTCCAAAAGAATTGGGCAAGTGAGTGCGTTCATTCCAGCGGTGCACAGCTAATATTTGTCACTTAAAAATATTTTTGTAAAGAAAATATTTGTCGATGGAAAAAGATATCCGTACGCTGAGGCGCATTGGCAAGGCACAGCAGGCACGACATGAGCGGACTCAGAGAGCGGCAAAAGGAACAGCGCAGGGAAGTCATCGCGCAGGCAGCCCTTGAACTGTTTATCAGCAACGGCTTCGGCGCGACCACGCTGGAGCAGATCGCCAATGCAGCGGCGGTTTCCGCGCCGACAGTGACCAACTACTTCGGCGGCAAACAGGAGATTTTGCTGGCATTGCTCAAGCAACCGGACGAGCAGGCCATGCGCGAGGCCCGGGCCAATCTCGATGACGACAGCGATCCGCTGGAGGCGTTGTGCGAGTTCGAAGGGCTGATGACCGACTACCAACTGCAAGCGATGCCGGCTTCACTATGGCGCGAGTTGGCGCCGTTTCTGCTCACGGGCGAACTGGCTCAGGCGTTGAGCCCGTGGAATGCGGCGGTGATCGAGGAAACCAAGGCGTTGCTGACGCATTTTCAGGCGCTGGGCAAAGTCCGCGAGTCCGTCGATATCGACGTGGCGGCGACGCTGTTCAACCAGTACGCGAACATGGCGTTTATTCGACTGGCGACCGAAGCGGCGCCAGATCGAAAAGCGCATGCGCGGCATATGCGCAGTGTACTGGGGCTGATCTGCCATGGAATTCTGAGCCTGGGGTGATCAACTGTGGCGAGGGAGCTTGCTCCCGCTGGACTGCGCAGCAGGCCTTCTTTTAAAAACAGGGGCCGCTTCGCGACCCAGCGGGAGCAAGCTCCCTCGCCACAAGGTTTTTCGCCGTCCTGAAGATCAGGCTTTCGGCAACCACGGCTGCATTTGCTCCAGCAAACCTCGTCCGCCCCGACGCAATCCTGTTGCCAGTCCCAGCCATGACAGGTCAGTCATGATTACCTCGGAGGCGCGCAGCAAGCGAACTTCGCCAGCCGTGCCGCCAGAGGTCCCTCCGTCCGGCATGAACACCGTCAGCCAATCGCCGACACTGTCCACCACCAGACACAGGCGCCAGCCTTGTTCTTCGGCAATCATGCCGACCTTCGTCCCATCGGCGTGCTCCATGCCGGCAAACCGCGCCGTGGTGTCCTTGAGCAACTGATAACCCGGCAGATTGCTCAGCACTTTGTCTTCGGTCGCCTCAATCGCCCGAGCCGCCGCCGAGGTCCTGGCCAGAAGTCCTGCGAGAAAACACAGCACGATCAAGCCAACCAACGTGGCCAACGTCACCACGGTCACGCCCGCCACATCGTGACCCTCGAACATCGGCAGCAGCTTTTGCATCGGTCCACGCAGCAGATGAATGGCTTTTTCGATCAGGATGAAGATCAGCACCAACGGCAGAATAAACAGCAGTCCGCCGATCACGGTGGTTTTGATGAACTTGAACATGACAGCTCCTTGATGACGATCAGAAATCAAGGCTAGCTGATAAAAATCCCGGGGCAGGCGCGCGATGAAACTCATGGCACCATGGCGGCCGGATGCGCTTAACAAGGAGCAGGGCACATGAACGTACCGGATCAGCAAGCATGGCAAGCGTGGACGCCGGAGGAGTTATCGCAACGTCTGAGACAGGTTTCACGCCCCTGGAGCGTGGTGGGCGGATGGGCGCTGGATCTGTGGCTGGGCAGACAAACTCGCGATCACGGTGATCTGGAGTTCACCGTCCTGCGTGATGATTTTCTGCTGTTCAGGCAAGCGCTGGCGCCCTTGCAGTTCTACACCGTCAAAGACGGCACGTTTGCGTTTCTGCCGACAGACCGGGTGCCGGGCGAGGAGATATTTCAGGTTTGGGGTTTTGATGCGGTTGCCAATGTCTGGCGAGTGGATGTGATGCTGGAGTTCGGCACTGCGGACACTTGGGTCTATAAAAGAGACACTTCGCTTGTCTATCCACGCGCCGAAATGGTCGCTGTCAGTGACGCAGGGGTTCCGTATTTAAAACCTGCGGCCATTCTGCTGTTCAAGGCCAAACACATCCGGTCCAAGGATCAAAACGACTTCAACCAGTCATTGCCGAATCTATCCTGCGAAGATCGGCATTGGTTGGCTCGACACCTTGCTCTACTGCATCCAGATCATGAGTGGACGTACAGACTAGAAAACGCCGAGTAACTTTGTGGCGAGGGAGCTTGTCGAATCGTCGCACCGTCCCGCTGGGCGCGCAGCGGCCCCAAAAGATTGGGACTGCTGCACACTCCAGCGGGAGCAAGCTCCCTCGCCACAAGGTGGTGGATTGTTTACTCGTTGATCCGCGGATGTTGCTGCACCAGATTCTTGCGTTTGGCTTCCAGTTCAGCAATTTCAGCGTCGATGTCTTCGATCTTCTGCTCGATGTTGTCGTGATGCTCCTGCAACAACTCCTTGGCTTCTTCAAGATCGGAAGCCGCCGGCGCCGCGCCTCGCAGCGGTTTGTTGGCGGTTTCTTTCATGGTCACGCCGGTGGCCAGGCCGACCACGGCAATCACCATCAGGTAATACGCCGGCATGTACAGGTTGTTGGTGCTTTCCACCAGCCAGGCCACGACAGTCGGGGTCAGACCTGCAATCAGCACAGAAACGTTGAACGCTGCCGCCAATGCGCTGTAGCGAATGTGCGTGGGGAACATCGCGGGCAGGGTCGAGGCCATCACGCCGATGAAGAAGTTCAGCAGCACCGCCAGCATCAGCAGGCCGCCGAAGATCAGGCCGATCTTGCCGCTGTTGATCAGCATGAATGCCGGAATGGCAAGGATGAACAGACCGATGCTGCCGACGACGATGAAAGGCTTGCGGCCAATCTTGTCGCTGATAAAGCCAATCGCCGGCTGCACGAACAGCATGCCGACCATGATCGCGATGATGATCAGCACGCCACGGTTTTCGCTGTAATGCAGGTTGTGCGACAGGTAACTCGGCATGTACGTGAGCAGCATGTAGTAAGTAACGTTGGTCACCGCCACCACGCCGATACAGGTCATCAGGCTGCGCCAGTGCTTGGTCGCAACTTCCTTGAACGACACTTTCGGCCCGCCGGCCAGGCCTTCGCGGTCGCCTTGTTCCAGCTTCTCGACATGCTGTTGAAACGCTGGCGTTTCTTCGAGCGCATGACGCAAATAAAGCCCGATCATGCCCAGCGGCAACGCGAGGAAGAACGGCAGACGCCAGCCCCATTCCTCGAATTTGGCTTCGCCCAGCGTCGTGGAAATCAGCACCACCACACCGGCACCCAGCACAAAACCGGCAATCGAGCCAAAGTCCAGCCAACTGCCGAGGAACCCACGTTTGCGATCCGGCGCATATTCGGCAACGAAGATCGAGGCGCCGGTGTACTCACCGCCAACCGAGAAGCCTTGGGCCATTTTCGCCAGCAACAGCAGGATCGGCGCCCAGATGCCGATCGAGGCATAGGACGGAATCAAACCGATGGCAAACGTGCTGAGCGACATGATCACGATGGTTGCAGCGAGGACTTTCTGCCGCCCGTACTTGTCGCCCAGTGCGCCGAAGAACAGCCCGCCCAACGGCCTGATCAGGAACGGCACGGAGAACGTCGCCAGCGCGGCGATCATTTGCGTGCCCGGATCGGCGCCCGGGAAAAACACTTTGCCGAGCACATAGGCCACAAAACCGTAGACCCCGAAGTCGAACCATTCCATGGCATTGCCGAGCGCGGCGGCCGTAATGGCTTTGCGCATCTTGGCGTCGTCGACGATGGTGATGTCTTTCAGGCCGATCGGTTTGACGCTGTTTTTACGTGATTTCATCCGCGTATTCTCTTTACTGATCCATCTTGCCGCGTAGATGCCATCTTTTTGATGGCGCGTGCTCTTTGGGTCAGATACATGAGGACACGAAATAATTCACCGCTAACCGCTTTTTTTCCCCGTAGGCGCTGCTGAAGACTGCGATCTGATGATCTTGCCTTGCGAAAACGACAAAACCCGCCATCCCGATTGAACGGGAGTGGCGGGTTTTTTCTGCCGAAGAGATGTATTGCCAGTGAGTCAGCCTTCGCGGGCAAGCCCGCTCCCACAGGGATCTGTGTCGACCACAAACCTGCGCCACACCGCCAAACCTGCGCCACACCGCCAAACCTGTGGGAGGGGGCTTGCCCGCGAAGACGTCAGTGGTTACGACACATCAATCAAGCCTTGTCACAGAGGTTGCGACTACGGCAACTCCAGATTATTCAGCACCCGATTCACCGCCAGCTCCCCGAGCATGATCAGTTGCGCAATGCCCTGCAGTGTTCGGCGCTGTGACGCGGGGATGAGGTTGGCGAAATCATTGGTGATGGTTCTTGCCGATGCCAGTGTTTCGCAGGCATCGACCAGCAGCTCTTCGTTTTTGAAGTCGGCGGTGACGGCGTACATTCTGCGGGTCCTACGGGGAGGTGGCGTGGATCCGGGCGGACAGAGGTAGTGATCGAGCGCACGGTCGGCGGCTTCGTTGAGCTTTTTCGACTCGAGGGATTCGTAGGGAGAGGTGGGGTCGGTTTCGGGCGGGTTTGGCGTTGGTTTGATCATAGTGAAGCTCCTAGAGTCATTGGAGCCGCCACATTTCGCTGCGATACGAAAGGGAGGTGGCAGCTATACGCGGGTCGCAGACCGGGACTCTAGAACCGGCAGACCCGAAGGTCTCCCACGTACAGCCGCCATAAAATGAGGACGGATGTTGTGCGTCTAGAAATCAGCGGGCTGCGAGACCCGATCGCTGATTCGTCAGCGACCGCACCACAATAGAACCCGCCCCCTAGGCGCACAAGCCGGCGGATTCTGGCGTAGCTGTAGGCAATTACGCAAGGTCGTGTAGCCGGATTACATGTCTTGGCGTGTCATTTAAACGGGGGGTGTTTAAAGCCAAAGATCGCAGCCTTGCGAAAACGACAAAACCCGCCATCCCGATTGAACGGGAGTGGCGGGTTTTTTCTGCCGAAGAGATGTGTTGCCAGTGAGTCAGCCTTCGCGGGCAAGCCCGCTCCCACAGGGATCTGTGTCGACCACAAACCTGCGCCACACCGCCAAACCTGTGGGAGCGGGCTTGCCCGAGAAGACGTCAGTGGTTACGAGCCGTCAACCATCGCTGCTAAACGAAGAGGTGGCGGCTGTACGCGGGTTAGCAGACCAGGCTCAAGGATCCCGGCGCACCGAAGTGCCCCACGCAAAGCCGCCATAACGTAATGGCGGAACTCGCGTGCCTTGAGAATTGCCGAGCTGCTAAACCCGATCACTGAAATTTCAGCGACCGCACCACAATAGAACCCGCCCCCTAGGCGCACAAGCCGGCGGATTCTGGCGTAGCTGTAGGCAATTACGCAAGATCGCGTAGCCTGATTACGTGTCTTGGCGTGTCATTTAAACGGGGGTGTTTAAAGCCAAAGATCGCAGCCTTCGGCCGCTCCTGCACCGGTCCATATAGGAGCTGCCGAAGGCTGCGATCTTTTGATCTTTTTCCCGACACAACGCCTAATTCGTCAGCGAAACAACGATATCCAGCGCATTGATCGGCAGGTAAATCAGCGTGACAGTCGTGTAAGCCTTGCGTGATTTCGCCGCGAAGGCGCACAGCGGAAGAATGATCATCAACACATCCAGCACACCCCACAGTGCGATCGGCGAGGCTTGAAACAGGAAGACATTGACGATCAGCCCGAGAAGCAGATAAGTCGACAACGACAGCAAGGCGTAGCGGCCGTCCTGTTCGAAATAGACTCGCAAGCCGTTCTGTTCATCTTCGCTTCGACTCGGCAGCAACAACGCCGAAGAGACAAACAGCGACAGCGCCAGCAGCACCAGCAACAAAAACTCCGGAAAGGAAAATGTCGATTTGATCTGCGGCAGCGAGTTGACCGCCCACCAGAAATCCAGTTGCGTGGCGAACAGCGTGACGGCCCAGACCAGCGCCACCCAATCCGGCGCCGCCGCCCGGCGGATGCGGAATACCGTCAACGCGCCGAGCAGCAGCCGAGTGACCGACAGCCCCAGAATCATCGAAAGAACTGTCGCAACGATGGAGAAATTGCTCATCAATGGCCGTGTCCCGTGTGCTGCCAATACCTGCGTTTCACGTTAGACGAGAAAACGGCCGTACTACCGACGAATCGCTACATAGGATTGCCCCAGATCACTGGCCCAGCCATCCAGCACCCCTTTGACGTCATCCGCCGTCAGCACTTGTTTGTCGTTTTCCAGCGCCACGCCGGTGCCCTTGCGCACGACCTCGGCAACCACTTCGCCGGTCGAGCCGTCCTCGAACGACACTTCGGTGGCGATTTCACTGTCCTGATCGCGGATGCCGGCAGCGGTGCTGACCCCGGCAGCCACTAAAGTGACCGGCAACCATTCATAAAAGCGCAAGCCTTGAGTGCTCGCGGCGACCCGGGTAATGGCCGGCCTGACGATCAGCGTATCCGGGCCGGGCATGGACACCAGTTGCAGGACTTTGCCCAATTCCTGCCGGAGGGCGGCATCGTAATACTCGGTGACGCCGGAAATCGTGCTCAACGGAATACGCCCGGTCGGTTCTACGCCGGGATAAAACTGGCTCGGCGCCAGATAGGCTTTGGTATAGCGGCCCCTGGCCAATGCCGGGCTGACCCAACTCATTACGTCGTGACCCGACGGCGATTTGTGCTCTTTCAGAACGCTGTAATCATGCAGAAATCCCGTCGTTTCGACGCTATTGCTGCTGCAACCGGACAGACTCATTGACGCCGTACAGAGCAGCGTCATCAGGCAATGGCTTTTCATCAACGGGTTCCCTTGTGATGTTGCGTCGTGATGCTGTCCGCGCACTCGATGTGCAACTGGCCGTGGCGCATGATCCATTCGATGAGGTCGGCGGCGGCGATGCTGTGGACGTACTCGACCCAGTGCGCACTGGTCGGGCTGAATTGCTCGAAGTAACGACGCAGGAAGATCCGGCTCTGATCGCCGGACACGCCCAGGCAGGATTCCTGGAACACAACCGGCGTGTCGGGGCCGAGTGCGGCGGTCCGCTGGCTGAGGATCAAGGGACGATTGCTGTGATGTCCCTCGGTGCAATGGCTGTTGTTCAATACCTTCATCATGCGAACCCCCTGGATTGGAATGGCTGCAGAGTGCCCGAGGGGTTTTGCCGGACGATGTCCGCTTGATGTCTGTCATGCAGGAATGTTACTCGATTGAAATAAATGACCCGGGCGGCGAAATGGCTTTAGATAGCCTCTTTTTGGTCCATGGATCCTGTAACCGTGAGCAGACTGCTGTTCGTCGACGACGACGTGGAAATCCTCTCCTTGCTGAAAAAGTTCTTCGTCCAGCACGCCTATGACGTCGACGTCGCCGAGAATGGCGAGGCGATGTGGGCGGCGATCGCGCAGCAGCGTCCGGACACGATCATTCTTGACCTGATGATGCCCGGCGAAAGCGGCTTGAGCCTGTGCCAGAAGGTGCGCGCGCAGCTGGGCATTCCGATCATCATGCTCACGGCAATGGCCGAGCTGAGCGATCGCATTGTCGGTCTGGAACTCGGTGCGGATGACTACCTGACCAAGCCGTTCGCCCCACAGGAGTTGCTCGCACGGGTGCGCGCCTTGCAGCGTCGCGCCGGTGAACAACGGAGCCCGGTTGAACCGTCGCGGCCGGTGATCGGCTTCGCCGGTTGGCATCTGGACATCACTTGCCGCGAGTTGCGCTCACCGGACAACGTGATGATTCCGCTGTCCGGTGGCGAGTTCGATTTGCTCGTGGTGTTTCTTGATCATCCGCAACGCATTCTTACCCGTGAGCAGTTGATCGATCTCACCCATGGCCAGGGTCACGACGCTTTCGACCGCAGCATCGACGTGCAGGTCAGCCGCCTGCGGCGCAAGATCGAGCCGGACTGCAAACGCCCGGATCTGATCCGCACCGTGCGCAATGGCGGTTATATGTTCACTGCCAAGGTCAATCGCTCGTGATCCGCCGATTGCTGCGGGGCGACACACTGAGCCGGCGCATCGCCCTGACCATCATTGCGGCGATGTTTGCCTCGCTGGCGCTCAATGCCCTGTTTTTTCAGGCGGCGGGGATCTGGGCGCGGCCACCGATCGAACGCACCGGCCTGCTGGAGCAGATTGCCGCGACATCGCGCGTGATCGAGGCTGCACCGGCCAACCTGCGCCCGCAACTGGCTGCCGCAGCGAGCAGCGCCATGCTGCAAGTGTCGTGGAAAGCGCAACGCGCTGAATTCGATCTGCCCAATGACGGCCTGCGCATTGAAGCGAGCAGGGTGCCGGTGCTGCAACAGTTGCTGGGTGCTGATCGAAAAATCGAAGCGTTCAACCCCGGCGATTGGCCGAACGACAATCCCCAGGCGCATTACGCTGCACTCGTGCAATTGGTCGATGGCAGCTGGTTGTCATTTATCCCGCCTGAACGCAGCTGGGGTTTGGAGCTGGGCACGCGGATCGCGATCATCATCACGTTGGGGTTGATTGCCACGTTGCTGGTGGCCTGGATCGCCACGCGCCAACTGGCCAATCCCTTGCAGCGTTTTGCCCGCGCAGCGCGGCGTTTCGGCACCGACTTGCGTGCACCGCCGATCAAACTGGAAGGCCCCGACGAGATACGTCAGGTGATTGTGGCTTTCAACACCATGCAGGCACAGATTCAGCATTTCATTGACGAGCGCACGCACATGCTCGCGTCGATTTCCCACGACTTGCGCGCACCGCTGACCCGCATGCGCCTGCGCAGCGAGTTCATCGAGGATCTTGAATACCAAAGCAAACAGATTCGCGATATCGAAGAGATGCAATCGATGATCAACGCCGCATTGGCGTTCTTTCGTGAAGACACTCAGCCCGAACAAACTACGGCGTTCGACCTCTCGGAACTGTTGCATACCATCGTCGATGACTATCGCGATCAGAACATTGCCGTCGACTACAACGGCCCGGCGCATCGGGTGTATGAAGGCCGGCCGCTGGCGCTCAAACGGGTGATCGTCAACCTGCTGGAAAACGCGTCGAAGTATGCGCAGCGCCCGCGTATCGAATTGAGCGGAAATGAGCGCTTGATTCGTATCGACGTCAGCGACGAGGGGCCGGGCATTCCTGAGGAGTCGCTGCAGCGTGTATTCGATCCGTTCTTTCGCCTCGAAGCCTCACGCAACCGCCACACCGGCGGCGTTGGCCTCGGGCTCTCGGCAGCGCGGGCCATCGTGCGCGAGCAGGGCGGCGAACTGACCTTGAGCAATCGCAGCGGCGGCGGGCTGTTGGCGCGGGTCGAGTTGCCGGTTCAATGACCACGTGCTCAAGGCGCGCAAGTCAGCGACACCCGCTCATAGTTGAGGGCCTTGTCGCGCTCAGGCAGTGAATAGCTGGCCTGACATTGCTTGCCCGCCCACTTGATCGTCAGCGTGGCACGCTGTTCCTGAACCAGTGCCAACGCCTTGCCGGAAGGATCGGCGATCGCAATCTGCTTGCCGGCCGCATCTTCGAGCACCGCGCCAAACGGCAAGCGGTTGTGCTGCGAATCAAACAACTCGAACTGCACTCGGCGACCGGTCTGCGACGGGTAGCGCACCAATACGGCGGCACCGCGTCGTGGCACGACTTGCTGGGTGGCGTTTTCAATTTCTACATCGGCACCCAGATCTCGAGTGTCGAGACTGATCCAGTTCACCCGATAGGGCTGGGTGTTGGGAATCACGGCGAAGCCATTGCGACCGGTTTCAGTGCCGCTGAAGCTGCTGATCTTGACCCCGCCCGGTACCCCCGGCACTTCGGCCAAGGCAAAGGTTTCACCCAAGGTTTGCCCCAGATTGATACCGCCCGCGTGCGCTACCACCGAACCGGCAAGGCTCAGGTTCTGCGAAGTGTAGCCGCGCCCCTGGCTGTAACCGGCGTTGACGTCGACGAACGAGGTGCGCGAACTGATGCTCGCCGAGCCTGAATTGCCGCCGGTGCTGCTGTTGCCGGCCTGCACCGAATAATAGGTGTCGCTGTTTTCCGACAGGTAGCCGTTCACGCCCAACTGCGTGCTGTCGCTGGATTTCTGTCGATTGGTCGAGACAAACGCCCTTGGCGCGCGCGGTTTGGAACCCAGCGGAAATGACAGCGAAAGGTTCATCTGCGTGTCGTTGTTCGCCGGGCCGGCATTGCCCACATCCTGGGTATGCGTTACGCCAAGGTTGTAGGTGACGTCGCCCCAGTTGTTGCTGTAGCCGGCAGACAGGCTTTGCGAGCCGCCACGTCCCCAGTACCGCTGATCGGTTGCGTTGAGGTACAGGCTGCCGAATTGCTGGTTGCGCCCCAGACTCTGGCTGACGGTCAGGTCAGTGCGGGTTTTGGAGTTGCCACGGCGCTGCTCCCCGGTGCTTTGATCCTCGATGTGATCGGTCAGGGTGCGATAGCCCTCGGTGGAGTAACGATAGGCGGCGAGGGTGAAATTGGTGTCGGTGCCGGTGAAGGTTTTGGCATAGAGCATCCGCAGGCTATTCCCTTCGGTGGTCTGCCCGTGCGCCTGACTGGACGAGTGCGTCAGGTCGAACGACACCGCGCCAAACGCCGTGTTGCGGCCCATGCCCAGAGACATCGCCTTGAAGCTGTCTGTCGCCTGTACACCAAGAATCCCGGTCATGTTGCTGGTCATGCCATAAGCCAGCGTGCCGCTGACAAACTTCGGTTCGGCCAGACCCTCGGTGTTGCTTTTGTATTGCCCCGCCGAGAGGCTGTAGTTGACCTGGCCCTTGCGCACCATGATCGGCAGGCTGGAAAACGCCTGCTGGGTTTCATGCCGCGTGCCGTCGGCCTCGATGACGATCACCCGCAAGTCGCCGTTCGAGCCACTCGGATAAATGTCGCTGATCTCGAACGGACCGGGTGGCACGTTGGTGCTGTAGAGAACGTAGTCGTTCTGGCGGATTTCCACGGTGGCGTTGCTTTGCGCCACGCCGCGGATGACCGGCGCGTAGCCGCGTTCGCTGTCGGCGCGCATGCCTTCGTCGGAACTCAACTTGAGCCCACGGTAACGCACGCTGTCGAAGAGCTGCGAGTCGGAGAAAATATCGCCGGCGCTGAATTGTCCCTTCAGCGCTGTGACATCGTGCTGCACATAGCTGCGGTTGCTGGTGAACGTGTTGCGCTCGCCGGTACGGCTGCTGAAGTTCGATTCGTTACGCAGCCGCCAGGCGCCGAGGTTGATGCCGTTACGCAAACCGAGGTTGTTGGAGATCGTCGTGGCGGAGTCGGTGCTGTTGCGGTTGCTGCTCAACTGGTAATTGATGAACGCCGCCGGGACGCCGGCATCCCACAGCGCAGGATCGACATAGCCACGCATGCCGCGTTGCATGGCGATTTGCGGCACGCTGATCAACAGTCGCAGGCGGGTAGGGTCGTAGCTGACGGTGGCCTGGTCAATCAGGGTTGGCAAGTCGTAGCAAGTGTCGGGCGCCTCAGGCTTGAGCAGCCCTGCCGCTTCCAGCGTACTCATGTTGATGCCCAACTGCTGCAGCATGTCCAGGGTCAGGCACGCCTCGACCTTGCCGGTTTTCTCGGCGCGACGAAAATCGATATCGCGCCGCCCGACCAACACTTCGTTGCTGTAAACGTCGACTCGGTAATTGCCCGGCAAAACGCTGTTGGCCGAGAGCAACAGATTCAAATCCACCGACGACCCGACTCCCTGCAGAAACGAAGTGTTGAACTGGGCGAGTTGCTCTTGCTCCGGTGCAGCGACGGCATCACTGGCATTTGCCAAGTAAGGAAGACTCACTAACATGGCCAGATACAGCGCATTGAATCCCGAGAGTTTCGGGCAGGATTGTTCAGTCAGCGAATTGAAGTTGCTGCGCGGGAGTAAAGACATACCCAGCCCTATATTGCTACAGAGAACGAAGAGTTAATTCATTATTAGAATCAAGAGAGGGGGCGAACTTTCGGTGCAGGTGCTATTGCACTGCTTTTGCATTCACGGCGGCATTACCCGAGAAAGTTGCGCTGTAACGATCCTGTGCGCCGTAATCGTTAATGCTTGAAAAGTTGAGGTTGGAATAAGTCGAGTTGTTTGTTCCTTTTAGTGCGATGGTCTTGCTCTGGCCCGGAGCAATCATCATCGAATCGACTGGTTTTTCCATTGTGGCACCCGATTGCACGGAGACTTCTGACAACGAAACATGAAAGAGACTTGGATTGGTGATTTTCAATGCGGCATGCCCACCTTGCTGGTCGATCTGCCATAACAGCTGAGTCGGTGCGAGGTAAGCCTGGCTGGCCAGTCCGGCAGGGCGGAAGAACACCTTGATACGCTGGCGCACGGCCAGTTGCAGGGTGTTTTCCGTTTTGGCGGTCTGGGGGATTTCCTGAACGTTCAGCCAGACCACGGATTCCTTGTCAGACGGCATGCCAGTGCCTTCGTAAATCACCCGCAGCAATTGCTGTTCCTTGCCGAGAATCCTCGCCAGCGGCGGCGTGACGGCGAAAGGCACCGAAGCAATGCCGGGCTCATCGCTGTCGATCCATGACTGGATCAACAGGTCATCGCCATTGTTGCGGACCTTGATGCTGACTTCTTTGTGCTCGCCATCAAACACCAGACGGGTCGCGCTCAGCGAGATACCCGCGTGTGCCTGCGTCGCCAGCAGCGCGCAGTGCAAACCCAAGCACAGGGAAAGAATGTGTCGATTAAACATGGAAAACTGCCTGAAATTGAAAAAAGGCGGGACGATTGCGTCCCGCACAGTGTCAGCCCCGAGTGCGGTTTACTCGTATTGCAGAGTGAACGGCAGAGTCGCGTCACCACGACCGGCGACCGCAGTTTTCGGGTCGGCAGTGGTCACATAGGCGGCGGAGAATTTCAGGGTGGTGCTGCCGTCTTGCAGGGTGTTTTGAATTTTGGCGGCGGCAGGCGAACTCAGGTCGATCTGATCGCCATTGGCGTCGAGCAGGGCGATACCGATGTTTTTCGCGGCGCCCACACCGTCGGTCAACTTCAGGACCTTGGTGCCAGTGACGATACCCGAACCAGCGCCTTTGGTCGGTTCGAAGATCATCGAAACTTTGGTACCGGCGTTGCAGTTGATCTTCATGTCGAAGTTCTCGGCACTCAGTTTGCCATTGCCCTTAGGCGCTGCAGCGGTACCCATGTCTTTGATTGACACTTCGCCCATCGGTACGGAAATGGTTTTATTCAGACCTGCATCTTCGATAGAGCAAGCATCGTTGTTGATGATGCCGGTGAAGTTAATGGTGCCGCTGCCCGCTTTAGTGGGTGTTACCGGTTCGTCTGCTGCAAACGATTGGCCCGCCACCGAAAGCATGGAAAGTGTCAGCAGTGTCAGCGAAAGCTTTTTCATGTCGATATCCATTAGATCGTGATTAAGTTGTGTTGGAGAACACGATCCAGAATATAGGTCTGAGTGCAGTGCTCAGACCATCAGACGATTCCTATAAGGTGGGGGTGTTAGTTGCACTTCGTCTGATAAGTGCATTCATTGAAAGACGTTATTCTCCAGGCAGTATGTCAACAGATCCTGATCGCTGGACACTTCAAGTTTGCGCATCGCCGAAATCTTTTGCGTGCTGATGGTTTTCGCACTTCTGGACTGGCTGCGTGCAATCGTGGTGACGCTTTGCCCGGAGACAAACATGCGCAGAATTTCAAATTCCTTGGGCGACAGCCGCGACAGTCTTTCGTCCAGCGCTACGTTAGGCTCCAGGACGCTGACAGGCTCGGGTTTGGCACTCTTGAAGGTGCGGCCTTTGGCGATTGACGAGAGTGCCAGTTGAATATCGTCGTGCAACTGGTTTTTCTGAATCACCCCCACCACCCCCAGTTCATGCAGACGGGTCAGAATCAACGGGCTGGAGATCATGGTCAGCACCAGCACTTTCACCTGGGCAAAATGTCGGCCCAGGTACTCCACCAGTTTCAGGCCGTCACCGTAGGGCGAATCCGCCGGCATGTTGAAGTCGGTGATCACCAGATCAACCGACTGGGTGTGCAACAACTCGATCAGCTCGTTCGAACAGACCGCTTCGCCCACCACACGAAAGCGCTCATCACGCTCTATCAGCTCACGTACGCCCAATAAAACGATGGGGTGATCATCGGCGATCACGACGTTGAGTATTGCCATGTTCGGCTATCCCTAGTGTGTTGTTGAATTCAATCGGGTTACGCCAGAGCATCGAGCATCGCGGTCAATCGCTCAAGCATAGCGCTGATCTCGCGGACCAGAGCGGGCGTGATGACGCGACCTTGCAGCTGGCTTTCCAGACGCACGCACGCTTCCGCCAGACCAGTGGCCTGCACCGCGCCAAGGGCCCCGGCCATGCTGTGCAGGTGTTGGGCCAGCGCGGGGGCGTCATTGCTCTGGAGCAGGGCGCTGACTTTCTCGATGTCCTGTTGCAGGGTACTGAAAAACAGCACGCGCATTTTCGGTGAAAGCTGTGGCTGATCCAGCGGTGGTGGGGGGTCTTGTGTGACAACCGCGTCATCGGCCAGCGCCGGCTCAACGAGTTGGCAATGCTTGAGCAACTGCGTTCGCAACGTGTGCAGGTTGAGCGGTTTCACCAGCCAGGCATTCATGCCCACCGCGGCGCAGCGCTCACCTTCATCGCGCAGGGCATTGGCCGTCACGCCAATGATCGGCAGATCCGCGTCGTTGCTGCGCAACGCCTTGGCCAGCTCATAGCCATTCATGACCGGCATGTTGACGTCGGTCAGCACCAGATCAAACACCCCCGGCAGCCATTGATGCAGCGCCTGTTCACCATCGGCGGCGGCGACCACCGAGCAGCCCAGGGCTTCCAGCTGTTCTTTGATAATCGCTCGATTGATCGGGTTGTCTTCGGCAATCAGGATGTTCAGATCAAGGCGTCGCGCCGGCGCTTTGATCGCCGGGCGAGCTTGCGGGTCGGCGCCTTGTTGCGCGAAGTGGACAGCCCAGGCCACCGCGCGAATATCGTGGGCATCGACCGTCCAGCCTTCGCCCGTGTATTGCGGCGGATTGGCGCCGGCGGCCGTGGCGATGACGCGCAGACCTGGCCAGCCGGATGGCTCGGCGCACGGCAGTACGTCGAGCAACAGTGATGATGAGGCGGCCATGTGTTTGGTCTCGGGGCCGATGATCTGAGTGTCCAGCCCCAGTCGCTCAAGCCAGCCGCAGAAATGTTGCGCCAACTCCGGCGCGTAAGCCTGGACGAACAAGGTTGGCATATGCGCGGTGAATCCCGGGCAGTCACTCAGCGAACCCTCCACACGAGCGAGTTCCAGTTGCAACGAAAAGCTGCTGCCCAGACCGGGCTCGCTGACCACTTTCAGTTGCCCCTCCATCAATTCACACAACCACCAGCAAATCGCCAGACCCAAACCTGCACCGGCTTCGCTGGACGCATCACGTACCTGATAAAACGGGTCGAACAGCTGAAGTTGCTGGGCCTGGGAAATGCCGATCCCCGAGTCGCTGACCTGCCACAGCAGACTGACATTTTCGGCGGATTCCTGCACAACTCTGGCGCGCAATACCACCCGGCCGTTATCAGTGAACTTGATCGCATTGCTCAGCAGGTTATTGAGGATCTGCCGGATGCGCAGGGGATCGCCGCGCACCCGGTCGGGGATCGCCGGGTCGATGCAGGCGTAAAGCTGCAAACCTTTGGCCTGAGCAAATGCACTGTAGGCCCGCAGCGAATCCTCGGTCAGTTCGAGCGGACAGAAATCCTGCGCTTCGATGGTCATTTGCCCGGACTCGATTTTCGACACATCCAGTACATCGCTGATCAATTGGAACAACGTCGTGGATGAGCGCTGGATCGTCCGCAGATATTCTTGCTGCCGAGGGCCAAGTTCGGTCAGCCCCAGCAACTCCAGAGTGCCGAGAACGCCATACAGTGGTGTGCGGATTTCGTGGCTCATGGTCGCGAGAAAACGGGTTTTCGCTTCATTGGCCGAATCGGCTTCACGCAGGGCATTTTCCAGTGCGGCGGCGTCATCGATGTGCCGGGTCACGTCGTGAAATGCGCAGATCCACACATGTTCTCCGTGGTAGCGCGCAGGCACGAACCCGACGTGATAATGCCGTCCTGCCACTTCCAGATCGGTCTGGCCCGCAGCGTTCAGCGCGTGTTCGCGGATTAGCGCCGCGATCAGTTGATCACTTTGTTGCCATTCCTGAATGCAGCGGTTTTCCAAGAGAATCCGGTGGTCACTGCGGCGTACGACACACAGGCCTGTTGGGGCGGTGTCGATGATCGCGCGGCTGAAGGCTTCGCTTTCAGCGATGCTTTCATGGGCCTGATGTGCAGGAATCACCACGCGGATTTTGTACCAGCGATTGAACGCCCAGCCACCGCCGATACTGGTCAGCATCAACGTCAACAAGCCAAGCAGCGGCCACCAGGCATAGTCGATAAATCGCTTGAAACCGACCACATAGACGGCCGTCCACGGTTGTGGCCCGACACTGGAAATCTTGAACACCAGACCGTCCAGACGAACATTCAGCCCGTCCTTTAAATCCTGACTGGCATGCTCCGCACCGATCACCAAAGTGCCGTTGGGAGCGGTGAGGTTGAAGCTGTCGTAGATCGACCACTTCATGATTCGTTCGATGTTGTTGATCTGCGCCAGATTCAACAACGACGCCACAACCACCCATGAACTGGCGCCCTCGATATTCAGTTGCGCGGCGGGCATGTTGACATTGACGTAGGCCAGCAGCGCAGGCGGGCCTTTGCTATCCGATCGGGC
The DNA here is from genome assembly GCF_044742875.1 of Pseudomonas sp. NPDC087817. NCBI lineage: Bacteria > Pseudomonadati > Pseudomonadota > Gammaproteobacteria > Pseudomonadales > Pseudomonadaceae > Pseudomonas > Pseudomonas sp. NPDC087817. The sequence continues at coordinate 182,575 of NZ_JBIUVJ010000001.1, forward strand.
GTCGTAGCGGACCCAGTGAACTTCACTGTCCAGCGGTTTGGGGTTGGCATCATGCAGCTGTTGCACCACTTGCTTCATGACGTCAACGAAAGATCCGCCCTGAAGCTGCCCGGCAGTGCGCAACTGCCCGGCAGCGGGGACGGCGATGTCGAAATTATCGGGCACGTTGAACAGGAATACCTGCGGTGATTGATAGTGCGAGGCCGACCAGAAAGCACTGTAGTAACTGGCCAGATGGGCACCCAGGGCAAAGACTCGTGCGCGCTCACTGGTTTCAATCGCTGCCGGATTGATTTTCACGCTGTACGGCAGGGAAGAGGAGAGCTCCTGCGCCTTATAGATCCCGACTCCCTCATAGGGCAATGGCGTCTGCTTGAAGATTTGCACGTGTGTATTCAACGGCAGGCCTTTGTCGGCTTGCTGAACAATGGCGCTGAGGAACACTTCCTGTTCGCCGATGTTCTCCATCAGCCGGGCGAAATGAAACCGCACCGTGTCGCGCTGTTCCTCGACCATCCGATAAAGCCCCCAGCCACTGAGGCCCACCAACAGCGAAGCGAGGCCGCAGAGCACCACCAGACCAGTGTTCATTCGCAATGAGCTATTGGTCAGTTTTTCCAGATGGACAGTCGGGTGGGTCATTGCGCAAGCCTGTTGAAAATGCCGGGATAAGCGTAGGTCACCGCTACCTCTGTAGAAAACATCGGGTCAATCCATCAACGCGGGACCGTCCTGCGTCAGCAGTTGCTGAAAATCCTGTGACGACACGGCGTGGGAAATGATGAAACCCTGAACCTGAGTGCAGTTGATTTTACGCAACACCGCCAGTTCTTGCGCCGTCTCGACGCCTTCGGCCACGACCGTCAAACCCAGTTGTCGGCCGAGGGCGACAATACTTGTCAGGGCCTGCGCCAACTCTTCATTGTCATTGCAGCCCTGGACCAGAGCCCGGTCGATTTTCAACTCGGTAAACGGCGTCGAGACCAGGTTCATGTAAGAACTGTAACCCTGACCGAAATCATCCTGCGACAGGCCAAAGCCCTTCATGCGCAACCGGCACGCACCGGCGTAGAAGTTACTGATGTCCTCGGGCATCGAGCATTCCATCAATTCGAAACAGATCATCGCAGGAACCCCCTGACGCTGAAGCACAAAGGCAAGAATCCGGTCAGCCAGATCGGGGCTGTTGAGCAGATGCGTCGGCAGGTTGATCGACACCGGGATCGCGTAACCTTGCACCTGCCATTGTTCCTGCGCCTTGATTGCTTGTCCCAGAATCAGCCACAGCAAACGCTCTTCCAGATTGAAGGCTTTGAAGGCCGGTAGAAATACCCCCGGCAGCAAAAGCCCTTGCTCAGGGTGAAGCCAGCGCACCAGTGCTTCGGCGGCGACGATGCGGCCGTTGGCCAGTGATTTCTTTGGTTGGAACCAGGCCTGCAATTCACCGTTATCCAGCGCATCGAGAATGGCCAGATGATCAATTTGCGGGCCGGGCAGGGGCAGGGTGGCCTGACGCAAGGTGCCCAATTGGTCGGTGAGATTGCGCAGGGCTGCGGTCTTGACCGGTTTGGAAATCAGGCCGATGACTTTCACGCCCAGATTGCGCGCGGCGAGGCTGGCACTGGTCAGCATGCGGCGCGAGGCGGCGCTCATGATCGCCAGCGCGGGGCGCGAACCCGAGGCGGCAAGCCCCTGGATGAACTGCACGCCGTCCATGCCGGGCATCAACAAATCGGTCAACACCAGATCGAAGTCGTGGCGTTTCAGGCAGTCCAGCGCGGCGCTGCCTTCTTCGGCAAATTGCAGATGAAACTGGCCGATCTCGCTGAACAGGTTTTGCAGGTACAGTTGCTGGAACGGATGGTCTTCAACGACCAGGATACTAATCGGTTTCATGGAGTGTTCTTTCGTAGGACGCCAACTGGTTATGCAGGGCCTGTAGCGTGAAAGGTTTGATCAGGCAGTCGTTCATCCCGGCTGCCAGACACAGCGCTTCTTCGCCGCGCATGGCATTGGCGGTCGCGCCGATAATCGGCGCCGTGCAGCCGAGGCGGCGCAGCTCGCGGGCCAGTTCATAGCCGTTCTTCTGCGGCATGTTGACGTCGCTCAGGATCACGTCGAAATGCCCCTTGCGCCACAGCGCCAGGGCTTCCTCACCGTTGCTCGCCAGCTCGGCGGTACAACCCAGCTCCTGCAACTGGTCATGCAGGATCAACTGGTTGATGACGTTGTCTTCGGCGACCAGTACATGCAGATGCAGGGTTTTCAGTTGCCGCTGTGGCGCATCGATTGTGGGTTTGCTCGCCGACAATCCTTGAGCGTGGCTGACCGCTTGATGAATGGCGTGCAGGTGATTGATGTTCACCACCCAGCCGTCGTCGCTCCATTGCGGTTCGTTGTAGCCATCGCCCGTGGCGATCACTCGCGAGCCGGTCCACTCGGCGTCCAGACGCTGTTCGAATGAGCCGGGATGCAGCTCCAGCAGCACATGGTCAGCGTTGCAGGCGCCCCGCGAAGGCCGATCGAGTTGTGGCCGTGCGCCCCAGCGGCGTAACCAGCCATTCATCGCTTCGGCCAGTTCGCGGATGGGCGACACCACGTAGACCGTCGCCGGCAACAGCGGCGTAAAGCTGCTCGGCAACCTCGGCGTTGAGGGCTGCTCGAGCGACAGGGTCAGAGAAAAGCTGCTGCCCAGGCCCGGCTCGCTGACCACGCGAATATGGCCGTTCATCAAGTGGGTCAGGCGTTGACAGATCGGCAACCCCAACCCGGTGCCGGCGATCACGTTGGTGTGGCCCCGGGACTGATAGAACGGTTCGAAAATCCGCGCCTGATCTTCCTGGGTGATGCCTTTGCCCGTGTCCGACACTTGCCAGAACAGGTTCACCCGCTCAGCGTCACGCCCAAGCAGCTTCACCCGCAGCACGATGCGCCCGGTATCGGTGAATTTGACGGCGTTGTTCAGCAGGTTGTAGAGGATCTGACGAATTCTCGACACATCGCCAATCACCCGTTCCGGCAGCTTCGGATCAATCACTGCGTACAGATCAAGGCCCTTGCCATGCGCCGCCGCCGCGTAGCCTTGAATCACTTCGTGGATCAGCTCGTGGACGCAGAATTCGCTGAGTTCAAGTGCCAGTTGCCCGGCTTCGATCTTGGACACGTCGAGTACATCGCAGATCAACTGCAGCAGCGTTGCCGACGAGCCTTCGATGGTGTGCAGATAGTCGGTTTGCTGCGCGTCCAGTTCTGTTCGCGCCAACAACTCCAGGGTGCCCAATACGCCATACAACGGCGTGCGGATCTCGTGGCTCATGGTTGCCAGAAACAGGGTTTTCGCTTCATTGGCGGCATCGGCCAATTGCCGCGCCTGTTCCAGCGCCTCTTCAATTTGCGTGCGCGTGCTGATATCGCTGAAGGCACAGAGCAACACGTCCTCGCCCTTGTAGCGAGTCGGTGCGCAGCTGAGATAGAGATGGCGGCCGTCGGCGGTTTCGAAGTAGTCAGTGACTTGCGGGTCCAACGCATCGAACGCCTGATAGATCCAGCGATGGCTGAGCCTTTCTCTTTCGCCGCTTTGGCCCAGCCATTGTTGTGACAGGGTATTTTCCAGTACCACCTGACCATTGGTGCGGCGCAACACGCACAGGGCCACGGGTGCGGTTTGAATCACGTCACTGCTGAACAGTTCACTCTCCACCAGCGCCTGAATACGGCTGATGGTCGGCGCGATAAAGCGGTATTCGAGGCGACGGATAAGGATCCACACGAGGCTGATACTGAACAGGCAGAACAGCAGCGCGCCGGCGAGGCGCGGCCACAGGGCGACGACGACATCCCGCAGGTTGATCGAATAAACCAGTTGCCAGTCCGAGGACTTCAGTTGTTTGCGCATCACCAGATGATCCGGCAACCAGCCTTCGCCAACGAAACCGAAGAAGTTCTGCCGCTGGATCTGCAGCAGGTTCTGGCTTAGTTGTGCAGGCTGGCTGTTGCTGAACACCAGCATGCCGTCGGAGTTGAACATCATGAACTGCCCGGCACTTTGATCATCCAGTGCATGGGAGACTTCGCGGCCGTCCATTTCCAGGCCGAGCCAACCGGAGTCGACGTCGCGCTCATCCAGGCGAATGAACATATACAGCCGGGAATGACTGGCCGACTGATTGGTCAACCAGAGTTCTTCCAGCGCAGCGGTGTTGTCGCGTTTGAGCGCCTGCAACCGATCAAGCATCGCCGGGGGGAAGTCGGCGACTATCGGCGTCGCCGTGTAAAGCCTTTTGACGCGCACGTCGTTGCCACTGCTGACGTAGAGCAGATTGACCTGTTTGCTCACCAGATACTGCTTGATGCGCTCCGTCAGCCAGATGCTCCACTGTTTGCCTCGCGTGTTGCCCAGCAGCAGGTGAACTTCCTCGGGTGAGACCTGCGGTTTGACCCCTTGAGGCTTGCGGATGGCCGACAGACTGAGGCTTTCCAGCAAGGCCTCGCGGGTGGTGAAAAAGGTGTGCGCCTCGGCAATGGCGCTGCTCATGTGGCTGCGTCGGCGCGACACTTCGGCATTGAAGGTAAGCAAGAGAAAGCTGTACACGCCGCTGAGGATGCCAATCAGCAACACCAGGCCAAAAATCCGCAGCAACCGCCGGGCGGCGTTGGGCGTAGAGAGCAGGGGATTGATCTGGTGAAGGTAGTTCTTCAGTTTCATCCGGCCACCCTAGCGGGGCGTCGCCGGAGGCCACATCAGACGATTCCTAAAGTGTGCCGTTCTATAAATACGACATGACGAAATTGATACTGGTGTTGGCGCTGCCGGCGCGAAACTCCGCGCCCGGGATTCGGGTGTATGCCGCAAAGAAATTCGCCTCGGCGGTTTCCGCGCCGCTGGTGAAGCGGCCAAGCTGGTAGGTTTCATCCATCAGGATATTGCCCATCAAGCCGTTGGTGATTCTCAGGCCAATACCTCTGGCGGTGGAGTATTGGTCAAGCTCCACGGTGCCGGTGTCTTTGTCGACGATGGGTGTGGTGGCGTTGAGTCTGATCTGAATTTTATTGATGCTCTTGTCGCAGCCGACGACAGGAATCTTGAAGGCGACCGGTGGTGTGGTATCACCGACGTTTTCCAGTTGGTGCAGTCGGTAGTCATTGCCCATCGCGACGTTCACGTCGTTCACCGTGCAGGATGCGGCGACGACATTGATCGGATTGAGCAAATTGAAGGAGGCGATGACATAGCCACTGCTGGTGACCCAGGTGCCGAGCAAGCCAGCGGGAATGGTGGTGCCCGGTTCGATGGTGCGGTTTTTGATCAGAAACAAGCGGTACGGCCCGTCCTTTATCAGCATGCCGGTCTTTGCGATGAAGCTCGGCTGCGGATCCAGTTTGGAGAAGAACGCGCTAAAGCCTTCTATTCTCAACCTCAGGTCCAGTCCGGTATTTCTCAAAGTGAATACCGTGCCCTTGGCGGGCTGAGAGCCCAATGCGGGATTCAACTGGAAACCGGAATTTTCCTCAGGGATACACACCGGTCGGATATGCTTGTTCAACCCCGAAGTGGTCACATCAAGGACGGTCAAACTGCTGCTATCGGCGGGAATATTCAGGGTTGATGGCGCACTGAAATTTATGACGCGAGGCTTGCCGTCGCCGGCCTGCCCATTGTCATCGATATAGCAGTTGGCGACCGCCCCGGCAGAGTGGAAGAGCAGTAATGTTGTGATGATTCGGTAGGTTCTGTTCACGGTGAAATCCAGTCTTCGGGTTTTCTGGCATTGAGCAGGGCGTTTTGGCGTCATCGCTCCCTTACTCATAAGTAATCGTCTGATAGTGATAGGCGCGTTATTCAGAGGCCATCAGAAGATTCCTAGAGTTTCTTGCTGCAGATTCGGCCTGTGAGTGATCTTGTAATACTTTGAAACATTTGCGCGCGGCGGGCGGTCAACAGGTCACATTCCTGATAAGAAGCGTCCATGAAAATCCCACGGCCCTCCGCACGTCTTGAACCGCTGTCGCAACTGCGCAATCTGAAAATGGCCCGCTCGGCGCACGCTTATGTAAGGGGCAGCACCGTGCAGTTTTACGAGTGGCTGCACAGCCAGCCGGGGCGCAGCCTGCCAAAAGGTCCGGCGGTGTGGATCTGTGGCGATTGCCATGCCGGCAATCTGGGGCCGACAGGGGATCTGAAGGGGAAAATCGACATTCATATCCGCGACCTCGATCAGACCGTCATCGGCAATCCCGCGCATGATCTGGTGCGTTTGGCCCTGTCGCTCGCCACAGCCGCCCGCGGCTCGGATTTGCCCGGCGTGGCGACCGCACGAATGCTTGAAGAGATGATGCGCGGCTACGAGCAGGCCTTTGAAGGCGATCTGGATGAAGAGCCGCCGCGCCCGACTCAGATCAAGGCCGGGATGCGCAGTGCGGTGCAGCGCACCTGGAAGCATCTGGCTGCGGAACGGATCGAGAACAGCAAACCGACCATCCCGCTGGGCAAGCAATTCTGGACACTGTCCCGGCCTGAGCGTGCGGCGTTGAAGGCGCTGTGTGCCACACCGGAAATCCACACGCTGGTGACTTCACTGAAGGGCCGGTCGAAGGACGACCGAGTAAAAATGCTCGACTCGGCGTATTGGGTCAAAGGTTGCAGCTCGCTGGGATTGCAGCGTTATGCGGTGTTGCTCGGTGTGGGCGAGGGTGACGATCAGGAATATTGCCTGCTGGATGTCAAAGAGGCCGTCGGCGCCGCCGCTCCACGTGCAGCCCGCGCCACCATGCCCAGGGACAACGGCAAACGCGTGGTCGAAGGTGCGCGTTCGTTATCACCGGGGCTGGGCAATCGGATGCTCGCGACACGCATGCTCGATCACGGATTTTTCGTCCGCGAGTTGCTGCCGCAGGACATGAAGCTTGAACTGGACCAACTGAGCCAACGCGATGCGATGTTGGCGGCCGGTTATCTGGCGCGGGTCGTGGGGCTGGCCCATGCACGGCAGATGGACTTGGCGACGAGGGCCTCATGGATAGGCGAATTGCAAGCTTGCCGCTCGAAAACCCTGGACGCGCCGTCGTGGCTTTGGACGAGTGTGGTGCAGTTGGTCGGCAATCATGAGCGCGGCTATCTGGAGCATTGTCGCCGGTATGCGTTGGCGCACTGATTACTGGGCCAGTCGCTCTAATGTGATGCCCGGGGCAGGCGCCGCTGTGGATTTGACCTGATTGCGGTAACTCTGCGCACTGATGCCGAAATGCTTTTGAAACGCTCGGCGCATGCGTTCTTCGCGACCAAACCCCACGGTTTCGGCAATCCTCTTGATCGGTTCATCGGTGGTTTTCAGCAGCCGACTGGCCGCCTCCATGCGCAAGTTCTCTACGGCTTGCGCAGGCGTTTCCCCGGTGGCGGCGACGTAAGCGCGGGCAAAGTGGCGCGGGCTCATGCCGAACTGCTCGGCGAGCCGATCGACCCGCAGATCACCGTTCAGATTTCCAGCAATCCACCCGTGCAGACGGGCCAGACGCACGTCCTGATCGGTGCGCAAGGCCTTCGATTGCGCATTGAGCGAGGCGCTGAGCTGCGGCTGTTCGGCGCTGCGCCAGAGGAACACGGTGAAATAGCGAGCCAGCGCCAATGCGGCGTGGGCGCCGAGATCCTGTTCGACCAGCCCGAGCGCCAGATCGATACCTGCCGTGGCACCGCCGCACGTCCAGAGATTGCCGTCGTGCAGATACAGGGCTTCGGTCTGACAGTGCAGCGCCGGGTAGCGCGCCTGTAATTCATCGGCGAATTTCCAGTGAGTCACCACTTTTCGCCCATCGAGCAGGCCCGCAGCGGCGAGGGCAAAAGTGCCGGTGCCAATCGAGCAGAGACGGCGGATTTGCGGGGCGCGGCTGCGCAACCAGTGGCAGGCGTGTTCGTCGGCCTCAAGGGCGGCCATGCCCGGTCCACCGGCGACGATCAGCGTATCGATCACTGGCGCTATCTGATCGACCTGCTCCAGCGAACAGGTGGTGACGGTGATGCCCGAGACCGACATCACCTGACCACCCTGCGGCGAGGCCACCAGCAACCGATACGGCGGATTCGTTGCAAAGTCGCCGGCCAACACGCGCGGTATCGCGGCAAACACCTCAAGCGGCCCGGCCGCATTCAGCAGCAACAGATCGTCGAACGCCAACACTACCACCGTGCGCGCAGGCAACGGCGGCGTGTCAGAGATGGCAGCAAAGGAGGGGTGTTTGGCATGGAGCGGCACGGCGGGCCTCGACATACTGAAATCAATGCATAAATGAGGGCACGACAATGCCGCTAAAACTTCTTGCTGCCAAGCACCCACTGCTGACGCGGTTCAAAGCGCTGCTGTGCTGCGCCGCGTTGGTACTGGCGCTTCCGGTGTCGGCTGCCAGCGAACCATTGAAAATGGGCGACCAGAGCGGTCTGATTCAGGCGTTGTTGCACGCGGCGGGTGAGGACAAGGACTTGACTTATCCGCTGTCCTGGCATCCCTTTCTGGCCGGAACGACGATGCTGGAAGCACTGAGCGCCGGGGCGATCGACGCCGGTGTGGTGGGCAATGCGCCGCCGGTGTTCGCCCAGGCGGGCGGCTTCGATGTGCGCATCATCGGCGTGGCCAGTGGCGCGCAAAACAACAATGCACTGCTGGTTCCGCAGGATTCTCAAGTCCATAACGTGGCCGATCTCAAAGGCCAGCGCGTCGCCGTGGCCAAAGGCAGCAGTGGCCATTATTTATTGCTGGCGGCGCTGCATCAGGCAGGCCTGACCCCGCGTGATGTGAACATCGCCTACGTCAGCCCGGTGGATGCGCAAAATGCGTTCGCCAGCGGAAAACTCGACGCCTGGGCGGTGTGGTATCCCTTTGTCGGACAGGCCACTTCCCGTGGTGCGCGGATTCTGCTCGATGGCAGTTCCTGGCCGGAAACCGGTCTGAATTTCACCGTCGCCAGCAAGCGCGCACTTGCAGATCCTGAACGAGCAGGGCAGGTCGGCGATCTGTTGGCTCGACTGGCCCGCGCCCAAGCCTGGGCCACCGCGCATCCTGAGGCCTGGGCCAAGGTGTTCGCCCAGACCACCCGCCTGCCTGTCGAACTGGTGCAGGAGATGCTCGCGCATCAAGACCTTCGCTACGTGCCGATTCAGCCGACAGTGATCACCTCGCAACAACGACTGGCGGACATGTTTGCTGCCGAGCGCCTGATTCCAAAACCCCTGCAAGTCGAGCAGATCTTCGACGACCGTTTCAACGCCTTGCTGCCAACACCGCAGTAACCCCACGACTTCACCTTGCCGCTTGACTGTCGGCCGGGATTCACACGCCTGGAGAAAAGCCATGCCCAACCTCGAACGCACCACACTCAAACGCCAGAAAACCGGTCTGATCGCTGTCGATCATGCCCGCAGCGCTGGTGGCTACACGCTGTTCGCCCCGCAAACGGCGGACGGCAACGTGTTTTTGATCGACCTTGACGGCGAGATCGTCCATCGCTGGAAACTGCCGCAACGCCCCGGCCGCGACGCGGTGATCCTGCGCAACGGCAACCTCGGTTATAACGGCAACCATCCTGATTCGCCGGACCTGTTCCCGGGCTGGTCGGTATGGCATGGCGGCGCGTTCAGCGAAGTCACGCCTGAAGGCGAGGTGGTCTGGGAACACACCGATCTGCTCCATCACCACGACGCGCAATGGCTGGACAACGGCAACCTGCTGTACACCACCGCCGAGCCGTTGAGTGCCGAATTGGCCCGTCGCGTAGTCGGCGGCATTCCCGGCAGCGAGGCGCCGGGCGGGGTGATCTATGCCGACGTGGTCAAGGAAGTCGATCGCCAGGGCAACGTGGTCTGGGAATGGCGCAGTTGGGAGCATCTGCGTCCTGAAGACTATCCGCTGCACGAGTGCTTCGAGCGCCACCACTGGCCGATGACCAATGCGGTGACGCCGGGCCGCGACGGCAAGGTGATCCTGAGTCTGCGCAGCGTTTCTTCGGTGATCGCCGTGCAACGTGGCAGCGGTGAAGTGCTCTGGCGTCTGGGCCACGATCTGGTCGCGCAGCAGCATTGCCCGACTGAGCTGGACAACGGCAACGTGCTGGTTTTCGACAACGGCATCTTCCGCCCGCACATCAGCATGCCGCACTCGCGCATCGTCGAAATCAACCCGACGACGCAACGCATCGAATGGCAGTACGCCGACACGCCGGGTTATGCCTTTTTCACCCCGTTCATGGGTGGCGCGCAGCGGTTGCACAACGGCAATACGCTGGTCACCGAAGCCAACTTCGGCCGTTTGTTTGAAGTGACACACCAAGGCGAAGTGGTCTGGGAATACGTCAATCCGTTCTTCGCCAGCTACCCCGATGCGCCTTCGCGCAATTACTTGCCGGGCGAAAACAACGCGATCTTCCGCGCGCATCGCCACCAGCGCGAAGACCTGCCATGGCTGCGTGACTGACCACGCGCCGACTTCCATCGCAACGATTCCGCTCACGCAAGCCACGCGCAGCGAAGTATCGACTCCTTTCAAAGAGCGGCGTGAAGCCGCTCCAGGAACCACCGATGACTCTTCTTTATTCGCGCAATTTTTCAGTGGGCGCACTGGGCTTGTGTTCGCTGATGCCCATGTTGCCCGCAGCGGCCAATAATCTGCCGAGCAATTCCGATGTCCTGCAACCGGTGACGGTCGAGGCCCGCCGTCGCAGCGAAGATGCCCAGCAAGTACCCACGGCCATGAGCGTGCTCGGCGCGCAAACCCTTGAAGAACAACGCTTGTATCGCCTGCAGGATTTGCAGCAGGCGATGCCCAGCGTCAACGTCGCATTCATGCATGCACGGCAATCGAGCCTGTCGATTCGCGGTTTGGGTAACAACCCGGCCAGTGACGGGCTGGAGGGCAGCGCCGGGATCTATCTGGATAACGTCTACCTCGGTCGCCCCGGCATGGCTGTGTTCGATCTGCTGGATGTCGAGCAGATCGAGTTGCTGCGCGGCCCGCAAGGCACGCTGTTCGGCAAGAACACCACTGCTGGCGTGTTGAACATCACCACTCGGCGACCTTCGTTTACCCCTCAGGGCAGTCTATCCACTTCGGTGGGTGAGGATGGCTACACGCAAACCCAGGCGAGTTTTTCCGGCCCGCTCAACGACACGCTGGCCGGGCGCATTGCCGCCTATCGAACCCGTGAAAATGGCTACGTGGAAAACGACTTCGACGGCCACACGCTGGGTGGTGGCGTGCGGCAGGGCGCACGCGGGCAACTGCTGTTCCAGCCCAACGAGGATTTCAACCTGCGCTGGCTGGCCGACTATCACGAAGAGGACTCGAGCGCCGGCACTCGCTCACTGTTCAGCACCGGGCCGACGATCAATGGCGTCAACCGCTACGAGCAGCGCGCAGCAGCGGTGGGCGCGACGCTGGCGAAGGGGCGCCATGTCAATCTCGACGCCGACCAGAGCGTCAAGGTGTTTCAGGGTGGCACGTCGCTGGAAGCCAATTGGAATTTGCCCGGTGACTACACGCTGACCTCGATCAGCGCTTACCGCTGGTGGGATTTCACCCCGCGTAACGACGATGAGCTGAACGTCGATGTCATGCACAACGTCGGGCAGTCGACGCGGGACAAGCAGTACTCTCAGGAGATTCGCCTGGCTTCGCCGATCGGTGAGCGTTTCGATTACATCCTGGGCGGGTATTACTTCCGTCAGGAAATGCGCAATACCGTGTTCACCGACTACGGCCCGCTAGCCGATACCTGGAATGGCACGCCGCAAGGTGCGCTGAACAACTTCACCAGCGTCGGCCACGGTGAAGTCGATACCGACAGTTTCGCCACGTTCGCCCAAGGCACCTGGCACCTGACCCCACGACTGGATTTCAGCCTGGGCCTGCGCGGCACCTATGAACGCAAACTCGCCGAGGTGACGCGCAATGCGCCGGTCGGTGGTGCGGCGGGCAGCGGCGCAGCAGCGGCGGCGAGGGCGGGGCGGATCGGTGCTTACGACTCCGGTGATTTGAGCCTGTATAGCTTCAGCCCTTCGGCGCTGGCTAGCCTGGCCTGGCATGTCAACGATCAGGTGCTGGCGTATGCCTCGCTGTCCCACGGCGAAAAGTCGGGCGGGGTCAACCTCAGCGTGGCCAGTGCGCCGGTCGCGGGTGCCGATTCCTTGTTGATTGGCAGCGAACGGGCCAACGACGCGGAACTGGGGATCAAGACCACGCTGCTCGACCAGCGCCTGTTGCTCAATGCCAACCTGTTCTGGACCGAAGTGCATGGTTACCAGACCAACGCCTACGATGACGTCAACCTCACCAGCTATCTGACCAACGCCGGTTCGGTGCGTAGTCGCGGGCTGGAGGTGGATAGCAGTTGGCGTCCGCTGCGAGGGTTGACTCTGAACCTCAACGGCTCGTGGAACGACGTGCGTTATCTGTCTTACGAGGATGCACCTTGCCCGGCCGAAGTAGCGTTGCGTCCGGGTGCGCCAGCATCTTGCGACCTCAGTGGTCATGCGGTGGTGGGCGCGTCGAAATGGATCTTCAACAGCAGCGCCAGTTACCAGTGGAATCTGGACGATGGCCTGCAACCCTACGTCAACGGCAACTACGCGTGGCGCTCGCACGCGGTCGGCACTGTTGATGATTCGCGTGAGGCGCAGTTGCCGGGCTACGGCCTGGTGAACCTTTCCACCGGTGTGCGCGGCGACTGGGGCCGAGGGCAGTGGGACGTGTCGTTGTGGCTGAAAAACGCCTTCGATAAAACCTACTACACCACCCTCTGGAACTCACCGAACGGCGCCTACACCGGCGTACTCGGCACGCCGCGAACGTTGGGCATGACGGCGCGATACGACTTCTGATTGTCGTTCGCCCTGATCGGCAAAAACACCCGAGCACGTCATTCGATGCTGCGCTGTGGCGGGGCATCGAATGACGTGCCCGGGTGGTCTTGCCGGGCGGAGAGTCCGCCGAGTCGGCGTGCAGGGTGCGTAACTTCCGTCAGTAACTAAGCAATAGCCTGTCGGATCTTTCACTTTCCGTAGAACTTGGTCGTGACATATTTTGTTTGCTGTTTCAGAAGCGTCCTACAACTTGCCTAAAAAACGTTGGTGTAGGATGTTCGGCAAATAAAAGGGAGTGGTACGTATGGCTAATCACGGTTATATGAAGATCACAGGCAAGGCTCAAGGATTGATTTCATCGGGTTGTTCAACCCAGCACTCCATTGGCAACAAGTGTCAGACTGCACATAAAGACGAAATCATGGTGCTGTCTTACAGCCACAACATGGCCAATATCGGAAACGCTAACAAGCCGACGCACAATCCCGTCATCATCACAAAAAACGTTGATAAGTCATCGCCTTTACTGGCTCAAGCGCTTTCAAGCAGAGAAGAAATAAACTGCATTATCAACTTCTACCGAATATCGCCGTTTGGCCTGCAGGAAAAGTTTTACACGGTAGAAATCAGAGGCGGCATGGTCACCGATCTGACACTCGATATGCCCCATGTGGTTTTACAGAATGACGTCGAACCGCAAGAGCACGTTGCTATTCGATATCAAGACATCATATGGACTCATCATCTGGCAGGAACCAGTGGTTACAGTTCATGGTGGGAATAACCCATGAGCCCATTGAAGAATAGCTGCAAGCCAGGGAGTTGCGATTATTGGATGGTCAGTAATGCTGCTGCCAATCTGGCTAATCAAGCCTGTACGTTAAGTGCGCGTCACATTAAGGATGGCACGTTGCGCATCCAGTTCAATCGCGAGGTTTCTTATTACGCCAGAGGCATTGTCAATGACGTTGCGCAGGGAAAAAGAAGTCCTGAGCAGGGCCTCAAAGCCATAAAAGACGAGCAGAACAGCCTGTTAAGCCAGTCGGTGGAGATTGCTAGAAAAGGTGTTGGTGCAATTGCAGGTGCACTTCAATTCGTAGCAGGTGCGGGGATTTGCTACGGCTCGGCCGGTGCATTGTGCCTTTTTGTCGGCGCGCCTTTGATGGCTCACGGGGCCAATAATACTTATGAGAGTGGGCGGAACTTATGGGAGGGGCGGTCGGATATACAGGGGCCCGTTAGAAAAGGTTATCAAGAGGCCGCTAAATTGATTGGGGGCGGAGCATTTGAAGGGAATATGGCTTATGGGACCGTTGACTTGGGGCTTTCGGTATATGGCCTCGGCAGGCTGGTATTGAAGCCGGATGCGTGGCGGTTGTTTAGGTATGTGCATTCTGATTATGTTCGAGGCTATGAAAATTCAAGCAAGACCGCATTAACGTTAGAGGCGGCTTCCGATGCGATAACAATAGAATCCATGTATTGGCAGGTCAAGGATAATGATGAGTAGTGCGCCACTTGTAACGTTGATTTACTTGCTTGTTTCTTTGGTTGGCTTTTTCTTTCTTGTCTCCCTCTCAAGAAGGATCTCAGGTTCCAACCTTACAGCTAGAAGGTTTTGGGTGTTTTTTGCATTGCTCATGCTTTGGGTGATAAACCAAATGAGCGTGGCTCACAATGGTTATTTATTTTTATATAGGCCGTCCAAAGAGATTTTCGAAAATGATTATATAATTCGGTGGGTCGCATTTGTAAGTGCCATTGTTCAAGCCTTTTTTCTTCCAGGTAGAGAAGAGCCAAGGCGCTGGTTTTCACGAAAATGATCTCACCTCTGAATATGGGCGAGATAAAAAATTCCATGTGTTCAGAGTTCCAAGCAAAGAAAATCACGGGCGCTTGCGTTCCCAAAAGTACAGCAGTGGACGCTTTTGGATCAGGAGGTCAAAAATAATGATAAGTGATTCACGATTAATGGAGGCGCTATATTTTCTCGTTTCCATATTAGGTTTCTGGTGTTTGCGTTCTATCTCAAGAAGGATTTCAGGACAAAATTTTACTCATGGAAAGTATTGGGCTTTTTTTGCATTGTCGTTGTTTTGGGGCGCGAACCAGTTGAGTGTGGCTGACTATGGTCGCTTATTTTTATTTATGCCAATCCTGGAGGTTTTTGAAAGTGATTATATAATTCGGTGGATCGCATTGATAAGTGCTGTCGCCCAAGCCTTTATTCTTCCAGTCAAAAAAGAACAAAACCGCTGGTTCTCCCGAAAGTAACTCCTCCTCTAATCCGTCCCGCGCCACACCGCAACCCAGAAGCACGGACCATTCCTGCATGACGAATGACAATCCCCCGTAGGGGTTGCCGGCATGAAATTTGTTCTGTAGATTTTCATGAAATTATAAGAAATAAATTTCATGAGGCCGCGAATGTTTCAGCAATCCCAGCGCCATGTCGACAGCTATTACGCCCACAGTTGCGCCGCCATCCTCCGCGATCGACCTGCATTGAGCGGTGACCACGATACCGACGTAGTGATCATTGGCGCCGGTTTCAGTGGGCTGCACACCGCGCTGCGCCTGGCGTTGGCCGGCAAGCGGGTAACGTTGCTGGAAGCCAGCCGGGTGGCGTGGGCGGCCTCGGGGCGCAATGGCGGGCAGGCGATTCTGGGCTGGTCGTGTGATATGCCGCCGCTGGAAGCCGCGCTTGGTCATGAGCGGGCGAAACGGCTGTGGGACGGCATGCGCTGGGCGGCTCGCGAACTGCGTGAACTGCCGGGGCGGCATGCTTTCGACTGCGACTATCGCCCGGGGCATCTATGGACGTCGGTGATGCCGCGCCGAGTCAGTCTGCTGACCGAATGGCAACACGAAGCGAGCCACAAATGGGGCCACGATGCGTTGCAATTCATCCCGCGCGAAGAACTGCCGCGATGGGTCGCCAGCGAGCGCTATCAGGCAGGGCTTTACGACCCGGAAGGCGCGCACCTCAATCCGTTGAAACTGGCACTGGGTCTGGCGGCTGCCATCGAGCGAGCCGGCGGGCGCATCTTTGAGCAAAGCAAAGCGCTGAGTTATCAGGAGGAGGGCGCAGGTTTTCGGGTCAACACTGAACGCGGTTCGATCAAGGCCGATGTATTGGTGCTCGCCTGCAACGCCTATCTCGATGAACTCGACCCGCAACTGTCCAGTTGCATCCTGCCGGTGGGCACCTATCAAGTCGCGACCGCGCCGCTCACGTCAGAGCAAGCCACCGCACTGTTGCCGAGCAATGTCTGCGTGACCGACAACCAGTTCGTCCTCGATTACTTCCGCCGCACGCCGGACAACCGTTTGTTGTTCGGCGGTGGCTGCACTTATCTGGGCGGCATGCCCAAGGACATCGTGGCGGCGACCCGGCCGTTTCTCGAACGGGTGTTCCCGCAGCTCAAAGGCGTCGAGGTGCAGTTTGCGTGGGGTGGGCACATCGACCTGACGCTGAACCGCACGCCGGATGTCGGCGGCGCGGGCAACCGTTACTGGCTGCAAGGTTACTCGGGCCACGGTGTGCTGCCGACACTGGCCGCCGCTCGCGCCGTGTCCGATGCGATTCTCGGCAATGCCGATGAGTTGGCGTTGTATCAGGGCCTGAGTAATGGCAGCTTCCCCGGCGGCAAATACCTCGCCGCACCACTCGAAGCCATCGGCAAAGCCTGGTATCGCCTGCGAGACAGCATCTGATGAATCCTTTTCCGGAACCCCGGCCATGAACAAGCAAGAAGAAATCGCCGCGCTGGCGATCCTGATCCACGACCTGCGCAAGCACAAGAAGTGGACCCTCAAGGAGCTGGCCGACAAGATCGGTCGCTCGGTGGGGTTTCTCTCGCAAGTCGAGCGCGGCTTGTCGCGGCCCACCGTGGCCGACCTGACGGCGATCAGCGAAACCTTCGGCGTGCCGACCACCTATTTCTACAGTTTGCCCAAGGCCAAGGAGCTGCCGTTTGTCACTCGCCCGGACGAGCGCCGCACGCTGTATTACGCCAACGGCATCACTGACATCCTGGTATCGCCGCAGATGCGCGCTTCGTTTTCCATGCTCGAAAGTCATCTGGAAGCAGGCGCTAGCAGCGGCGACCGGCACATCAGTGACAGCTCGGAGCAGGGCGGTTACGTGCTCGAAGGCGAATTGACCCTGTGGCTGGGCAATGACGAAGAGCCGGCGACACTCAAGGCTGGCGATAGCTTCCAGTTCGACAGCCACACCCGCTGCCGCTACGGCAATCTCACCGACCAGCTCACCCGCGTGCTGTGGGTCTACACCTGATAACAATCAAAGGATGAATATGATGGACGCTGTCTGCGCTGACCTGCTCGCTGAAGTACGGGCGTTTCGCCAACGCTACCCTGAGGTGCGTTATGTCGACCTGATTTGCCTGGACATTCCGGGGCACTTCTACGGCAAGCGCTACCCCGTGGACATGCTCGAAAAAGTCGCCGCTGGCAGCGTGCTCAAACTGCCGCAAAACTGCGTATTGCTCGGTGTGCAGGGCGGTTTGTTCAAGATCGGCGACTACTGCTTCAACGATGGCGATCCGGACGCCGTGCGCCGCCTGGTGCCCGGCACCCTGAAACCGGTGACCTGGGAAGCCCAGCCGCTGGGGCAGATGCTGATCACCTCCGACGGCACCGAAAACCCCATCGAATTCGAACCCCGCGAGGTCCTCGCACAAGTGCTGAGCCGACTGGCGCGCAAAGGCATTCACCCGGTCGTGGCCTTTGAACTGGAGTTCTACCTGTTCGACAAAAAACTGCGCGACGGCCTGCCGCAATTCCCCCGCGACGACCTGACCGACGATGCCGATGATCAGCCCAACCTGCACATCGAACGCCTGTCACGCTTCGCGCCGGTGCTGGATGAAATGGTCGAGGCCAGCCGCGCTCAAGGCATCGACGCCACCGTGATCACCGCAGAGTTGGGCCCCGGCCAATTCGAAATCAATTTCGGCCATCTCGACGACGGTTTGCGCGCAGCCGACTGGGAGGCGCTGTTCTGCCGCAGCACCCGAGGCGTTGCGCTCAAACACGGCTATCGTGCAAGTTTCATGGCCAAGCCGTACTTGCAGCATCCGGGCAGTGGCATGCACGTGCACGTCAGTCTTTACGATGCGCAGGGCAATAACTTACTGGCGGCGAATCAGCAACAGCCGCTGCGCCATGCCGTCGCCGGGTGCCTGGAATTGTTGCCGCACAGCATGCCGATCTTCGCCCCGAACCAGAACGCCATGCGACGTTTGGGCGGCACGGTGAATACGGCGACCAAGGCCAGTTGGGGGTTTGAGGATCGTGATGCGTGTTTGCGCATTCCCGAGTCGGACGAAAAGAACCTGCGAATCGAGTACCGACTGGCCGGGGCGGATGCCAATCCGTATCTGGTGTTGGCGGCGATTCTGGTGGGGTTGGAGCATGGACTTGCTTCAGGCAAGGAGCCGATCGCGCCGCTCAATGAAGATCGCAACAGCGGGATTGGATTCCCGACGGAGATGTTCGAAGCGGTGAGGGCGATGCAGCATCAAGCGCAGTTGCGTGAAGGCCTGGGTGCGGAGTTTGTCGACGTGTATTGCGAGAACAAACGCCAGGATCATCTGGCGTTCATGCAGGAGATCAGTGCGCGGGAGTATCGCTGGTATTTGTGATGGGAGCCCCTCAGGGAGCACGGTTTATCACCGCCAATTCCGCAGACGTATAGTGCTTGTCCCAAGGCGCGATTACTCATAAACCCTCGAGTGAGTCGACTTATTAAAGTCAATGACACCGGTCAGTAGCCGGCAAGGAGGGACTATGAACGCCACTGCGATTCCCGAGGGCTTTACCCCGTTTACCCGCAGCAGCCCGTTGCTTGATTTGCTTGGCCCGATTTACGCGAGGGGCAACGGGCTGCAACTGGAATTGGGACTATTGACCGACTCGCGACATGCCAATGGCCGCGGCACGTTGCATGGCGGTGTATTGGCAACACTAGCCGATGTGGGCATGGGTTACGCCATGGCGTTTTCCAGCGACCCTCCGCAGCCATTGATCACGGCAAGCATGACCCTGGATTATCTTGGCGCAGTGCAAATCAATGAGTGGCTGGAAGTGCGTCTTGAACACTCCAAAAAAGGCCGTCAACTGGCGTTTGCGGCCGTCAGCCTGCATGTCGGTGAGCGAACCGTTGCTCGAGCCAGTGCGGTGTTCGCTGTGCCAATGAGTGCAGAGGTTGCTGGTTGATAAGCCTCATCACGTGAGTGGGTGAGTGGGTGAGTGTTATCGCGTTTCCTTGAACGGCAGTTTTGGACGGCCTTTCGTGAATGCCTGTTTTCGGCCAGAAGCGGACGTCCATGAACCACCGTTTACAAGCTGACCCGGTCTTTTTTTTGCCTGAGCTTTTGACGAGCTGGATGATGCTGACGCTGGCCGGGTCATTCGGCCTGGTCTTCTTCAAGCCTATTGCGCAGGTGGTTCAGAACCTGATGGGTAGTCTGGATAGCATCGATGTCCAATCCTTCCGCCAGCTCATTAACCCAGGGCATCTGAAGCTTCATCGCCAGATCGAATGCTTCTCTTCCAGCTTCAGTCAGGACAACCAACTGCGCCCTGCGGTGGTGTGGGTTCGGCTGAAACTCCAGCAGTCCATCCTTCACCAGATCGTTGACGATCCGCTGAACGTTTTGCCGATTCGCCCCCATGTCGCGAGCAATCCATGAAACCGGTTGTGCTCGTTCGGCGTACACAATCGTACCCAGTAGTTGCCAGCGGGCGCTTGTCAGACCTAGCTCTGCGACGAGTCGATCGCCTGCAGTAAGCAGACGCGCACTTGCTCGAAAGATCTCAAGAACCAGATCGCTCGTGGCGCGTCCTGCGGGGGTGTAGTTTGTCTTTTTCATGGCGCGAATCCTTCCACGTTGACACCATGATGTCAATCGCAGTAGGTTTGGAGCGTGAAACCCAAACTGTCATCATGATTACAAGTTAGAGGTCGCCATGCTTTCTATTCGCCCCCTTGATCCGATCGTCCCCATCACTCAACAGCTGCAGTGCAGCGAAGCTCCAGTGGTATTGATCAACCTCTTCACTGTCGACACAGACGATGTACCTGATCTCCTTTGCGCATGGGAGCTGGATGCCAACTGGATGAAACAACGTGCCGGCTTCATCTCCACGCAGCTCCATCAGGCCATCGGTGGCAGCAACATGTTCTTGAATTACGCCGTATGGGAATCGGTAGAGCGGTTTCGCGAGGCTTTCAATCATCCAGAGTTCGCCAACGCGTTGGCGCGGTATCCCTCAAGTGCCTTGGCCATGCCACATCTGTTCACCAAAGTAGCTGTGTCGAATATCTGCACGGCCTGAGTATTAACCAACTGTCTGACGGTA
This sequence comes from Pseudomonas sp. NPDC087817, assembly GCF_044742875.1. Taxonomy (NCBI): domain Bacteria; kingdom Pseudomonadati; phylum Pseudomonadota; class Gammaproteobacteria; order Pseudomonadales; family Pseudomonadaceae; genus Pseudomonas; species Pseudomonas sp. NPDC087817. The sequence goes on from NZ_JBIUVJ010000001.1 coordinate 202,805, forward strand.
TTAGATAAATGCTAAGACGATTACATTTGGTCTCCAGCACGCTGGCACTGCTGTGCATCGCCACCTTCTTTCTGTCGACCATTTTTGTCGAGCTCATCGGATCCCGACACTCGATAGCCTCACTCAAGCACCTGATCGTGAGTCCTGGGCTTTGGATATTGGTGCCGGCAATGATTGCGACCGGTGCAAGTGGGGTGTTAATGAGTCGAAAACGACAAGGACGACTGGTCGCTTTGAAGAAGAAACGCATGCCATTCATTGCCGCCAATGGCCTGTTGGTTCTGATGCCGTGCGCCATTGTGCTCAACCAATGGGCGTCGGCGGGAAGCTTCGATACGCGTTTTTACTTCGTACAGGCAATCGAACTGATCGCAGGGGCCACCAATCTCGCGTTAATGGGGCTGAATATGCGTGACGGTCTGCGCCTCAGCGGCCGACTGCTGCGGGTTGCACCTCGCAGACGGTAAGCTGAATACTGGCTTCTGTCTGTCTTGAAAAGCTGGGCCGAAACCTGCCATTCGTGACTGGCTGCTATCGGCCAAGATCCGCCAGTCGACGTCCCTTAAATAAGCGCTAAGCAAGGTAAATTTCGCGATGAAAAGCTGGATAGCTAATACGAAAATTAATGCACTGTTAGGGGCTAGCTCTCAAAAATTTGATGGCGTGAAGGTTAGGCGGATCCTTATAGAATACTGCGACAGGTATCAAAAGATTTATCCTTTCGAAATTCTGGAAGAGCCACTTGAATTTCTGAAAAACAATGTAGATTCAGACAGTAAACATAGGGAGATGCGAGCGCTGCTTAGGGTTGCCGCTGAAGAATACTGCATTAGTTTAAACGAGATAGCCGATGCTCTTCTTGACCTGATAGACATTCGTGTCCTTACTACGGACCAAGCAAAAAAAATTATTAACCACGTTTTCGAAGCTTTTTCCTGCAATGAAAGCCCCGAAGATTTCATCCAAAGAGAGGATGCCTATTTGTGCAAAAATCTATTTGCGATTATCTCCGGCTAGCAAATGGTTGAAACCTCTAGCCTTGCTCACAATGACGGGCCCGATTGGTGTGACTAGATACTCGCCTCGGGACATTTTTGGGGCTTTGATGACTGACCGCTTTTGGCCGGAAACAGTCGTTCCTGAACACATCCGGCTAATAGCAGTCGCTCGCGGACGGCTGCTTACGACCCAAAACTGGCATCAGGCGATGGATGCTCTTGGCCAAATAGCTTTGATTAAGCAACGAGCGTAATCTTTTGGCCTTCTCGTACAATTGAGGTAGGCAACACATGTCTGGACGGCTTTGCGTTGTATTCATTCCGGCGCTTTCGGACGCTTTGCAAAGCGCCGAAACGAACAAAGGCTCCCCACTTACAGAGTCCGAAACACTCAAAATCCGTGATAACGCGACGTGTGTTGCAGTTCCATTCGACGTCGCCCTTGATATGGAGAAAGAACGTGGTTTCCGGGATCTGGTAGCTGAGGACTGCTGGAATGAATGGCAGCGACTACGGCTCTCAACGAAGAAATGAGAGGCCGCTCTTGGCCAATCTCTGCCTGTCGTGAGGGCCGTAATCGGCCCAAAACGGAGCCTCCAAGCAAGAATGTTTGCGTCAGCTACGCTATTCCACCAAGCACGATACTGAAAGCGAGGATTGGAATGACAGTTGGCCGCAGAGATGATCTAGCCTACTCCATCCTGTTAATCACTCCGGTTCTCCTTTTCGCCAGCATAGGTGCGAACCCGCTGTATACAGGCAGTGGTTACCTTGTCGCAGTCCCCGCGGCCGTGTTCGTACTGGGCTTGATTTTTCGAACGCCTGCCCTGTTTCTGACTGGTACGACAGCCGCGGCGGTGGCCACACTGTTGATCTACATGAACATCATCACCAGCTTCGACCACCCCGAAGGGTTGTTTGGGCTCGGGCATGTGTTCTCAATGCCCGGCATGTTGGTTGGCGCATCAGCGTCGGCCTGGCTGTTGAGATACCGCGTGAAAGCAAGTTTGCCGTGGATCGTCGCGGGCATTGGCTTTCTGGGAACCGCCTTGGGATTCATGGTCGCCCAGATGGTTGTGTGCAACATCCTGATGTATTGCGGCCCGCTTTCATTTGGGGGTTAACGCAGGAACCGAACGTCCCCTTCTGGCTGAAAGCAGGCGGGTATTACCTTGTTTCAGCTGCGTCAGGAGGCCAGCTCTCATAGAAAGAGCCGCCTACAGGGATCGGGTTGCCATCCATATGGTATGCGGCCCATGCCAGTAGGTGTGCCATGCGTTCGGCAGCAACTGGCGACAGTCCGCAAGATTCTCTGACTTCGTCTAGCCGTACTCGGCAAACATCGAGGTGGCGTCGAACCCCGGAAAATCCGCCAAGATAGAGATAGAACTCGTCGAGAAGGATACCCACACCTGGAACACCATAGGTGCCGGCCACACCTGGTGCCTCCTCATATATGGCCTTCACATCATGGCCTTCCAAGGTCGCGACAGCGGTTAGTACATCGCAAAAAGTATCTTTCATGCTGTTGCTGACCCAGAGGTCATAGCTGCTGCCGATAATGATGGGCGCGCCCATGAGTCTTACTCTGATTTCGATAATGGAATGCTGAAGAAGAGACGGATTCAGCCATGTAGCCAATTTTCAATAGGCCGTCTCCGCTCCGATTATTATCGTTTTGGGCTGGAAAAGGCCATGCGTGGACGGCAGCTCTTGGCCGATAGTGGACATTTTGGCGTTTCAGGTAAATCCGGCAAGGAGAAAGGGCCAATGGACTTCATTATCGATTTGATAGCTCATCGCATCGGCGTGTTTGTGCTGGGTTTGCTGAGTGGCGGCCGTTTCAAGGGTGAGAGTGGTTTTGCCTGGGGCTGGGCAGTTGTCGTCGGTGGACTGATTCTGCTATCTCCGTTTGCAGCAGTCATAGCTGTGCTCGTCTATACCAGTGCCCCGTGATTTCATGTCTGTAATGGGTCAGAAGCTGCATTTCTCGAACGGTAGCTTTTGGCCGGTTGCTGCCGATTGCACCTTTCGCTTCCGACCAATCGCAGACTTTGCACCCAAAGGCGTCGAATTTATCCCCTGAAATAAATCCGGCCTCATTTTTTCCTGGCATCAAACGCATACCAACTGGCGCGCCTTGCCAATGCTCCCCACGACAGTTGGAGATAACCTTCCCTTGGCTTGAATCAATCGGAAGGGGTTTTCATGAGGCAGACAAATCGTGTGGCGCTGGTAACCGGCGCTTCGTCCGGGATGGGCAAGGCTTTCGCGCAGGCTCTGTTGGACGAGGGGATGGTGGTTTATGCGGTTGCCAGACGAGTCGATCAGATGTCTGAGCTGCGCCGCCAGGGAGCGATTACCCTGGCAATGGACATCACCGTCGAACAGGATATCCAGCGTGTTGTGGCTCACATCAAAAAGGATCATGGTGGCGTGGACGTGCTTTTGAACAACGCAGGTTTCGGATTGTATGGTGCGATGGAAGACACCGATATTAACGAAGCCCGCTATCAGTTCGAGGTCAATTTATTCGGGCTGGCAAGACTGACGCAGTCACTGCTGCCCGATATGCGCGAACAACGCAAAGGCACAATCATCAATATCTCCTCCATGGGTGGCAAGGTGTACACACCATTAGGCAGTTGGTACCACGCGACCAAGCATGCGCTGGAGGGGTGGTCTGATTGTCTGCGTCTGGAGCTTCACCCATTCGGGATCAACGTGGTCGTGATAGAGCCTGGGGCCATCGAGACTGAATTTGGGGGCGTATTGCTGGAGCCGATGCTCCGGCGTTCGAAAAACGGCGCTTATCAGGATTTGGCAAAGAAAGTAGCAGCCGCCACCGGGCAGTCTTTAAAACCAGGAACGCTTTCCACGCCTCAGGTCATCGTCGATCTTGTGTTGAAAGCTGTGCGTAGCTCTAATCCCAAAACCCGCTATGTGGGGGGCAAGTATGCGCGGGTGCTGATGAGTATTCGCAAGTGGCTGGGTGACCGCGTTTACGACAAGATAATAATGTCTACGATGCGGTAATGGAGATAACAGAGTGAGACGGGCCTCGCGATTTTCAGTACATCCCGGCTGGGCCTTGCTCATCGCTGATCTCGGCGTGAATGTTGCCGACGTTCTGAAGCTTGCCGGCCTGCCGGATGATCTTTTTGCCCGACAGGATGCGAGCCTTGAGCCGGTGGAATACTGCCGGTTCTGGCTGGCACTGGAGCAACTGACCCAAGGGGAAGAACTGCCCTTGATCATCGGCAGAGCGATTACCGCCGAAGCGTTCGATCCGCCTATTTTTGCAAGCCTGTGCAGTCCGAACCTGGAGGTCGCACTGCGACGCCTTGCGGGCTACAAAGCGCTGATTGGACCTTTGCTGCTGCACATTGATCAGCAGCCTGGCTATCTTGAGGTGCGTGTCGAATTCCCGCTGACTGTACCGTCATGGCCTTCCAGTTGCGCGATGACCGATCTCGTGTTTTTTACCCAGTTGGCACGTCTGGCAACCCGCAAGCGGATCTGCCCTCTGCGCGTGCAACTACCGAATCCACCCGATAACCTTCATCCGTACCTGGAGTTCTTCGGCTGCCCGGTGGTCTCGGGGCAGGAGATCGCGATTCGGTTCAGCGATAGCGATTCGAGGAGGCCATTCCTGACGGCGAACCAGGCCATGTGGGAGTTCTTTCGACCTCTCCTCGACAAGCGCCTGAGCGAACTGGACGTCAATGCGAGCATGCGCAAGCGCGTGCGCGGTCTTTTACTGGAGCTATTGCCCAGTGGCCAAGTGAGTATCGATGCTGTGGCTGGGCGGTTGGCGATCAGCAGGCGTTCATTGCAACGCCATCTGGAAGTTGAGGGTTGCAGCTATCAGGAGGTGCTCGTGGAGACGCGACGCAGCCTTGCCGAGCACTACCTGAGTCACTCACATATCAGCTTCGCCGAGGTAGGGTATTTACTGGGTTTCAACGACGGAAATACTTTCCACCGCGCCTTCAAATCGTGGGTAGGAATAACACCCGGGGTATACCGCTCTCGCTCACTGGGCTTGACCTTGAGCTAAAACAACATCATCAACGCCGCGCCCAGTGTGCCGCGTACCAGACCACCTCCCGATGCGCCGCTGTAAGCAATGATCGCTGCATAATACCGGTCAGTTGCAGTGCTGAAAAAAAAGCGGCGAATGTCGTTGATGTTTTATAGCGGACAGCGCAATAGCTCGAATGATCTTTGGAGAGAACCATCAAGACGTTATCGATTGTGCGGCCCAGTGGCGGTCGTATCGCTTCAGGGGAGAAAACCCTCGAAATTCGCCGGTGGCATCCAGACCTGGATCCTTGCGAAGATCTTCTGATTGTTGAAAACGGACGCTTTCTGCACACCGAGGGTGACGAGGATGCCGACGGCATTGCTGTCGCTATCGTGCGGGTGAAGGCTGTTCGCCCGTTTGTCCTCGCGGACATGCAAGCGGCCTGTGCGAATTACTTCGAGGAGGGTTGGCTCGCATGGGAATTGAGTCATGTCAGGCCGATCACGCACCCTGTGAACATCCGGGCGGCGCGGGGTATTTACGAAGTGGACTTCGTGTTTACCGATAACGGTTGATCATCGGGGTGGGGGCGAGTGGTCGAAAACGCTCCTGATCAATACACACTTTTTCACAAAGACCTCCTCGCAACCATTCAATGGCAGAATCCCCTCAACTTGAAAGTTTTGGAGATCACCATGCTTCGTGTGTTTGAACGAAGACTCGACCCTTTTCCTCCTGACGAGGTGCCACCACCACCCAACGGTTTGGCACGTTTTCTCTGGGCCTGTACGCGGGGCGCTCGCGGTTACATCCTGGTACTGGCGCTGCTGAGTGCCGCGGTGTCGATCTACGAGGCCTGGCTCTTTTCCTTCCTCGGGCAGGTCGTCGATCTGCTCTCGACCTGGCAGGCGGGCGGTGAAGCCGCCGTGCAGGAAAATCGCGTGTTGTGGGGCATGGGCATTGTCATGGTGACCAGTGTCGGGCTGGTGGCTTTGCGTACGATGGTGCAGCACCAGATCTTGGCGATCAACCTGCCGCTGCGGCTGCGCTGGGACTTCCATCGGCTGATGTTGCGGCAAAGCCTTTCGTTTTTTTCCGATGAGTTTTCCGGCCGCGTCACAACCAAGGTGATGCAGACGGCGCTCGCGGTGCGCGACGTGCTCTTCACCCTTATCGAGATCCTCCCCGGGATTGGCGTGTATTTCATCGCGATCATCGCGTTGGCCGGCGGCTTCGCCTTGAAACTGATGTTGCCGTTCATTGGCTGGGCCGTGTTGTTCGCGTTGGCCATGTGGTATTTCGTGCCGCGCCTGGGGAAAGTCGGTCAGGAGCAGGCGAATGCGCGGTCGATGATGACCGGGCGTATCTCCGACGCCTACACCAACATCACCACGGTAAAGCTGTTCTCCCATTCCAACCGTGAAGCGCACTTTGCCCGTGCGGCGATGGAAGATTTCAAACTCACCGGTTTTCGCCAGATGCGTCTGGTCAGTCTGTTCGAAATCGTCAATCAGGCTCTAGTGGTGGGTTTGATCATGTCGGCGGGCGGTTATGCCTTGTGGTTGTGGCATCAGGGCGACGTTGGCGCCGGTGCAGTGGCGGCAATCACCGCCATGGCGTTGCGGATCAATGGCATGTCGAACTGGATCATGTGGCAAATGACTTCGTTGTTCGAAAGCATCGGCACGGTGCAGGACGGCATGGCGACGCTGACCCAGGGCGCCAAGGTCCAGGACGCGCCGGATGCCGGCGTGCTGGTGACCTCCGGCGGCGCGGTGACTTTCGACAAGGTGCGTTTCAACTACAACGGCGAGCGTCAGGTGCTCGATGGCCTGAGCCTGAGTATTCGTCCGGGCGAAAAAATCGGTCTGGTCGGTCGCTCTGGCGCCGGTAAATCCACGCTGATCAACTTGCTGCTGCGCTTCTATGACATCGACAGCGGTGAGATTCGAATCGACGGTCAGAACATTGCCCACGTAACGCAAGATAGCTTGCGCAGTGCGATCGGCATGGTCACGCAAGACACTTCGTTGCTGCACCGTTCCATTCGCGACAACATCGCCTACGGCCGTCCCGATGCCACCGACGCGCAAGTGCGCAGCGCCGCAGCCAGCGCGCAGGCCGATGAGTTCATCAGCCAACTCAGCGACCGCCAGGGCCATAGCGGTTACGACACGCTGGTGGGTGAGCGCGGCATCAAGTTGTCGGGCGGTCAGCGTCAACGCGTGGCGATTGCTCGGGTAATGCTCAAGAACGCGCCGATCCTGCTGCTGGACGAAGCCACCAGCGCCCTGGACTCGGAAGTCGAAGTGGCGATTCAGGAAAGCCTCGATGACATGATGCAGGGCAAAACCGTGATCGCCATTGCCCATCGGTTGTCGACGATTGCGGCCATGGACCGACTGATCGTCATGGACGAAGGCCGCATTATTGAACAGGGCACTCACAGCGAACTGCTTGCGAAGAACGGCGTTTATGCGCGGTTGTGGCAGCATCAGAGCGGTGGTTTTTTGGGGGAGGACAACGGCGTGGTGGAGGCTGCCTGCATACAATGAGCCGGGAGCAAATGATTTTGCAGTAACGAATGCGGTCTCATTTACGACCGCATCTGGCAATTCAAAGCTGAGCCATCAGCACGGCTCAGCGTTCGCCAGGGTTAATGTTTCAAGGGATGTTTAATGACGAGGGATGATTCAGTGGCGAACACCGCAATGAGCATTAGTCAGCTGCAAATCGATATTCAAGAACACTTTCAAAAGTTCGAACGTGCTCCTATCAAAGCTGCATGGCGCAGGCGCGATGCGCGCAGCTGTCTGATTTGGATTGCTGCATGTCTCCCGGGCATCTTATGGGTGACTTTGGAGTTGCCCAGTGTCTCGCTTTATCAATACATCCCCGTGCTGTTTGCCATTTTGATTATCACCATGATCTGCGCGGCACGGATCGCCGATGTGTACTCTCGGATTCGCGCAGAAAGCCTCGGCGCGGACGTGAATGCTTCTCGCACTGATCGTTTGAAGTTGAGGCAAGATTGGCTGTGCATGCGTTATGAGTGTGGCCCCGGTGAGCTTGTCACCAAGGCGAGAGCCCTCAGACAGCTTTGGGAAGAACGGCAGGAAATTCGACGTTTGGCCAGTAACGATACGATGGGGCCGCGCTTCGCTGCGTTCTTTCGGTTGCCCGACTCTGCGCGTTTTATAGGATTGCTGATTGCGATCACGGCAATTATTGCCACTCTGGTGACGTTGGGAAGTAGCATCGACTCAATCTTCGACGCCTTGCAAAACTGGCGGATGCTGATCGCAAATGTGCTTGTTGCCACCTTGTTGTGCGCCGAGTTGATACTGTTGTGGATAATGCTCACGGGCATGATCCGAGAGATTGGCCCTTCGATACTGGAGCAACTCGCAGTGCTGCCACTTTCCAGTCGGCAGGTTTATCGCTACCTGTTGGCCATGCACACTGCTAGCGAGCCGAATGATCTGCAAGGGAAGTGGATTGATCGTTTATTAAGTTTTGCTGCGCTGTTTTTTATACCCATCCCGCGATTGTGCGGGCGAATAAAGGCCTGGGTCTCCTCGCGACTGTCGAGGCTGAACGCCTGACTGCAAACGTCCGCCTGACATGCGATGAGCCAAGAGGGAATTGATCAGATCGTCTGTTCGGTGGACTGCCGACAGATGTTTTCATGGATAGGGGGTGTTTCCATGCCGAAACCGATATTGCACCTGATGTGCGGCAAGATTGCCTCTGGCAAATCTACACTCGCGAAGTCACTGGCAAGCGAGCACCGCGCGATTCTTTTGAGTGAAGATCAGTGGATTTCAAGGCTCTACCCCGGCGAAGTGCAAACGGTGCAGGACTACGTGCGCTGTGCAAAACGCATTCGCCATGTATTGGGGCCTTTGGTTATCGATTTGTCAGGTGCAGGGCTTGATGTGGTTTTGGACTTTCCGGCGAATACTGTGGCGGATCGCGAGTGGCTACGAGGTCTGGCGGACGCTGCTGGATCGCCGCATTGCCTGCATTATCTGGATGTTGATGACGACACTTGCCGAGCCAGATTGCATGCTCGCAATGAGCGGGGAGGGCATGACTTTGCGGCGACCGATGCGGAGTTTGATTTGATCACTGGCTACTTTCAGGTTCCGGAAGAGGTGGAGGGATTGGTGATCGTTCGGCATTGTCCGTGAGTGCCTGAGGGGGGACAGGTCAGTGCCGCTCAAGAGTTGAGTGACTGGTATCGGCCAGAAGCGGACGCTCCCGAGTATTGACTTTATCAGCGGAGATTCAGGGCTGGGGTTGAGTTGAGTTGAGTTGAGTTGAGGCAAAGCTAATCCCCAAGCTCGAATTGCTGAAACCCTACACGCCTGACGTAAACCCAAAAGTCATGTCTTGGCTCATACTGCTCCATGCATACCCTGTGAACCTGGCGCAGTTCATCTTCGTCGATCAGGATACGATCCCAGTCGAAGTCAGGGTTCGTGGAAATGGCGTAACTAGGGTAAGGTTTGTCGAGATCGAAGTGGATCGAGTAAACGAAAAACGGAGATTCCCCCGGCATGTAGGTTTCGTACAACCGCATCAGTTCGGGCATCTGTGCTTTACAGTGCTGTTCGGCGAACTTCAGTACTTGGGGTAAATCATCCCACGCGGCGTTGACCGCGCGTTGCGCGGCGGCGACCCTGGCGCGAGGTGGCTCGTCATTGCGATGTTGGATGTAAATCAATCGGCTGCCGAATTGGTATTCGCATTGCCAGACACCCGATGCAGCACGCCAGTGGCCAAGCATGGATTCGGTCAGTAAGTTGATGCCCATATGGGTGCCACACAGATTAAAAGGTGTTCAGGGTACCCTCTCAAATACCGACCTGGGAAGGCAGTAGGCGTTTGGGCTATTTTCCCGAAACCCATGGGGATCTAACCGGCAGCATTGGGACGAAAGCAGCTTCTTGTAAAGGGCGGCTTTTGGCCGATTGCTGCCGCTCACGAGTGACCGCTCTCGGCCAATAGCAACCGTGCGATTTCGCCTGCCAATTAACCCATAACGGCCGGTCAGCACTCACGGAAATCGGGAGGCTATTGCCTATCGCTGTTATGCAATCTGCTCAACCGCCGGCAGGCTGGCCCAGGTGCTCACCGGTTCACGTCGCGAGCGCACTGCCAGAAGGCGCCGGGGTTCACAAAGTCGTGAACCCCGTACTCCATTTTAATTTACCATTCGCAGGCGGTCCGTTCCGGCGCCGCTCAGCCCACCCCTGCATTCCGAATTTCAAATGGAAGGATCCCCGCTTCATGTCCACTACTTGGTTCCGCGCACTCGCCTTGCCCAGCCTGTTAGTCCTCGCCAGCTGCACCACTGCAACGACAACCGTATCGACGCCTGTTACCTCCAAGGCCATCGAAGCCTTCGTCGACATCTGTCTGAAGACCGCCCCCTCATTCGCCGGCTCTGCTGAAGCGGCCAAGCGATTCGGCATCAACGACCTCCAGGACATGGGCTTCACGCGCATCGGCTTCACCGCGGACAAAAACCTCTCAGTGCAACTTTCCGAAAAGGAATGCGTCGTTACCACTCCGGAGCAACCCGACGACAGCCTGACCCGCCAACTGCTGAGTGCCGCGCAGGCTTACTCGCAAACGCCGGTAGCAGATCGTGTGCCATCGAAGGTGCGTATCCAGGACAACAACTTTATTCTTCAGCATGACCGAAACGGCGGTGAAGCTTATGTGCTGTTGCGGAACAAGTAATTAGCACTTATACCCCGCGTACAAAAAAAGCCCGCAAAGTGGGCTTTTTTTGTGTCGGCAATTTAACGTAAATGCCGTTCTATCTATCTGCCCCTTGAGGCCGCAATCGACCCAAAACCGGCATCAGGCGAAGGATGCTCTTGGCAACCAGCATATTCCTCGCAGATCAGCGCCATCGGCCGACAGCGCCCGGTTCGCTATGTGCAGTGAGCAAGGCGAGGGCTCAGCCAACCATCACCTCGTCCAGCGCCTGCTCAAGCGTACTCAGCGTGCGCTCGATATTGTGCAGCTTTTCCAGTCCGAACAGACCGATGCGAAAAGTCTGGAAATCGGCCGGTTCGTCGCATTGCAACGGTACTCCGGCGGCGATCTGCAGGCCGTGGCTGGCAAATTTCTTGCCGTTCTTGATGTCGGCGTCATCGGTGTAGCTGACCACCACGCCAGGCGCCTGAAAGCCCGGGGCGGCCACGCTTTTGATGCCTTTGCCGGTCAACATCGCGCGCACCTGATCGCCCAGCGCCTGCTGTTCGTCGCGGACCTTGTCGAAGCCGTAGGCTTGCGTCTCTTTCATCACTTCGTTGAAGCGTGCGAGGGAATCGCTGGGCATGGTCGCATGGTAGGCATGTCCGCCCTGTTCGTAGGCCTGCATGATCTGCAGCCACTTTTTCAGGTCGCAGGCGAAGCTGCTGCTTTGCGTTTGCTCGATGCGTTCGAGGGCCAAGGCACTGAACATCACCAGGGCGCAGCAAGGGGAGGCGCTCCAGCCTTTTTGCGGTGCGCTGATCAGCAGGTCGACCGCGCATTTGTGCATATCCACCCACAGCGCGCCTGAGGCGATGCAGTCCAGCACGAACAGACCACCGACCGCATGCACGGCGTCGCCGACGGCTCGCATGTAATCGTCGGGCAGGATAATCCCTGAGGAGGTTTCAACGTGGGGGGCGAAGACAATCTGCGGCTTCTGCGCCGCAATGGTTGCCAGCACTTCGGCCAGTGGGGGCGGGGCGTAGGCCGCTTGGTGGCCCGTTTCGACCGGGCGTGCTTTCAGTACCGTGGTGGCCGCCGGGATCTTGCCCGTCTCAAGGATCTGGCTCCAGCGATAACTGAACCAGCCATTGCGTATCACCAGGCATTGCTGGTCGGTGGCAAACTGTCGCGCCACCGCTTCCATGCCGAATGTGCCACTGCCCGGAACCACCGCAACAGCTTCGGCGTTGTAGACCTGTTTCAGGGTCCTGGAGATGTTCTTCATCACGTCTTGAAATGACTGCGACATGTGGTTCAACGAGCGGTCGGTGTAGACCACCGAGTACTCGATCAGCCCCTCGGGATCGATACTGGGATAGAGCTTTGACATAGATGACTCCTTTGGCAGAGATTTCAGTGGTATCGACCCTGCCCCAAGCGTTCAAGAGGGGCAGCAACCGACCCAATATAGCTGACCAGCGTTTTTGCGCCCCCGCCGTCAGCCAATGATGAGCGTACCGATGGCAATCACCGCGCAGGCCAGTGTCTTTTGCCCCGACCGAGAATGTAGGGTGAGAATTGGTTTCTCAGCAAAATGTACTCTTCAGTTACTGCATCGATTCAGCACTGCTTGTATCCTTGCTTCCCGAATAGGATGAATGACTGCCGCCATTGCCTTGACCCCATGTTGCTGGAGCGGAAAACCGGACTTTCCAAAAGGTAGTAACGTGAAGCGTGATTCCCACCTGGTTGTGCTTTTGCTGCTGGTCATCGGTTGTTCCCTGGCGTCTTTGACGGTCTGGAAGGTATTGGCCTCTCGAGAGCGAGCACTGGCGGAGGTCGACGTCCATGGTTTGAACCTTACCCAGGCCCTGGCGACTTACTCCGAAGGCATTGTCCGTCAGAGCTCGCTGCTTTTGCTCGGGCTCGTCGAGCGTCTGGAAACTGAAGGCAGCGGTCCTGCACAGATTCAACGGCTGCGTGCTTTGGTCGACCGCCAGGAGCCGCTGATGCCACAGCTCAGTGGTATCACGATCTACGATAATCAGGGTCGTTGGTTGATGTCCTCCAACCGGCCTATTCCAGCAGGTGCGAACAGCAGTGATCGGGTGTATTTCATTCATCACCGCGACGATCCTTCCCGCGAGACCTTTATTGGTCCGCCCATCCAGAGCCGTTCCAACCAGGAATGGGTGATCACCGTCAGCCGGCGTTTCAATGGTCCTGGCGGCGAGTTTGCCGGCGTGGTGGCGGTTACCCTGGGGATCGAAAACTTCCTGCGATTGTTCGGGAAGATCGACGTGGGGCAGGAGGGGGCTATCGGTTTGTCCTATACCGACGGAACGTTGCTCGTTCGCTATCCATTCCGTGAGCAGGACATGGGGCGCAATTTTTCCAATTCGCCCATCTATGCCAAGTATCTCGTCGATCGATCTGTCGGCACCGCCTCATTTACCTCCAGTCTGGACGGCGTGGAGCGCCTCTATGCCTTCCGCAAAAGTGACCGGCTGCCGCTGATAACGACTGTTGCACTAGGCAAACGCGAAGCCCTCGCCGCGTGGCGAACGGAGGCATTGCTCTCGGCGGTGGTGGTAACGGGTTTGCTGGGGCTGACAGGGCTCATCGGCTGGTTTCTGATTCTGGATATCCGTCGGCGTACCGAGGCAGAAGATCAGTTGCGCGGGGCTCAGCAGCAGTTGCTTTCATCGAACCGGCAACTTGAGTTGCTGGCAATGAGGGATGCCCTGACCGGTCTGGCCAATCGGCGTTGCTTTGATGAAAGCCTTGCCATGGAGGCGCGGCGAGCACAGCGTAACGGCACGACGCTGGCATTGCTGATGATTGATATCGACTACTTCAAGCGCTTTAACGATTCCCTCGGGCATGTGGCGGGAGACGCGTGTTTGCAGACGGTGGGCAGAATCTTCGAGGGCTGCGTAAGGCGACCGTCGGATCTGGTGGCACGTTATGGCGGAGAGGAGATCGGCATCATCATGCCTGATACCGACGCTGACGGGGCCGCAGTGGTGGCGCAACTCATCCTCGACCGTTTGCAGCAAGAGAACATTGCGCACAACACCAGCCCGCTCGGTCGGCTGAGTGTGAGCATCGGGATTGCTACCGCTAGCGGCACCCGGCTGGACAATTTACAGGGGTTGATCGAAGTGGCAGATCAGGCTCTGTACAACGCCAAGGCATTGGGACGTAATCAGTTTGTGAGGGGAGGGATGTAACAAGGTGCGCTGGCTCACCGGGCTGGCACGCAAGCCCGTCCGTCCAGAACTCGGCACTCCCATGGGTTGATCGCCTCTGAACTTCAAGCACGGACTTCCCGCGCCTTGTTAGGAGAGCCAGCATGGACATTGATGAGAAAGCGCCAGGCAACACGTCTCAGCAGGAAGTGACACGCACCACGGACAATGAAACCGGGCACGACCCACGGCGCGATGAACCTGAGGTGCCGCTGCCAGCGGACGACGAAGCGCCGGTCGAAGAAGACATGAGCGACGTGGAGGCCAATAACTCGGTGTCGAGTGAGCATCCTTAGCTAAAACCTTGAGCTTCGCGCTGTATCTGTGGCGAGGGAGCTTGCTCCCGCCGGGCTGCGCAGCAGACCCTCTTTTGTGTAAAAGAAGGGCCGCGTCGCGCCCCAGCGGGAGCAAGCTCCCTCGCCACAAATTAATGTTGGTTCGGGTAGAGGTTTTTATGGCCTGCAATCAGAGCGACGCTTTCACCTGTAAACCCACCACCAACGCATTGTCGATGTTCTGCCCGGAAAAAGCCCCCGGCTCGATGATGTACTGCAGATTCGGGCGCAGGGTCAGCCAAGGCGTTGCCTGATACCCGTAGCCGAGTTCGATCAATTGTTCGGCGCTGTCCAGATTCGGGAACGCCGTGCCGTTATTCAACGCGGCATCTTGCTGCACATCGCGACTGCGCGGATTGGGCACCGCACGGCCGTAGCCCAGAGCGACGGTGTCACGCGGGCGGCCTTCGAACGGTTTGTACAGAACGACGCCGGTGCCGTACCACTTGCTGAACGGCGAAGCGGCTTCACTGGCCGCCGAGTATTGACCGAAGGCATGCAGACTGCGGCCCTCGGACGTCTCGGAACGCCACACCGCCTGATCGATCAGCAAATAATGACCACCACGACCGGACACTTCCTTATCGCTGCCAATGCGCTTCACATCAGAGCTGTCGTAGTAGTAGCCGACCTTGTATTCACCCGGCAATTGACCCGCGTGCTTGTACACCAGTTCGATCGGCACCACGGTGCCTGTGGTGTGTTTCGGCCCAAGGTGCCAGGCGCGGCTGGAATTGCCGTTGCTGTCGGGATCGACATTGAACGCGGCCACACGCAGTTGCCATTCAGGCGACAGATCGTATTTCACCCGCACGCCGAGGCGGGCGTTGGGGTAGTTGGTCCAGCCGCTGCCGCCGGACATGTTCAACGGATGCCCGCAGAAACCGGCGTTCATGAAGTTGCAGAGGATGCCGCTGTCGAGGCCACCGAGGTCATTGCCCATGGCCATGTAACCCAGCTTCACGTTCAGTGCCGGAGTCAACAGGCTGCGCTCGTAGCTCAGTTCGGTCAGGCGCGTATAGAGCCCACCGTAGTTTTCCTGGATCGGCAGACGGTTGCCGACCAGATCTTCGGAAGCGCTGTTGCCGCGGCGGTCATTGATGCTCAGTTGGACCTTGCCGGCATTGTCGACGCCGTACAGTTTGCTCAGGTCGAATTGCACGCCGAGCTTGATGTTCTGCGAGTAACGGGCCGAACGGTGCAGACCGCCGTCGGCGTTATAGGCCGTCTCGCCACTGTAGTCGCCGGTGAATTTGACGCCGTCCTCGTCCATCTGGTGGCGCAAACCGCCCCAGTCGCCGGTGAGGGTATTGCGGGTCAAAAGGTTCGAATCATCGGAGGCGAAGGCGGGCAGGGCGGCGCTGCAGGTCAGGCCCAACAGCACGCCGTTGAGCCAGCCGGTATGAGTAAAACGAAACATGACAATCTTCCTGCTGAAATCTTTATCGATTGCGCAAAGCAGTGCGGCACCCGCAGGTGCCGCACTGAAAAGAAAGCGCCCGTGTTGAACACGGGCGCAGCCGCTTACGGTAAGGCGTAAGCCATCACGTAGTCGCCGCGATCGGTCGACTGACGCGCGCCACCGGCGGTGATGACGATGTATTGTTTGCCGGTTTTCGGCGAAACGTAGGTCATCGGGCCGCCCTGGCTGCCCACTGGCAGGCGGGCTTTCCAGACTTCTTCACCGTTGCCGCTGTTGAAGGCGCGCAGGTAGAAGTCCTGAGTACCGGCGATGAAAATCAAGCCACCTTGGGTCGACAGGGTGCCGCCGAGGGTCGGCAGGCCGATCTTGATTGGCAAGTGCATGCGGATGCCCAGCGGACCGGTGTCTTCGACGGTGCCAACCGGAACCTGCCAGGCGACTTTCTGGGTTTTCATGTCGATGGCGGTCAGCGTGCCGAACGGCGGCGCCTGGCAAGGAATGCCGGCGACCGACAGGAAGCGGTTCTTGTTCACCGCATACGGCGTGCCTTTCAGCGGCACAGCGCCCATGCCGGTGTTCAGCGCTTCGCCACCGGAGGCCGCCTGCGCCTTGTTCTGCGACGGGATCATCTGAATCCACAAGCCCAGACGCATGTCGTTGACGAAGATGAAACCGTGCACCGGGTCAGTGGAGATGCTGCCCCAGTTCATGCCGCCCAACGAGCCCGGAAAGCTCAGGGATTTGTCGGTGCCCGGCGCGGTGTACAAGCCGTCGTAGCGCATGCCTTTGAAGTCGATGCGGCAGAGCAACTGATCGTAAGGGGTCGCGCCCCACATGTCCGATTCGGTCAGGTGCTGAGCACCGATCTGCGGCATGCCCACCGATTTTGGCTGGGTTGGCGAGTAAGGCTCGTTCGGAATGTTCGCCGCTTTGACCGGCACTTCTTTGACTTCGGTCAGCGGTTTGCCGGTGGCACGGTCGAGCACGTAGATCTGCCCGGCCTTGGTGCCGATCACCAGCGCCGGTATGGATTTACCGTCCTTGGTGAAGTCGATCAGGCTTGGCTGCATCGGCAGGTCAAAGTCCCACAGATCGTTGTGCACGGTCTGGAACACCCACTTTTCTTCGCCGCTGTTGGCGTCCAGCGCGAGGATCGAAGCGCCGTAGGTGTGATCGAGTTTGCTGCGCTCGACACCGTAGATGTCGGTGGAGGAACTGCCCATCGGCAGGAACACGGTGTTGGTCGCCGCGTCGTAGGACATCGGCGCCCAGCTGTTTGGCGTGCTGCGCACATAGGTGCTGCCGTCGGCCGGAGCCTTTTTATCCTGCGGATTGCCCGGGTCGAAAGCCCAACGCATGGCGCCGGTCATCACGTCGAAACCACGGATCACGCCGCCCGGCATGTCGGTCTGCACGTTGTCGGCCACGCGACCGCCAACCACCACGGTGGTGCCGGCCATCAGCGGGGCGGAGGACAATTGGTAGTAGCTGTCCGGGACATCACCCAGACCGGCCTTCAGATCGACCTGACCGTTGTCGCCAAAACCCTGGCAGAACTCGCCGGTGTCAGCATCGACCGCGATCAGACGGGCGTCGATGGTGTTGGTCAGCAAGCGGCGCTGGCAGTTGGCAGCGGGGGCGGGTGCAGCCTCGGGAGTGACTGGCGAGCTGCTCGGTTTGGCGACGGCGGCAGTGGCGTCGAAATACGCCATGCCACGGCAACGCTGCCAGACTTTCGACTGGGCGTTGATGGCGTTTTTCCAGAGTTCCTTGCCGGTGTCGGCATCCAGCGCGATCAGGTTGTTATGCGGGGTGCAGATGAACACCTTGTTGCCGACCTGCAGCGGGGTGAGTTGGTCTTCGGCACCGTTGCCATCGCTCAGGGCGACATCACCAGTGTGGTAAGTCCACGCCACTTTCAATTTGTCGACGTTGTTACGGTTGATCTGATCCAGCGCAGCGAAGCGGCTGCCGCCCTCGGTATTACCGTAGTGCGCCCAGTCTTTCTGCGCCTTGTCCGGCTCGACCGGGGTCAGGCCCGGGCCAGTGCCGGTGGCGGCGACAGTCGGGTGCGCAACGAACATGTTGCCGGCCGCGACAGCCACACCGATGGCGAGTACAGCGGCCAGCGCATAAGCGCCGCGCCCTGGAACACCGCCGTTGGCACGTTTGAGCAGTGGATACACCAGCGCCACGACCACGCCGATGGCGCTGAACATGAACAGGCGCGAGAACACCGGCCAGAACACCAGCCCGGCGTCGCTCACCGCCCAGATCGCTGTTCCGACCAGGAACGCCGCAAACAACCACGCGCCGGCCGGTTTGAAGCGAGCGATCAGCAGGCCGGAAACAGCCATCACCAGGCCACCCAACAGGAAGTACCACGAGCCTCCCAGGCTGACCAATTTCACGCCACCAGCAGCGAGTGCCAGACCGAGCAGGGCGATGACCACGCCCAGCCCGACCAGAATGAATTTTGATATGCCCGAGAGGCGTTGACTCTGCTTCACGTTGAATGTCCCGTTGAAATGAGGCGTGCATTATATAGATAGGTAACTACCTAGTTAAATCACTATTTCTGAGGGAAGCGTAGTTCGCTGCTCAAACCCGTGCCAACAGGGGGAGCGGTGCAATGGCTATAGCTCGACGCAATTATCCAAAGGTCGTGGAAAGCGCTGTTTATGTCAGAAGGTCTGGTACTTATGACAGCTCTAAAAATTCTCCAATAATTCGGCGATTAACCGACATACGGCAGGAGTCAGAGCTTTCCCTCCACACAATCAGACATATGCATATGCCCTTTTAGTCTTTGATTCCCGATCGGTTTCCCGCTCAACTGGCGCCTTTTTGATAGGGAGCTATTGATGTCCGTGCGCTGCGAGGTAGTCGTTCTGGGGTTGGGTGCCATGGGCGCCGCGACGGTGTATCAGTTGGCGAAAGCAGGCGTGAATGTTGTCGGCATCGACCGCCATCATCCTCCGCACAACCTTGGATCGAGCCATGGCGATACGCGTATCACTCGATTGTCGGTGGGTGAGGGCGCGCAATATGTGCCGATCGTGCGCAACTCCCACCGCATCTGGCGCGAACTGGAGGCGCTGACGGGCGAGTCGCTGTTCGAACAGTCCGGGCTGTTGGTGCTGACGTCGAGCCCCGAGTTCGATCCCGATGACAAAACCGACTTCACCTTGCGCACCATCGGTCTGGCGCAGACCTATGGCATTGAGCACGAAGTCCTGAGCGCCGCGCAGATTCGCCAGCGTTTTGCGCAATTCGCCAACGTGCACGACACGGCCATCGGCTACTTCGAGCCGGGCGGCGGTTTCGTCCGCCCGGAACGCTGCATCGACGTACAGCTCAGACTCGCCGAGCAGCATGGGGCGATTCTGCACAAAGGTGAAACGGTCACCGATATCAGCTCTGACGAGCAGGGCGTCACCGTCACGACAGACCGTCGCACGCTGTCTGCCAACAAACTGGTGATCAGCGCGGGCAACTGGAGTGGCGAGCTACTCGGCAAACCGTTCGAAAACCTGCTCAGCGTCTACCGGCAGAAATTGTTCTGGTTCGAGCTGGAAGAAAACGCCGAACTGGTCGGCCATTCTCCGACCTTTATCCTCACCCACGGTCGCGGCGACGATAAAGTCAATTACGGCTTTCCCGCGTTGCCCGGCGAAGGCAGTCTGAAAATCGCCACGGCGCAATACCACACCGCGACGTTGCCGCAAGACATCGACCGCACGGTCTCGGCGGCCGAAGAGCAGGCGATGTACGAGCACCAGGTGCGCGGCCGGATCGCTGGCGTGACGTCGACAGTGCTCAAGTCTGCGGTCTGCGCCTACACAGTGACGCCGGACCGCCATTTCATCATCGACGAGCATCCGTCCCTGCAACACACCCTGTTCGTGTCAGCCTGTTCCGGCCACGGTTTCAAACACTCCGCCGCACTCGGCGAGGCATTTGCGCAGTGGTGCATGCGTGGCTCGACCGACCTGGATCTGTCGTCTTTCTCCCTGAAACGCTTCGAAGGAAAACTATCGTGAAACGCGCCGCTTTTTCCGTTGCACTGTGGAAGCCGCGATGCTGTCGCGTGTGCTAACCAGGATGACTTTGTCCTGATCAACGCCCATTACACGCTGGAGCTGATCCAGGTGGGAACAGTCAGGAAGGTCGACAGCTCCCATACCTGACCTGCTGTGTTGGTCAGCGAAACAACGTCGCCCATGGGAGGCCGAACTCCCCCCAAAGTTTGATCTCTTTATCCCAACCAAGGGCTTCAGCGGAGATGGGCGTTACAAGAAAATGGAAAGAGCATTGAAATGTACGTGAGACATTATTTTTTGACGGAGTGGTTGTGATCTACGACAGGACTTAGCCACGGTCTGATCTAGTAAAACTAAGGATCGACTCTGAGCATGGTTATTACCGGCAGCAAATAGAAGTCAGAGCGTTTCTACCGACTTTTATTCTCTAATCGGTCGGACGAATCGGGCGGCTGGGAGCAGGAAGAAAATATCGCAATCACCGCAACTTCGGGATGAAGGTAAGCAGAACTAAAAAGTGTTTGGCGTCAGGGCAGGGACCGACCAAAGGCGTATTAATAATGTCTGGGTAAAGGCTATCATCTCGCCATTAGCTCAAGCGGAGACCTATTGACCGGGTTGTCGCCTGCACCCCCTTGAGCCTCTCAACAAGGAAGGTTGCCCATGGACGACGTCGTTCAGCCCGTCATGCCCCTCGAGGTTCCCGCCCCAAAAGAGCTGAAAATTCTCGCCACCCTAGTGACGAAACTAAACCTTGCGGATTTTCAGAACGCTATCCCGGTGCTTCGCGAGCTACGGATTTCTAACGAAACAGATGAGCGCTTCAACAACGTGATCCTCACATTGAGATCGTCGCCAGAGGTGCTCAAGCCAAAGATATGGCGTATTGACGAGGTTGCTGCGGATGCTTTTCGGGTTATCCCCGGTCTGGACCTGGTACTGGACGGCCCGCTGCTGAACCGTCTTACCGAAGCAGAGATGTCCACGTTCACGTTCACGCTGGAAGCTGATGACAGCGAAACGCCGGGCGCAATGAGGGAAATTGCCAGACTGGAACAGGTTGTGGAACTTATGCCTCGCACTCAGTGGGGCGGTCTACGGCACATTCCGGATATGACAGCTGCATTTGTCCAACCTAACGATGCGGCAGTGGAGCGTTTACTCAAACAAGCCGCTGAATTGTTGCGAATGAGCGATAAGCCATCGGGACTTAATGGTTACGAGGGCGGCGCTAAGCGGGCTTGGCAACTGGCCTCGGCAATCTGGGGTGCCATCGCTAGACTGAAGTTCGATTACGCGTTGCCACCTGCTAGTTTTGAGCAGTTCGGACAGAAGGTGCGTAGCCCCAGCCAGGTAACCGACTCAGGTCTTGCTACTTGTTTGGATCTTGCCTTGTTTTTTTGTGCTGCCCTTGAACAAGCAGGGCTCAACCCCGTAATGATCTTCACTGAAGGCCACGCCTTTGCGGGACTCTGGCTCAAACCTGAGGAGTTCACAACTACCTTGGTGGATGACGTTACTGCGATACGCAAGCGTGTGAAACTCAAAGAGCTCGCACTGTTTGAGACCACGCTACTCACTCAACATCCGGTGCCATCCTTTTCCTATGCGGTAGAGCGAGGCAATCAACAAATCGCTGAAGATGCCCAAGCCAGGTTTGAGATGTTACTGGACATCCGTCGAGCGCGACTCCAGCGCATCAAACCTTTGGCGAGTCCCGAAAACCGGACTGCGCGATTGATCGCGATAGATTTAGAGGAAGAGGCTCCACCGCTTCTGGTGGAGGACGCCGGTCATCTTTCGGATGACACAGCTGTCTTCGAAATCGAAGATATGTCAAAACTGGATCCCGCAGACCGCTTGGGGCGTTGGCAGCGCAAGCTTTTGGATCTTTCTCTGCGTAACAATCTTCTCAATTTCAAGGCGGGAAAACGCGCGCTGAAGGTTGAGGCACCTGATCCGGGCGCACTGGAAGATCTTCTTTCGAGTGGCCAGCGCCTCCGCTTGCTGACTAGGCCCGACCTGATGGATGGCGCCGATCCCCGTGAGAAAGCACTTTATGAGCAGCGCGAGCGTGAGGACGTACGTCGTCGACACGCTGAAGATGCACTCAAGCGCAAGGAAGTGTTCGTTGCGTTATCGAGTACGGAGATGGATGCGCGTCTGACTGACCTTTATCGGAGCGCTCGCACCGCGTTGCAGGAAGGAGGATCGAACACACTGTTCTTGGCGATAGGCTTCCTTAGTTGGACTCGAGAGGATCGTGGTGGCCAACGCTATCGTGCTCCGCTGGTATTGGTGCCTGTGAGCCTCGAGCGCAAAAATGCGCGCTCGGGATTTTCTATCGTGCTGCACGACGACGAACCGCGATTCAACCCGACGCTCATTGAAATGCTGCGTCAGGATTTTGAACTTGGGTTGGGCTCCCTGGAGGAGGAGCTGCCGCGAGACGAGTCAGGCTTGGACATCGCAGCAATCTGGAACAGGGTTGGCCAGGCCATTAAAGACATTCCAGGCTGGGAGCTGAACGAGGATGTCGTGCTGTCCATGTTCTCCTTTGCCAAGTACCTCATGTGGAAAGATCTGGCAGAGAACGCGGAACACTTGAGACAGAGTCCGGTAGTCCAGCATTTGCTGGACACGCCTCGGGATTCGTTTAACTCGCAAACACCGTTTCCAGATGCAACATCGCTAGACTGCGACTATGGCCCGGCCGAAGTTTTCTGTCCGCTTCCTTCTGACTCTTCACAGTTATGCGCTGTTCTGGCTGCCGCGAAGGGCAAAGACTTCGTACTTATTGGCCCACCGGGTACAGGCAAGAGCCAGACAATTGCCAACATGATTGCCCAGTCGATTGCGCAAGGTCGTCGTGTGCTGTTTGTCTCGGAAAAAATTGCCGCTCTAGATGTGGTCTACCGACGTCTGAGGGAAATCGGTCTGGGCGAGTTTTGCCTTGAACTGCATTCGAGTAAAGCACGCAAGACCGAAGTGCTAGCGCAATTGCAGTCGGCGTGGGAAGCAACGGGACAGATCGATTCTGCTGCCTGGGAAGTGGAAGCGCAGCGTCTTGCTACCCTGCGCGATAGTCTGAACATTTACGTGGAGCGCCTGCATCGCCGTCATAGAAATGGATACACAGTTTACGATGCCATAGGAATCGTTACCTCTGGCACAGACGAGCCTGTAGCACCGCTTGCATGGATATCACCCGAATTCCATGACCAGAAAGGCATGCTTGAGCTCCGCGGATTGGCTGATCGGCTTGAGGTTAACGCTAAAGCTGTAGGTTACGAGCAGTTGGTCGGTCATGTGTTGTCATCAGTTGCTCAGGCTGAATGGTCACCTCATTGGCAGCAGCAGTTCATCCGGGCCGCGCGAGATGTCCTTCCCTGTGCCTTGGATGCGCAGCGTTGTGTTGAAAGATTTGTTGAACTGGCGGGATTGCCAGCTACTTCATCCACCCCGACTGCTTTGGAAGGACTTACTCTCCTTTCGCAAGTGCTATCAACAGCAGCTGGCCATGATTGGCGATTTGCATTGCGACCAGATGCACGTTCATTGGCTCAGCAACTGGCTGAAGGATGCACCTGGATTGAGCAGCATCGAACAATAAATTCCAAGCTGTCCGAGCTGTGGCCATCAAGGGTAATAGCTGATGTCAAACGTGGTGTTGAGTTGGTATCGCAGCGCCGAGCAACTTTTGCCGAGTTAGATTCGCCCTGGTCGCCGGATGTTATTGAAAAACTTCAGCAGGCTGTAGCGCTGCTTTCCCAAATTAGCGAGCTCACCCAACAATTGTCTGTGAGTTACGGTGAGGCGATAGAGGCGCTTGATGTCAATCAACTCCAGCATGAATGGAATGAAGCAAGTCAGGCGATCTGGCCTAAATCTTGGCTGGGCCGTCGAAGGATCGCAGCTTTACTCAAGCCGATTCAAATCACAGTTGGCGAAGCTGACGTAGGCAAGGATCTCGCGATCTGGATTGAGATTCGCGCAACGCGTAACGCGATTAATGCTCTTGACGTCGGCCAGACCTGCGGTTCGGTGTGGAAGGGAGCAGAATCCGAAGTACCTCACTTGGTATTAGCCATTGCATTCCAGGAGGCACTGCAGTCCCAGAAAAACGAAACAATATGGCTGGACGAAGGTTTCCAACAGATTGAAGAAGGTCGTTTGGGGGAAACTCTCAAGGCCGAACTTGATCGTCTACGAACCCTTCGCAGTCTTGATGAAACGATTGCTGACCTATCGCAGCTGAAAGATCAGACTGAAGCGCTTTGGCAGGGGGTGGGGTCCAACACGGACAGATTATCGGCAGCGCTGCGATTCCAGGCTGAGCGACGTGAAATCGAAGACCGTGGCCGTATGGTTGAGGACCATCCCGAGGTGGAGGAAGGGCGCTGTGGCCTAACCCTGAAGACCGACTTTGTCCTGCTCAAGGAGAGAGCGGTGCTCGAAAGGAACCTCGCGGAGTTGTTGGATCTAAGAGAAACGATCCCACTCTGGCAAGACTTGAGGACGAAGATTGAATTCGCTCAGCAAGCTGTGGAGTTTCAACGGCAACTAGCAACGGCAATCGCCAGGCTTGCACTCACCTCCGAACAAGTTGTTTCTTACAAGGCACGACTGCACAGTCTTTTGGGTGACGGGAACGCATTGTTGGAGCCAGAAGGGGCTGTTTGTCTGGCGGGCATCAGTCTTCGCGAGAAGCTTACCCAACTTGGCCGTTGCTCCGCTGACCTGACGAGCACCGGTCACTTCACCGAATCGGGAATCTCCGAAGTTTCAGATTTTTCGATCGATAGACTCATATCAAATTGTGAGTTGATCATTTCCTCCGAAGCTCGCCTGAAAACATGGTGTGCCTGGCGCAAAGTAAGGGATGAAGCAATGGGGATGGGGCTAGCCCCTATTGTCGGTGCACTGGAAAATGGCACGATCGCTCCCGGTAAGGTGCGTCGCGTTCTGGAAGTGAACTACGCGCGTTGGTGGCTTAACGCAACCGTTGATACCGAAGCGGTCATACGCTCATTTGTCAGCGCCGAGCATGAGCAGCGTATCCGCGATTTCCGTGCGCTTGACGACAAGTTCATCGCCTTGACGCGTGATTGGCTGCGTGCCCGATTATGTGCTGACCTCCCAAGCCAGGAGAGTGTCAGCCGCTCCTCCGAGTGGGGCTTGCTACGACATGAGATGAGCAAGAAAACTAAGCATATCCCTTTGCGCGAGCTCATGAGTCGTGCTCCTGAAGCACTGACAAAGTTGACGCCGTGTCTGCTGATGAGTCCTCTTTCCATCGCCCAGTACCTGCCACCTGCGTCAACTCCTTTTGACCTGGTGATTTTTGACGAGGCTTCGCAGATTCCGGTTTGGGATGCAATTGGCGCAATGGCCCGAGGTCGCCAGGTAGTGATGGTCGGTGACCCGAAACAGCTTCCGCCCACCTCGTTCTTTGATCGGGCCGAATCAACGGCAGAAGACGAAGATGTGGAATCGGATCTCGAAAGCATTCTCGATGAATGCATCAGTGCGAATCTGCCAACACGCAACCTGAATTGGCACTATCGCAGTCGTCACGAAAGCCTTATTGCATTTTCCAACGAGCGCTACTATCAGTCGAAGCTGGTGACATTCCCATCACCCTTTACAACTGACCGGGCGGTGAAACTCTATCCGGTCGTCGGCGTGTATGAAAAAGGTGGTTCTCGGACAAACCCGATTGAAGCGCGCGCATTGGTGGCCGACCTCGTTTCCCGCTTGAAGTCGGCTGATTTTCGTCAATCAGGACATACCGTCGGGGTGGTGACATTCAACGGCGAACAGCAGAAGCTCATTGAAGACTTGTTGGATGAAGCCCGCCGTAAGGATCCCACATTGGAACCTTACTTCGCCGAAACAGAACTAGAGCCAGTGTTCGTTAAAAACCTCGAAAGCGTTCAAGGTGACGAACGAGACATCATTTATTTTTCGATCACCTACGCGAAAGATGCCGCCGGCGTGATGTCAATGAATTTCGGTCCGTTAAACCGGCAAGGGGGGGAGCGACGGCTCAATGTCGCCGTTACCCGGGCCCGCCAAGAGCTTCGTGTTTTTTCGACTCTTCGGCCAGAGCATATGGATCTTGCACGTACGCAGGCAATCGGTGTGCGTGACTTGAAACATTTTCTGGAATTTGCAGAGCGAGGGCCACAGGCACTGGTTGAAGCCAATTTCGGCAGTGTTGGTGGCTTTGATAGTCCCTTTGAACAAGCCGTAGCGGTAGCTTTGGTCAAAAAAGGCTGGCAAGTTCATACGCAGATCGGCGTTTCGTCTTTCCGGATTGATCTAGGTGTCATTCACCCGGACTCACCGGGACGCTTCCTTGCTGGTATCGAATGTGATGGCGCAACCTATCACCGCAGCGCCACGGCGCGTGATCGTGACAAGCTTCGCGAATATGTATTGCGCGGCTTGGGCTGGGAAATTGTGCGCATCTGGTCCACGGACTGGTGGGTCGACGCCCTCGGTACAGCGGAAAAGGTTCACCAGCAATTATCTGAGTTACTAGCGGAATCGCGTGCCAAGCAAGCTGTACTTGAAGCAGCTCTTGAGGCAGGGCGACTCGAAGCCGATGCTGCCATGGCTGAGGTAATTGAAGTCATCGATCAAGTAAGCCAAGTGGCGATGGAAGATGACGCCCAATGGAAAGAATCGGATGGGGTACCTGCGTCACAGCAATATGCCAAGGCAGCCAATTTGCATTCGATGAAAGCCCCAGACGTTAGATCCATCCCTGTTGATTGCTTTCTTTACAGAGAAGTAGATCCAAAAGAGGCGGTAGAATCGGTCGATCCGGATCGTTTTTTTGATGCTGGATATACCCCCGTACTCGAGCAGATGATTGAGTACGTCATCAACGAAGAAGGGCCAGTCCTTGATGTGGTGCTCGCGCGGCGTATTGCGCGGTCACATGGATGGGTTCGGACAGGGGCACGTATTCGTGATCGTGTCGATCAACTTGCGAAGGCTAGATTTAAAACGCATGAGGAGGCCTCATTGGGTGTTTTCTATTGGCCAAGCCATCTCAAGGATGATTCAGACGTCTCGTTCAGGCGCTCGGGAAATGAGGAGTCGAGAAATCTTTTAGAGATTTCCTTACCTGAACTTTGCGCTCTAGTCACAGAGATGATTGAGGCAGGTCACGAATCTGAGGCCCTCGTGTATGCAGTTGCCAGAGAGGTCGGTGTGCAAAAGCTGGCTCACGCTGGGCGGCTACGTATTGAAACGGCAGTTCGCCATGTGGGCGAAATGAGATGAGGAAATAGGAGAACAGAATAATCTTCGCTGAATCCAGCGGAGATTATTGACGAATGCTCATTCATTTTTTGAACGGCCTTTCCAAGGTTTTGCTATCCGGGCCAGTACGTTTATACATGCTTCAGATATAGGTGGCGGCGGCTCATTTATCATCTAAAGTAGATGTTCGAACGCGAGTCCAGCCTCGTTGTGATCTACATAATTCAGAACGATCTCACTCCCACCCTCTAAACCTGCCTGAGCCAAAGCATGGGCGGGGCCGAGCTTTTCATAGGCGATGGACATCAGTGTCGATATTTTCCTCAAGTGCCTCTACGAAATTAGCCCTCAAGTCGTTGTTAAGATAATTCATCAGAAATAACCCTTCGATGATGGCGAACTACAGTGCGTCAGCGCAGGGTCTATTGCTGGCTAAGAGCAAGTCTTTGCTCCGCGCTTTAGAAGTGAATATCGACCCACAATGCCTATCCTGCAGCAAAATAATTTGAACCGCCCCCCAGCGCGCTCACCCTAATGATCAGCTTGTGGTCAATTGCACAGGCGTTGTGCCAATACCGGCATACTCCGAGAGGTGGTCAGCGTGGCTAAAGACGAAAAGAAAGGCAAAGGTGAAGCTTCGAAAGCCAGCAAGGATTTGAAGGACAAAAAGTCATCACCTGAAAAGAAATCCGCAGCGGCCTCGGCGCTTTCAAAATCTTCCGATAAGAAAGACAAGAAAAAAGACGCCGAACCGAAAAAGTCTGCAAAGAAAGCTGACAGCAAGCCAGACAAGGCCAAGGACTCGAAAAAGGCTGAAAAACCTGCGAAAAAGAAAAAGTGACATGCTATCTGCCAGGGCTTTATGCCCTGGCTGACTTGACCGTGTTGCTAGGCAGTAGGGATTGATCGACCGCTAGTGCACTTTCAAAGCCAACGCTTTTGCCTCCTGGCACACCCAGCACATGGTTTGCACCGAAATATGCGGGTGACTTTCCAGCGGTTCCCATTCATCGAGAAACTCGAAGCCTTGTTTCAGATAGAAATTCGCGGCTCTCGCGTTGTCGGGAGAGACGTCGAGGAACACCCGATCAAAGCCTCGCTGCGTGGCGCGGGCCTTTACGGCGTCGACCAGCCGAGTCGCCGCCACAGAACCGCGGGCAGCAGGCTCAACCCACATCCCGATCAGGTTGAAGCGCTGCGAATCGCTGACGGCCGCACCGATCATGCCGACAGGTCGGTCTTGCTCGAAGGCCAGCCAGAATTCCGTTCCGGCTGACGAGGCGCGTTCCTGCCACTGTTCTTCGGTGTAGGCAGCGGCGGATGGGTAACTCACACCAAACGCTGTCGGGGCGTCCAACAGTGCAGCGAGTCGCACTTGCTTGAGCAGCTTCCAGTCCCTGGTTTGCGTTGATCGAATGTCCATGATCTTCCCTGAAAAATTAACGTCCTCGCCAACGTGTCACAGATGAGTGGCGCCAGCAATCTTGTACTCAGGTGCGCTTTGGCAGTTTCCAGTTCGGGCGAATGAAATGGCAGGTGTAGCCATTGGGGATGCGCTCCAGATAATCCTGATGCTCTGGTTCCGCTTCCCAGAACGGTCCCGCCGGTTCGATTTCGGTGACCACCCGACCTGGCCACAGTTTGGACGCGTCAACGTCGGCGGCGGTGTCTTCGGCGATGTCGCGTTGCTGTTCGCTGAGGTAGTAGATCGCCGAACGGTAGCTGGGCCCGAGGTCGTTGCCCTGACGGTTGGGCGTGCTCGGGTCGTGAATCTGGAAGAAGAATTCGAGAATCTGCCGATAGCTGATCACGGCAGGGTCGAACTCGATTTCGATGGCCTCGGCGTGATTGCCATGGTTGCGGTAGGTGGCGTTCGGCACATCGCCGCCGGTGTAACCGACGCGCGTGTGCAGCACGCCGGGGTAGCGCCGCAGCAGATCCTGCATGCCCCAGAAGCAGCCGCCGGCAAGAATGGCAGTTTCGGTTGGTGCGGTCATGGTGTGTCCTTCCTCTCGGGGGGAACATTGGGTATAGCCATGGTTATGAGGGCATGCTGAGCAATTCCAAGACCGCACCGCGCAAATAGTCAGCGAGCGTGACGATTGGTCGGTCGCTCGAGTCCCAAATGCTCGCGCAGGGTCGAGCCGCTGTATTCGTGGCGGAACAGTCCGCGCTGTTGCAGCAACGGCACCACGCCCTCGACGAAGTCATCCAGCCCCTCAGGCAGGAACGGCGGCATGATGTTGAAACCGTCGGCGGCCTGTTCGACGAACCATTGCTCCAGGGTATCGGCCACGGTTTTCGGCGTGCCGATCACGGTGTGGTGCCCGCGGGCCCCGGCGACTTTCAGGTACAACTGACGAATGCTGAGGTTTTCCCGACGGGCCAGATCGATGAACAGGGCCTGACGGCTTTGCATCGAGTTGCTCAGTGGCAGTTCCGGCAAGGGACCGTCGAGATCGTATTCGGAAAGGTCGAAGCCACCGGCCATGCCCGCAAGCATCGCGAGCCCGACCCGGGGTTCGACCAGGTTCTGCAACTGTTGATATTTGTCTTCCGCTTCGCTCTGCGTCTGGCCGATCACTGGCGAAATCCCCTGCATGACTTTCAACTGATCGGGCCGGCGCTGATGTCCGGCACGGCGATACGAATTTCCTTGACCGTATCCGCCAGCGTCAGACTGGACACCAGCACTGCGGCCAGGGTCAGCGCAATTTTCGGAAGGGAGATTCTGCTTGGCGAAGTCGTTCGATTCACACGGATGCTCCTGCAAATTCCAGCGGGGTACTGGATCGAAGGCGCACTTATAACGATGTAGAAATGAGGAAATAAAATACTAAAAAAATAGCTGTTTATACGTTTGTGGCATATGTGCGGCGGGACAAAGGCTGGGCGCGCAATGCTTTTAAGGCATAAAAATTATGTCCCGCTCCGGGGTCGGGTTTGCCGGACATTGAAGCGAATTGCCGGATGGTCCCATCAATATCCTCGGTAATGGATCTTTCCTTGGCTCCCGGCCTGTTTAGACTCGCGACATGCTCATTGGCCCTATGGAAAAGCCTCCATGTCCGCAACCGATTTCGACTGCCAACCCACATTGTGTGGCCCCACGCTGAGGCTTCAACCGTTGGCCGAAAATGACCTTGAAGGCTTGTATCAGGCAGCGAGTGATCCGCTGGTCTGGGCTGGCCATCCCGCCACCGATCGCTATAAGCGTGGGGTATTCGAAAGCTAGTTTTCCTCGCTATTGGCGACGAAAACGGCGCTCACCGTAATCGATACAAAATCGGGAAAAATCGTCGGTACGTCGAGCTACTACGCGCCACCTGATCGGCCCGAGGGTATCGCTATCGGGTACACCTTTCTGGTGCGGGAAAAATGGGGCGGCACCAGTAATCACGAGCTGAAGCGGCTGATGCTGGAACACGCATTCAAGACGCATGACACCGTTTACCTGCACATCGCGCCCACCAACTTTCGATCACAAAAAGCCACGCTGAAGCTGGGCGCCGTGCACTTGTACGACGCCGAGCTGACCATGGGCAACGTGTGCAAACCCTGCAAGTGCTACGGACTGAGCCGCACGCAATGGGCGGAGGCGCAGCGTACCGGTTAAGCGTTCTCTACTTGCTTGCGCACATCACCCAAAGAATCACGCTGCATCGATTGCAGGTTTTTCTCGATGGTTTCGCACAGAGCTTCCATCTGGATCTGGTGTTCGCTGTGGCGAAACGGGCTTTGCAGATCGGTGCCGATGCGTTCGATGGCCAGCAGCATGAAGCCGACCACGGTCGAGGCCAGCGGGGTGAACCAGCCCAGCGATTCCACCAACCCCACGGGCACGATCAGGCAAAACAGCGAGATAAACAGACGCGGGAAATACACGTAAGGGTAGGGCAGTGGAGTGTTGGCGATCCGCTCCATGCCGCCCTGACTGTTGGACAAATCCACCAGCGTCGACTCCAGCCGCGCCAGGCGAATGCTGTCCAGGCGCCCGGCCTTATATTCCCGGGCGAGCAGGGTCGCGGAACCGGTGAGAATGTCGTTGGCAAAGTTGTTGGTGGTGCCACTGCGGGCGAACTCGTCAGCGGGAATAAATGCCCGCACTTCCTCCGGACAAGGCTGACCCCGCAGGTGCGCCGCAAGGCAATTGACATACGCCACGTGGCGGCGCAGCAACGTCGACTTGACCGGATTCACTTCACTGCCGGGGTCATCCAGCAGCGTCAGGACCTGACGGGCGAAGCTGCGAGAACTGTTGATCATCATGCCCCACAGCGTCCGCGCCTCCCACCAACGGTTGTAGGCGCTGCTGTTGCGAAAACTGATCAGCACCACCAGAGCCGAACCGAGCAAGGTCAGCGGCATCAGCGGCAGGTTGATCTTGGCGTTGAGAAACAGCATGAAGTCCACGGTGACGGCGATGTCCCAGAGCAACAGCCAGAACAGCGACCAGCCCACATAGCCCATGGTCTTGATGATCAGACGGTATTTTTTGACGATGGCAGCTTTCAAACGGAAACCTCGTGGCGAGCGGTAAGCATTGATGCCTTAGCTCGGACGGTGGTTTCTGGGTAAAGGTTCGCAGGCTGATGTCGGCCCGCTTGGGAAACAACTGGCTGAAGGCCCCCAGCTTACGTTTCTGCTCCTCTGTAACCCGCGAGCCGCGCATGCATGCGGCCATTGCCAGATAAGTGAAACAACTTGTTGCCTGTTTCGCGTGGATTTGAAGAAGCTGTTGGGAGATTGACACGGTCAATCTGCGTAGCCAGTGGCATAAGCGGGATCCACGCCTCGCGTGGAGAGGCTTCGTTGGAAAACGTGTCTGATCACGATGAAACTGGGGAGGAAGTGTTGGCAATGGCTGGGGTGAGCTCATTGAATGTCAGAAATGAGGTTAGAGTGTTCATCAATGTCTCAATCGTTGCGTGAACAATGAATCCTCCGCTGTTTGTTTCTCTGGATGGGCCCAAGGGCACCGGCAAAACCACGCTGTTGGAGGCCGTTACGGCAGGACTGCGGGCTGACAACCACAAAGTCATCCGACTTTGCGAGAGGAAAAGCGATCCTTACCGGGGCGAAACCATGGCTCTGGTTAACGAACTCGCCAGAAATCCTTCGCGGGATCTGGAGTGGGCGGTGTGTCAGCGTTTCGCTGATAGCCGTCGCTGGATCTCCCGGCATGTGCTGCCTGAACAGCCGTTGGGCAGCATTATCCTGATTGATCGCTGGTATCCGTCGGACGCCGCGTTCCGCCATACTGTGCCGTTTGCCGAGATTCTCAAGTTGAACATTGAGCGGGAGGTGCGTGTGCCGGATCTGCATGTCGGGGTTGTCACCGCACCGGATATTTCATGGGCAAGAGCAACGACACGCTCGCGGGGACTGGGCGGCACTGTGATCCGCAAGCACGCGGAGCATGTAGCGTGTACCGAGATGTTCGAGCAAGCGGTTGCCGATCACGGCTGGGTTTTATGCCGTAACGAAGGGACAGTCGAAGCGGCATCGATGCAGGTGATGAACGAGATCTATAAAGTGCTTCGGTGACATCCAGGCCCATTCAGCGCTTGCCGCTCTTCGGTCGGCTCATCAAGGGGCGGCATGCTCATTTGATCGTGATAACGACCTTGCCTTTGGCGCGTCCCT
Source organism: Pseudomonas sp. NPDC087817 (assembly GCF_044742875.1). Taxonomy (NCBI): domain Bacteria; kingdom Pseudomonadati; phylum Pseudomonadota; class Gammaproteobacteria; order Pseudomonadales; family Pseudomonadaceae; genus Pseudomonas; species Pseudomonas sp. NPDC087817. The sequence continues at coordinate 235,521 of NZ_JBIUVJ010000001.1, forward strand.
GCTCGACGTATTTCAGTGCCTCTGCCGTTGATGCAAAGCTGAAGGCGCGGTCAATCACCGGTTTGATGATGCCGGCCTCAACCAGCGCGGTGATTTGTTGCAGTTGGATGCCATTGGCCCGCATGAATACGAACGCGTAGCTGACGTCCTGCTTGCGTGCCTTGCGCCGAATGCCAAGGCTCAGCAGGCGCATGACTTGCTGCAAAGGCCAAGACAGCCCTTGCTCCTGCGCGAACGCTGCCGTGGGCGGCCCTGAGATGGAAATGAGCTGGCCACCGGGCTTGAGCACCTTGACTGACGTCTCCAGGACATCGGCACCGAGGCTGTTCAACACCACGTCGTAGCCGTGCAAGACGCTGGCGAAGTCCTGCTTGGTGTAGTCGATGACCAGATCGGCACCCAGTGCCGTCACCCATTCGACATTTGCGGTGCTGGTGGTGGCGGCGACATAGGCACCGATGTGTTTGGCAAGCTGGATGGCGATGCTGCCGACACCGCCGGAGCCCGCATGGATCAGCACTTTCTGGTCTTTCTTCAGGCGAGCGGTCTCGACAAGCACTTGCCAGGCGGTCAGTGCGACCAAGGGCAGGGACGCGGCTTGTGCCATGTTGACGTTGCCGGGTTTCAGGGCGATGGCGTTTTCATGCACCGCGATCAATTCGGCAAACGTGCCGATCCGCGCTTCTGGCGGGCGAGCGTACACTTCGTCTCCCGGTTTGAAGCGTTTCACCTGCGAACCGACCTCCACCACGACGCCCGCGAGGTCATTGCCCAGTACCAATGGAAACGAATAGGGCAGGATCAGTTTGAATTCGCCTTTTCTGATCTTGGAGTCCAGCACATTGACGCTGCTGGCCTGTACCTCGATCAGCACGTCGTGGGCCCCCACTGCGGGGGCAGGAACCTCGCCAATGCGCCCGGTGTGCTTGCCATAGCGATCGATTAAAAATGCTTTCATCGTGACGCAGCTCTTGTCAGTTGTAAGGAGTGGCAGCCGTTGCCTGACGGCGCTGAATAGCAGGACGGATTCGATGCACGGCCTTGCGCCTGCGTCGAATCCGGTGCCGATACTTGCCAGCAAAAAATCACTTTGGCGTCTGGTAGCGCTCGGCAACCGCAGACTGGCGGATCTGCCCGATCAGCCCCTGACGTGCGCCCTGCAGGACATCCCAGCGCTCCGCTTCGTGCAGCGGCGGGATGGTTACCGGTTCGCGGCGATCGAAACCGACCAGCGCGGCATCGACCAGATCGTCGACTTCCATGATTTCGCTCAACGTGTTGATGTCGATGCCGGAGCGATCCCAGATCTCGGTGCGGGTGGCGGCGGGCAGCACGGCCTGTACGTAGACGCCCCGAGGCGAGAGTTCCAGGCTCAGTCCTTGGGACAGGAACAGCACGAATGCCTTGGTCGCGCCGTAGACCGTCATGCCTAACTCTGGCGCCAGGCCGACCACCGAACCGATGTTGATGATTGCGCCGTCACCGGCCTTGGCCAGACGTGGAGCGATGGCGCTGGCCAGACGCACCAGCGCCGTGGTGTTGAGGGCGACCAGTTGCGCAATGCTGTCGGTGCTTTGCTCGACAAAATTGCCGGACAATCCCGCGCCGGCATTATTGACGAGGATGCCAATGCGCTCGTCGTCGCGCAGGCGGCTCTCCACGGTGCGTAGATCGCCAAGTTGGGTCAAGTCCGCCGGGATGACATCGACGGCGACGTCGTATCCGCTACGCAAGCGCGCCGCCAGTGCGTCCAGGCGCGCCTGATCACGGGCGACCAGCACCAGATCGTGGCCGCGTTGCGCGAAGCGCTCGGCGTAGATGGCGCTAATGCCGGTGGAGGCACCAGTGATCAAAACAGTAGGGCGAGTTGTCATGGGTATCTCTCTCAGATGAAGCACGGTGTGTGTGCAATTAGGATGATGATCGAAATCTAAACTGTCAACGGTTTTGATTATGGTCGGCATCTATGTATGATTGGACGCAGGATTTCCCGGTAAACACGAGGTATTGCACGTGAGAGTGACCAAGGCCCAGGCGCAGGCCAACCGAGAACACATCGTTGAAACGGCTTCAACGCTGTTCCGAGAGCGCGGCTTTGATGGCGTCGGTGTGGCGGATCTCATGGCGGCCGCCGGTTTCACCCATGGCGGTTTCTATAAACACTTCGGGTCGAAGGCCGACCTTATGGCCGAAGCCTCGGCGTGCAGTCTGGGCAAATCGCTGACAGGCGCACAGGCGCTGGATGTTCCCGGCTTCATCAACGTCTACGTGAACAGAGAACATCGCGACGGACGTAGCGAGGGTTGCACCATGGCCGCGCTGGGCGGCGACGCGGCGCGTCAGTCGGACGATGTGAAAGCGACGTTTGCCGAGGGTATTGAACACACCGTGCAAACCTTGGGAGAGAGATACCCGACTGGGCCGGACGCGGATGCGGGGGCGGGACGCAAGAAGATGATCGACCTGCTGTCGCGTGCCGTCGGCGCGATTATCCTGTCGCGTGCCTGCCCGGATGACTCTGCACTGGCGGACGAAATCCTTGAGGTGTGCCGCGCTGAGATGTTGGCGTCGTTGCCGACCGATAACGTCGATGTGCAATAGAAGCGCGGCTCACTCCGCCAGCGCTTTGGCCCTGGCAATTGAAAACGCTTGCGGCAGGCGGGCGCCATTCTTCGCTGCAAGAATCTCGGCCATCACGCTGACGGCGATTTCCGCAGGCGTCTTGCTGCCAATGTAGAGGCCGATTGGCCCGTGCAGGCGCTCAAGCGAGGCCTCGGTCTCGCCAAAATGCTCGATCAGGCGTTCGCGGCGCAGTTGGCTGTTGCGCCGTGAGCCGATGGCACCGATGTAGAACGCTGGGCTGTGCAGCGCTTCAAGCAAGGCCAGATCATCGAGTTTGGGGTCATGACTCAAGGCGACGATGCAGGTGCGCAGATCCACCGCAAAGTCGCGCACCACATCATCCGGCATGCCGACGATGCACTCCACACCGTCTACCGCCCAGGTCTCGATGTATTCTGGACGCGGGTCGCATACCGCCACCTTGAACCCGTTGAATAACGCCATGGTCGCCAGATACTCGGCCAGCGCGCCGCCACCGATCATCAGCATCCGATAGCCCGGCCCCAAGGTATTGAGCATTTGCGCGCCATCGAAGCTGAACTGTTCCGGCGTCGCAGTCGGTTCGAGCATGACCTGACCGGACTCCAGCGTCAGGCAACGACGAACCAGTTGCCCGGCGTCCAGTTGCGTCAGCAACTCATCAAGAGACTGCCACGCCGGGTTGAACTCAAGGACCAGTTCAAGCGTGCCGCCACAGGGCAAACCGAAGCGATGCGCCTCATCGGCGCTGACGCCATAGCGCACCATTTCTGGCGCGCTGTCGCTAAAAGCGCTGCCGCCATGGGCCGTGGTGTAGCGATGGATCAGATCGTCTTCGATGCAGCCGCCGGATACGCTGCCCACCACGCGACCGTCGTCACGCAAGGCCATCATCGAACCTGTCGGCCGTGGTGATGAACCCCAAGTGCGCGCCACGGTGGCGAGCAGTACACGCTCGCCGGCAGCGAGCCAGTCCCGCGCCGTGCGCAGGACCAGCAAGTCGATGCTTTCCATCAGTGTCTCCTCAGCGCATCTGCAGAATGATCGGGCTGCTGCTGGCCGGATCGGTGCGTTCACGTAACTCGCCAACCGTCTGCGCATCGACAGCACTGCCCTGATTGCCCCAGGTGCTGCGCATGAAGGTCAGTACTTCGGCGATCTGCTGATCCGACAACTGCTCACGGAAGGCTGGCATGCGATAGGCGTCGGGCACGCCGGCCGCGACTACTCGTTGAGAGCCATTCAGGGTGATGTTGATCGCCGAGGCACTTTCCTTGGCCAGCGCCGAGGTGGCGCCCGCCAGCGGCGGCATCCATTCGGACTGGCCCTTGCCGTCCAGACCATGGCACGAAGCGCAGCGCGTTACGTAGGTATGAGCACCGGGCGAGTCCAGTCGTTCCGCTGCCGAAACCGCTTGATACTGCCAAGGCGCGCCATCTCGTTCGCGATCGCCGGGAAGCGACTTCAGGTAGTGGGCAATAGCGGCCAAGTCATCATCGCTCATGAACTGCGTGGAGTTGTTTAACGCTTCGGTCATCGAGCCGTAGACCACCGCGTGTTGGTTGCGTCCGGTCTTGAGGAACTGCACGATCTCCGGCTCGCTCCAGCGGCCCAGGCCGGTGTTGTGATCGTCACGCAAGCTCGGCGCATACCAGCCATCGAGCAAGGCCCCGGCGAGGTACGGTTTACCGGATTCATCCAGTGCCTTCTCGTTGAACGCCAGACCACGCGGCGTATGGCAACTGCCACAGTGCCCGGCGCCCTGAACGAGGTAAGCGCCACGGTTCCATCGTTCATCCTGCGACGGTTTGGCCACGTAAGACTCGGCGTCGACAAACACGCCGTTCCACAGTGCAATCGGCCAGCGCAGGTTCAGCGGAAACGGAATCGAACTCGGGACATTCGCCTGTTTGACCGGCGCCACGCCCTTCATGAAGAACGCATACAGCGCACGCACGTCATCGTCACTGAGCTTGGCGTAGGACGGGTAGGGCATCGCCGGGTATAACCGGCGACCGTCGGGTGCCACGCCGTGGCGCACCGCTCGGTCGAAGTCCGCGAGGCTGTAGTGGCCAATCCCGGTTTCCGTGTCCGGGGTGATATTGGTCGCATGGATCGCGCCCAGCGGCGTGGCCATTTCCAGTCCTCCGGCGAACGGCGCACCGCCCGGCACGCTGTGACAGGCCACGCAATCGCTGAGCCGGGCGACGTATTCGCCACGCGCTACCAGCGCCGGCTCGATGTCGGCCACGGCGATCTGAGGATTTTCCAGGTGCGAGACGGGCTCGCGGGTGACATACCAGGCCAGCAGGCCTGCCGCGACCAGGCACGGCACTGCCAGCCAGCTTACGGTTCTTGCGAATCGGCTGTTATTCATGGACGCTCCGGCGCTGATCAAGTGAAGGTGTGTCGGCTCATGGGCAGGCTGCGCACCCGCTGACCGGTTAGCGTCGCCACCGCGTTGGCGACGGCGGGCGCGACCGCTGGCAACGGCGGTTCACCGATGCCACCCATTTTTTCCCCGCTCTCGACCACACGCACGTGTACCCGTGCCATCCGCGCAGGCGGCAGGATCGGATACAAGTCGTAGTTGCGCGCCCGGGGTTTGCCATCCACCCACACGGCTTCTTCCACCAGGGTTTGCGACAGCCCCAGCGCCACGGCGCCATTGACCTGCGCCTCGACAATTGCCGGGTTGACGATGCTGCCCGGGTCAATCGCCTGCCAGATGTCATGCACCTTGACCTGGCCGTTTTCGATGGACACCTCGGCGATTACCGCAGTCTCTGTACCGAACGGCGAAGCCATGGCCACGCCACGCGCACGTCGGCTGCCATCCTCGGCGGTAAACGGACCGCGCTTCCAGCCGCCCGACAGTTCACCCACTGCTTGCAGCAAGGTGGTCAGCCGTTTGTTGTCACGCAGCAAATGCAGGCGCAGGTCGAACGGGTCTTTGCCGCCCTTGTCGGCCAGTTCATCAAGGAACGATTCATAGAAGAAGTCGTTGAGGGAATTGCCCACCGAACGCCAGTAGCCGAGCATGGCCGGGCCTTTGACGTAGATCTGCGCGATGCGCTTGTTGGGGATCGCATAAGACTTGCCCGACAAGCCTTCAAGCGCCGTCGGGTCGAGCTTTTCACCTTGCTTGCCGGCGAGGGCCTCGGTCGGACCTTCGGTGGCACTGATCGCTTCGATTGCCAGCGGCCAGCCGTCGTTGTCCAGCGCGGCACGGAAATTCACCGCCGCAACCGGGCGGAGCACATCACGCAGGAACTCTTCCTCGCGACTCCAGATGAGTTTGACCGGGCGGCCAACGGCCTTGGACAGGGCGATCGCCTGAGGGTAGGGACTGGCCGAATCGTAGAGGAAATGCCGACCGAAGAATCCACCCAGCAGCGGTGAATGCAAGATGATGCGCGACGGATCGAGGCCCGTGCGTTTGGCGATGTCGGCGCGGAACATGTCCGGCGCCTGATTCGGCAGCCAGACTTCCAGCGAACCGTCCGGATTGAATCGGGCCAGGGCTGAAGGCGGTTCCAGTTGGCCGTGGTTCAGGTATTGGTTGTGGTAAGTGGCGTCGATCCGGGTCTTGGTCTCTTTGAGAATCGCAGCCACATCACCTTCATGTTCATCATCCTTGGCAGGGCCCTTATCTTCAGCGAGGCGCTTGAACCAGGCATCGCTGGAAAAGTCGGCGGGCATCGGCCGCACTTTGCTCTCGGCCGTTGGTTCTTGCCAGTCGACCTGAATCGCCTCGACCGCACGTTTGGCGTGCCACCAGCGCTCGGCGACCACCGCCACGGCACCCGGCAGACGATGCACGGAATGCACGCCTTTCATTGCCTTGACCTGGTCTTCGTTGCGCAGGTTGCCCACGGTCATGCCTAGGCGCGGGGCATGTTGAACGGCGGCATGGAGCATGTCGTCGACCTTCAGATCGATGCTGTACAGCGCCTTGCCGGTGGACTTGTCGTAAGCATCGAGACGCTTCACCGGTTTGCCGATCCAGCGGAACTGGCTCGGATCACGCAGTTGCACCGAAGCCGGATCGGGAACCGGCAGATCCATCGCGCGCTCGGCCAATTCTCCGTAAGCCAACGAGCGGCCCGACTTGGCATGCACGACTTTGCCAGGCTCGGTGCTCAACTCGCTGACTGGCACGCCAAGTTGTTGCGCGCCCGCCTGCAGCAGCATGGCGCGGGCGAGGGCGCCGAGGCGGCGCATGACCGGGTAACTCAGGCGCACCGACATGCTGCCGCCGGTGATGCGCATGCCGTTTTCCAACACCACATAGGCTTCGCCGGGCGGGGCGGCCTCGACCAGAAAGGTCGACGGATCAGCATCTAGCTCTTCGCCGACAATCTGCGCCATCGCCGTAAACGTACCTTGTCCGCCCTCCATGAACGGGCAGAGCAGACGCACGCGGTTGTCCGGACGAATTTCGAGAAACGCCGGGACCTGCGTGCCGCGCTCGGCCGTCGTAGTTGCCGCAGCCGCTTGCACGCGTGTTGTACCGAGCGGCAGGCCGAAACCGAGGACCAGCGCGCCGACGGCAGTCCCGGTCAGAAAACGCCTGCGGGATACATTGATCGGTTCGTGCAGATCCAGTACCGAGGCTTGCTGTGAAGGGTCGATGCGAACGGTCATCAGGCGTCTCCTTTGCCGGCAAGCTCATGCACGGCGGCATGAATGGCGTTGTACGTCCCGCAGCGGCACAGATTGACCATCGCTGCCTCGATTTGCGCATCACTCGGTTTAGGGTTTTGTTTGAGCAGCGCAGTGGCCGCCATCACCTGCCCGGACTGGCAGTAGCCGCACTGCGCGACCTGCAAATCGACCCAGGTCGAGACCACCCGCTTGCCCACTTCATCGCTTTCGATGGCCTCAATGGTGGTGACCTCGCGACCTACCACACCGGCCACCGGCGTAACGCACGAGCGCACCACATTGCCGTCCACCAGCACCGAGCAGGCGCCGCATTGCGCCAGTCCGCAGCCGTACTTGGTCCCGGTCATGCCCAGATCATCGCGGATCACCCACAGCAAGGGTGTATCGGCGTCGGCATCGACCTGATAGGTCTTCTGGTTGATTCGTAGTTCCATGGTTCACCCGCTTGATCATCGGTTGACGTGCATTGTTATTGGCGGCGACACGCGGCGAGGCGCATCACCGGTTTTCGTTCAATTCGCTACTGTGCCGAGCGCTTCTGCCTCGAATGGCTGCCCGCGCAAAACGGCGATGTCACGACTCGGCGCGGCTCCGAACAGCCGGCCATATTCGCGGCTGAACTGCGAAGGACTTTCATAGCCGACGGCAAAAGCCGCGCGCGACACGTCGAGGCGCTCGACCAACATCAGCCGCCGCGCTTCGTTGAGCCGCAGCCACTTCTGGTACTGCAGCGGGCTCATGCCGGTGAGCTGGCGGAAATGATGGTGAAAGGTCGGCGCGCTCATCTGCACCCGCGCGGCCAGATCGTCGATGCGCAGGGCATCGGTGTAATTGACCTTGAGCCAGTCAATCGCCTTGGCGATGCGGTAACCCTGACCATCGACGGCAGTGATCTGCCGCAGCCGCGCACCTTGGTCGGTGTGCAGCAACCGATAGTGGATTTCGCGCAGAATCAGCGGCGCCAGCACCGGGATCGCTTCGGGTTCATCGAGCAATGCCAGCAGGCGATCGAGCGCGCCCTCCAGCGCAGAGGACAGGCTGCCAATCGCGGCGCCCGTTCCCGTTGATGGCTGCCGCTTGGTGGGCAAGCCGCTCTTGGTGATGACCTCGGCCAACATGCTGACATCCAGTTTCAGTACCAGCCCGACACAGGGCTGGGCGGGACTGGCGAGCGTCACTTCAGAGTTGGCGGGAAGATCCAGCGACGTCACCAGAAACCGCGAAGGGTCATAGCTGTAACCCTCACCACCGACCCACAAACGCTTTTCGCCGCGACCGACGAGAATCAGGCTGGGTTCGATCATGCACACCACGGGTGGCGCCGGCTGGTCGCGACGAAACAGCGACAAACCGGGTATGGCCGTGGCGAAGTCCCCCGGCGCGCTCACGCGCGGGTCAATGTTCAACGCCAGAGGCGATTCCTGGGGCGGGGGGGTAGGGATCATGTAGGTCACTCCTGTTGACCGAACTCTAATCCGCGCGCGAGACGTTTCCTATCCATCACCCTGCATCGCCAGAGGATCAGGCAAGCATTCAAGAGGAATGCACTAGGGAAGGGCCGGATTGACCGGGAGAATGTGTCTATCTGTTACAGGGACAGTGCCCGCCAGGGCGATTGACTGCTTGCCCCTGCGCATCACATCCACAGGTTTTTCGCACCACAGGTAGTTCTCATGACGTTTCCTTCTACAGATCCTTCTAAAAGAACAGGCGGCTGGAGCGCGGTGCTGGCCATGTCGTTGGCCGCATTCGCCCTGATCGCTTCAGAGTTCATGCCCGTCAGCTTGCTGACGCCGATTGCGGCCGACTTGCACATCACCGAAGGCCAGGCAGGCCAGGGGATTTCCGTGTCCGGTGCCTTTGCCTTGATCACCAGCCTGCTGATTGCCTCGGTCGCCGCGCGCATCGAACGCAAGACGTTGCTGCTGGGCCTGACCTTGTTGATGATCGTCTCCGGTACGGTCGTCGCGTTCGCCCCGGGCTACCCGTCATTCATGTTTGGACGTGCCCTGATCGGGATTGCGATTGGTGGTTTCTGGTCTCTCTCGGCGGCGACCGCAATGCGTCTGGTGCAGCCCGATCAGGTTTCCCGAGCGCTGGCCATCGTCAATGGCGGTAACGCGCTGGCCACGGTCATCGCCGCTCCGGCGGGGAGCTTTCTCGGCTCGCTGATCGGCTGGCGCGGCGCATTCTTCTGCGTCGTTCCGGTCGCCGTGCTGGCCGCCGTCTGGCTGCTGATCAGTCTTCCGTCGTTCAAGGTCGAGCGCCAGGCCGGTAGCGGCAATGTCCTGCGGCTGATGAAGCAATTGCCAGTCGCCTTGGGCATGGTCGCCGTCAGCGTGTTTTTCATGGGCCAGTTCATGCTGTTCACCTACCTGCGGCCCTTTCTTGAAGGCGTGACGGGCGTCAGTGTTTCAACGTTGTCCTTGATGCTGCTGGGGTTGGGACTGGCCGGTTTTATCGGCACCTTTCTGATCGAACGGTTTATGGGTCGCGGCCTCTACCGCACGTTGACCGTCATCCCGCTGATCATGGCGGCCATCGCGCTAGCGTTGGTCAGCTTCGGCCATTCACCGGTGCTGACTGCCGTGTTGCTCGGGCTCTGGGGACTGGTTGCTACCGCCGCGCCGGTCGGCTGGTGGACATGGCTGGCGCAAACGCTGCCGGATGATGCGGAGGCCGGAGGCGGCTTGCTCGTGGCCATTGTCCAACTGGCGATCGCGGGAGGGGCAATCATTGGCGGTCTGGCTTTTGATCTGAGTGGTTACAAAGCCACATTCGAGCTCAGTGCTGCGGTGTTGGTCGCCGCGTCTGTGCTGGCCTGGCTGGCGGGGCGCAATGCCACGGAAGTTCATCTTGTTGAGTCGGCAGCTCATTCGAGCGCTGTGTCCGGCGAAGCTGGTTCCCGATTTGTCTGATCAAGCAGGAAGCTGCTCAATGCGCCAATGACGGCTGGTTAGCGACCGAGACAGTGAAGATCACAACAAACAGCACGACGACTGCCCAGAACATCACCATGATTGTCCGCATGACGACCTTAAGGCCTTGATAAAGCCTGCGCAGCCAATGGCCTTCGGGTTTTGCTTCTGCGCGGGTTCTGAGTACGCCTTTCAAATAAAAGCCGAGCAGCGCAAGCAGTGCGCCATCTATCGCCAGCGCAGGCAGGCCGGCTATGGGGAAAATGCTTTCCCACCGATAGAAAGAAGACCGGCTCAGAAAGACCACATAACAAGTCAGACTGCCGTAGGGCAGTGCTCTCCACCATTTGCCGGCCAGCGCGCCGACCATCAGGCACATGATCACCATGAACGGGCTGAGGAGAATATGGAGCATCCACTCCAGTACGTTGGGCAAGTAGTCCGGGGAATGGATGTTGCGCCAGAGGTGTTCCAACATTGTTTGGGTTCCTGCCTTCTAGGGAGTCAGTGCTGCTGCGGTGCTTCCGTGCTGCTGGACGGTATCGGCGTGTTTTCGGGTTACATGAGGGCTGCGCAAGCGATCCACCCATGTGGAGCAGGTCGCGCGTCCCCCAGAAACGACAAAGCCCTGAATAGTCAGGGCTTTGTTGTATCCAGTGGAAGAACGGTTGCATGGGCTGATAGAGAACACCTGCTTTACGCCTCCACTCTCAGCAAAGGGCCGCCCCCCTGATGAACTCATTCACTGAGCATGTCGCCAGTTTGACGTCTTTTCCTTACACAATTGATCGTCAAAAGCACGCCGGCTGCAATGCCTTGTGTTCCGCACATAAGCCAGATTAGGCCTATGTGAAAAAGGACCCAGGCACTCAAACCTAGAATCAGTGTTAACAAAACCCCAAGTAAAAGTAGTGGCAGGTGTTGCACAGAGGGGCTGTCCTCCAGCGAGTCGGAAAAAATACTCCAGCATGCCCATTGCGAGAACAGCGACAGCAGAAGCCACAACATGATCACCCCCCAACCTGAAAAGGATTGTGAGGTGAACAGGTTGATCGTCGAGGTGATGGTGAACCAAAGAGTGAAGACGAATGTAGTGCTTGAAGGTACGGTATAGGCTGGAAGGGCAATGCCTATCTGAATCAACTTGAGTGTTTGCAATCGAGTCATTCATACGCTCCCTGCAAGTTGAATTTCACCGCTTCCTATGGATTCTTCAGTGACTATAGATCAGGAGTCCTTCGAGGGGAGCATGCTGACGGTCAGCTTCTGGCCGAAAGCGGACGTTCCTGAGCGGCCACTGTCTGCTGACATTAGGCGAATGGGCCCGTGGCGGTGGCTGCCAGAGAGCGGAAGAAGCTAGCGGCAGATTTGCGACAGGGTGTCGACTCGATTTCCGGGTTATCGATATCTTTCTCGGCATACACCAGCGTGGCATCGCCATTTAAGCTTGCTGAAACGTTTCATCACGTTTATAAAAAGCGCATAACTCCAAGAAAGGCTGCTGCCATGACCCCGCTCAAACTCGTTGTTGCCCTCAGCGCACTGTCCGCTGCCTCCCACGCCATGGCCTGGGATTACGTTCTGCTCGACACCGACAAAGCCGCCCAGAACTGGCAGATCACCAGCCAGCAACTCGGCATAAAAACCGATAAACCCTTCAGCGTTAGCCTGCGCACCTTGCATGGCGGTCGGCAGGAAGGCGTCAGCATTGTCGACATCGATAACGGTACGATGAAACTCTCGGTAGTGCCGACACGGGGAATGAATGTCTTGCAGGCCTCGGTCGGCAATGTGCGCATGGGCTGGGATTCGCCGGTCAAGGAAGTGGTCAATCCGTCCTTCATCGAACTCAATGGCCGCGGTGGTTTGGGCTGGTTGGAAGGTTTCAATGAGCTGGTCACCCGCTGCGGATACGAATGGGTCGGCCACCCCGGCGTCGACAACGGCGAACTGCTGACCCTGCACGGTCGAGCCGCCAACATTCCCGCAAACAAAGTCACCCTGCACATCGATGAAATACCACCGTACGCCATCACCCTGCGCGGCGAACTGAAAGAGCAGGCGTTCAAGAAGGTCGACTTCTCCGTCGCGACGGAACTGGTCACCGAACCCGGCAGCGTAGTGTTCGCCCTCAACGACACCCTGACCAACAACGGCGACTATCCGAAGGAATACCAGGCGCTGTATCACAGTAACTTCAGCACCCCGTTCCTGGAGCAGGGCGCTCGTTTCGCCGCGCCGGTGAAGCAAGTGTCGCCGTTCAACGACAAGGCCAAGGGCGATCTGCCCGAATGGCAAACCTACCGCGCGCCGACCAAGGACTACGACGAAACGGTTTACAACGTGGTGCCGTATGCCGATGCGAAGGGCGATACGTTGACCGTGTTGCATAACAAGGCCGGCAGCCTGGGCATTTCGGTCGGTTTCAATACGCAGACACTGCCGGTGTTTTCCCTGTGGAAAAACACCGATACCCAAGGCCAGGGCTATGTCACGGGGCTGGAGCCGGGGACAAGTTTTTCCTACAACCGCCGTTATCAGCGGCCACTGAACCTGGTGCCGACAATTGGGCCGAAGGAACACAAGCAGTTCCGCATCAGCTACAGCTTGTTGGCGGATAAGGCGGCAGTGGATAAGGCCTTGAAGCAGGTGAGCGAGATTCAGGGTGGGCGCGAGACGGAGGTGCGGGAGACGCCGTTGGTTGATCTGACCAAGGGGTGACTCCGACCTGGGCATTGTCGACCGATGAGCTGCTCGCAACGACAGAGACTGTCGGCTCTTGGCCGACTGCTGCCTTTGGCGAAGGTCAGGCTTGAGTGGATTTCTAATCCTCACGAGAGGCACTAACCGGCCACCTTTGCCAAAGAGCATTGCCAAACGACCACTTTCACCATAAGCCCGCCAGAACAACCTGTAGGCTTACAGGTGTGAACTTTTTAAAGTGCCATATCTTTTTTTGAACGCATGGACTATCGACACAGATAGCAGTGAGACCTCCAGTGAGGAAACCGTAATCACAATACCCGCCGACAAAGGCCCAGCAACCCGGCCAACAGTAACAACGATGCGTCGGACGCGAAATGCAGCCTCCGCACGATGTTTATCAACGGTTTCCGCAGGATAGATGCCCAAAAGAGGCTGGATCATTCCAAATGCTGATTCAGCGATCACATCGATCAGTATCAGCGCATCAAGCGAATACCAGTTTGCGGCAAAAAAGTATCGCAATACGCTGGCCATCAAGATCGCAAAACAGCCCACCTTGAGCGCCGTACTACGGCGCATCGACTCAACACGCGGCGCCAGACACAACATCGAAATGATCGCCGCGAGTGCGAGCGCTGTTTCGTAGGCGGCCAGCTCCAGCAGGCTTCCTCGCTGCACGATGATCAGCGGTAGCGTGGTATTCCAGCAACCGAAGGTAGATCCAAAGTAACAAGTCCAGGCAAAGATACTTTCGAAATGTACTCAAGGGGTGACTTCCTTGCTCCGCACCTTGTTGTTTGGGATGTCATTCGCACGCGCCGAATTATCCGCAATGCGGCTGCGCAAATATCAGCCTATACCTGCGCTGACATCCGGTGATGCTCCAGCAAGAAGTCCACGAACAACCGCACCCGCGCCGGCATCGCCGCGCCACCGACGAACACCGCATGAATCGGTTCCTGATCCCCCGGGTTCCAGTCTTGCAACAGCGCAATCAGGTCGCCGCGCTGCAGATCCTCGCTCACGCTGAACTCTCCGATACGTGCAATGCCGGCACCCACTCGCGCGAGTTGTGCCAGCGCTTCACCGCTACTGCATTCGATGTTGCCGCTGACCTTCAGGGAAAACGCTTTGCCATCGCGGATAAATGGCCAGTTGGGTTCGGCACGCTTGAAATTGAAGCGCAGGCAGTTGTGCTGGAGCAGGTCTTCCGGTTCCTGCGGGACGCCGTGCCGCTGCAGATACTCGGGCGACGCCACGACGACCTGGCCGGTGTCGCCGATCCTGCGTGCGCTCAGCGGGCTGTCGGGCAGGTGGCCGAAGCGCACTGCGACGTCGGCCTGTCCGGCGAGAATATCGACCACTTCGTCGCCGAGGGTGAGGTCGACAACGATGTTCGGGTAACGCGCGCTGAAGGCTGCGACCAAGGGAACGATGGCCAGGCGTCCATGGCCAAGGGCGGCACTGACCCGCAATCGCCCCTTGGGCACGCCTTGGTCGGCAATGGCTTCTTCGACCTCATCCATGTCGGCGAGGATCCGCCGGGCGCCGCGCAGGAACGCTTCGCCCTCGGCGGTGAAGGTGATCGCTCGAGTGGTGCGCAACAGCAGGCGGGTGCCAAGACGTTGCTCGGTGCGCGCGATGATCCGACTGACAGCCGAGGGTGTCAGGCCCAGTGCGCGCGCGGCGGCCGACAGGCTGCCTTCCTGCGCCACGGTGGTGAACACGCTCATTTCACCTGACCTGCCGTTGAAATCCACTTGTGCCTCCTACGCAAAGGTGATTGCCAAAAATGCTATCTACCGCCTGAAAAGACGGGATCGTAGCATTGGCGGCATAGATAAGGAGTTTTCCATGCGTATCAATCCACCACTTGTTCCACTCGCCATCGGTGCCTTCGGCATCGGTGTCACAGAATTCGCCCCCATGGGCATGTTGCCGGGTATCGCCGCGGATCTGGGCGTTTCCATTCCCGCTGCCGGTTTGCTGGTCAGTGCTTATGCGCTGGGCGTATTGCTCGGCGCACCACTGATGACTCTGACCACCGGCAGGATTCCCCGGCGCTCTCTGCTGATCGGGCTTATGGCGATTTTCACCCTCGGTAATCTGATGTCAGCGTTGGCCACCGATTACTACAGCCTCATGATCGCCAGGGTCGTAACCTCACTGAACCACGGTGCCTTCTTTGGCGTTGGCTCCGTCGTCGCCGCCACCCTGGTCGCTCCGGAGAAACGTGCCGGGGCGGTCGCGGCGATGTTCATGGGCCTGACGCTGGCGACCATCGGCGGTGTGCCGCTGGCCGCCTGGTTTGGCGAACTGTTCGGTTGGCGCACCGCGTTCTGGGGCATTACTGGCCTCGGCGTGGTGACCATGGCCGCGTTGTGGTTCGCCTTGCCCAACGTGCGGGCGCCGCAAAGTGTCGGTGTCATGGCGGAAATTCGAGTATTGGGGCGCGGACCGGTGCTGGCCGCACTGGCCCTGACCGTCGTCGGTTCGAGTGCGATGTTTACCGTGTTCACTTACATCGCACCAATCCTCAGCAGCGAGACCCATGCGTCCACCGCTTACATCACTGCCATGCTGATGCTTTACGGTGTCGGGTTGACGCTGGGCAACATGTGGGGCGGCAAGGCTGCTGACCGCTCGATCGATCGCACCCTGATCGTCTCGCTGAGCGTACTGATTCTGGTCTTGCTGGCGTTCACCATACTGATGCGCTGGCCGCTGCCGGCCGCCGTGGCCATCCTGATCTGGGGTATCGCCAGCTTTGCTTTGGTGCCGCCGCTACAGATGCGCGTCATGGAAGCGGCCAAGGACGCGCCCAATCTGGCCTCGGCGGTGAACATCGGCGCCTTCAATTTCGGCAACGCGATTGGCGCAGCGCTGGGTGGCGCGGTGATCAACGCGGGTCTGGGTTATCCGGCGATCTCCCTGGCCGGAGCGGCGATGGCGGGCCTGGGGCTGCTGATGGTGTTGGCGTTTGCCTGGCGTTCCAGAATGATTGCAGCCACCGTGGTGTGACAAGCTCGCGGTGAACAGTTGAACAATGCTCGGCGAGTTGTCAGTCCTTGATGGGGTGAGTAAGCTGCCCTCATGAACCAGCCATCTCTATCTACCTCCTCGCCGAGCACTCGTGGCCCCGCCGAGCACGACATTCGTGACCAGATTGTCGCTGCGGCCAACGAACACTTCAGCCAGTATGGCTACGCTAAAACCACGGTTTCCGATTTGGCCAAGGCCATCGGTTTTTCCAAAGCGTACATCTATAAATTCTTTGATTCCAAGCAGGCGATTGGCGAGGCCATTTGCGCCAATTGTCTGGGCCAGATCGCTGCCGCTGTCGAACAGGCCGTTAACGCAGAAGCCATTTCAGCGACCGAGCGTTTGCGCCGATTGGTGAAAACCGTGATCGCCACGGGTGTGGACCTGTTCTTCAACGATCGCAAGCTCTACGACATCGCGGCGTTTTCCGCATCGGAGCGCTGGAACAGTGCCCAGGTGTATGAAGCGCAGATCAAGGGCTTTATCTTCGACATCGTGCGTCAAGGTCGAGAAGCGGGGGAGTTCGAACGCAAGACGCCGCTGGACGAGACCGTCGAGGCGATCAATCTGGCGCTGCGACCTTTCGTCAACCCGCTGCTGTTGCAACACAATCTGGATCTGATCGAGCAAGCGCCCACGCTGACCACCAATCTGATCCTGCGCAGCCTCATGCCTTGACCCTTCCCTGAGCAAAATTCTCAGGCGAATCAATTCCAGGCGACACCCTCTTAGTGACTATTGACTGAATTGGTCATATTAATGATATGACTACATGCACGTCTGGATGTCAGGTAACCATAGCAATAGCGAGTCGCACACTCAGACGATCGATAGTCCAATATTGCTGCTGGTCAGGATGCAGTTATTTCTCGATAGGTGACCATTGACGATATTGGTCACAAGACTGAGAATATGATGATCATCCTATTCCTCAGTAAGGGAATCTATGCGCCGGCTCCGACCTTTCCCCATTGCCGCATGCTTGTTGCCTCTTGCCCTGACCGCCTGTGGCGAATCTGCCAGCGTCGCAGATCCCCGTACGCAGGCGCCGCTGGTCAGATCCGCTGCTGTTCAAACGTCACCCGATGTCGCTCGCGCTTTCACGGGCGTGGTCGCGGCGCGCGTTCAGGGCGATTTGGGTTTTCGTGTATCGGGCAAGGTACTCGAACGTCTGGTTGATACGGGACAGGCCGTCAAGCGAGGGCAGCCGCTGATGCGACTCGACCCGATCGACCTCGGGCTGCAAGCGCGGGCGCAGCAGGCGGCGGTCATTGCAGCTCACGCCCGGGCCAAACAGACGGCCGACGATGAGGCTCGCTATCGCAAACTGGTCGGCGTTGGCGCCATTTCGGCATCAGCCTACGACCAGTACAGAGCCGCTGCGGAGACTGCCAAGGCGCAGCTCAACGCCGCGCAAGCGCAGGCGGACGTAGCGCGTAATGCTTCGGGTTATGCGCTGCTGGTCGCTGATGCGGACGGCGTGGTGGTGGAAACACTCGCCGAGCCTGGCCAAGTGGTCAGCCCGGGACAACCGGTGGTGCGCCTGGCCCGCGCAGGGCAACGCGAAGCCATCGTGCATCTGCCCGAAACCCTGCGCCCGGCCGCTGGCTCTACCGCGCAAGCGAGCCTCTATGGGGTGAGTTCAGCGGCGGTGACGGTGAAACTGCGGCTGCTTTCGGACTCGGCCGATCAAACAACGCGCACGTTTGAGGCGCGCTATGTGCTCGAGGGGCCGCTGGCCAATGCGCCGATCGGTGCGACCGTGACCCTCAGCATTGCCGAAGGCGCCACGCAGACACAGGCGTTACAAGTCCCCATCGCCGCCGTTTACGACCCGGGCAAAGGTCCGGGTGTGTGGGTGATCGCCGGAACACCGGCAACAGTGAACTGGCGAGCGGTTCAGGTGCTGGGGGTGAGCGATGATTCCGCCCGCATCGCCGGCGACCTCACTGCCGGTGAGCAGGTTGTAGCGTTGGGCGCACATCTGCTGCGCGATGGCGAAGAAGTGCGATTGCCGCAGCAGAGCGCGGCCAGCGTTGCCGGGAGCCGTCCATGAGTCAGGGGCGCTTCAATCTTTCGGCCATCGCCGTGCGCGAGCGGGCGATCACGGTGTTTCTGATTTTTCTGATTGCCGTTGCGGGGACTTTGTCGTTCTTTCAACTGGGTCGAGCGGAAGATCCACCGTTTACGGTCAAGCAGCTGACCGTCATTACCGCGTGGCCGGGCGCGACGGCGCAGGAGATGCAGGATCAGATCGCAGAGCCCCTTGAAAAGCGCCTGCAAGAACTCAAGTGGTACGACCGCTCGGAAACCTACACCCGCCCTGGACTGGCGTTCACGATGGTGTCGTTGCTCGATAGCACGCCGCCCTCGCAAGTGCAGGAAGAGTTCTATCAAGCACGCAAGAAACTCGACGATGAAGCCATCAGGCTGCCGGCCGGTGTGATCGGGCCGATGGTCAACGATGAGTTTTCCGACGTGACTTTCGCGCTGTTCGCCTTGAAAGCCAAAGGCGAGCCACAGCGCTTGCTGGTGCGTGATGCCGAAGCCATGCGCCAGCGTCTGTTGCATGTGCCGGGGGTGAAGAAGGTCAACATCATCGGTGAGCAAGCCGAGCGCATCTACGTTTCGTTTTCCCATGAGCGGTTGGCCACCCTCGGCTTGTCGCCGCAGGAGATCTTCGCCGCGCTGAACAGTCAGAACGTGCTGACGCCCGCCGGCTCCATCGAAACCAATGGGCCACAGGTGTTTCTGCGTCTCGACGGTGCTTTTGACAAGGTGCAAAAAATTCGCGACACACCGGTCTCCGTTCAGGGCCGCACACTGATGCTCTCTGATGTGGCGACGGTTGAACGCGGTTACGAAGATCCTGCCACCTTTTTTGTGCGTAATAACGGTGAAGACGCGCTGCTGCTGGGCGTTGTGATGCGCGAGGGCTGGAACGGTCTCGATCTGGGCAAGGCGCTGGATGCCGAGACCGCGAGGATCAATGCAGAAATGCCATTGGGCATGACCCTCGCCAAAGTCACCGACCAGGCAGTCAATATCGACTCCGCTGTCGGCGAGTTCATGGTCAAGTTTTTCGTCGCGTTGCTGGTGGTCATGCTCGTTTGCTTTCTGAGTATGGGCTGGCGGGTCGGGGTGGTGGTCGCTGCCGCTGTGCCGTTGACCCTGGCGATCGTGTTCGTGGTGATGGCCGCCACCGGCAAGAATTTCGATCGGATTACCCTCGGCTCATTGATCCTCGCGCTAGGGTTGTTGGTCGATGACGCGATCATCGCCATTGAAATGATGGTGGTGAAAATGGAGGAGGGCTACGATCGCATCAAAGCGTCCGCCTACGCCTGGAGCCATACGGCGGCGCCGATGTTGGCCGGTACGCTGGTGACTGCGATTGGCTTTTTGCCGAACGGTTTTGCACAGTCCACTGCTGGCGAGTACACCAGCAACATGTTCTGGATTGTCGGCATCGCGTTGATCGCGTCCTGGCTCGTTGCGGTGGCGTTCACCCCCTATCTGGGCGTGAAGTTGTTGCCGGACATCAAGAAGGTTGAAGGTGGCCATGCGGCTATCTACAACACGCCGCGTTACAACCGCTTCCGCCGGGTGCTGACGCAGGTTATTGCGCACAAATGGCTGGTCGCGGCAGCGGTTTTCTCGCTGTTCTTCGTGGCGGCGGCGGGCATGGGCCTGGTGAAAAAGCAGTTCTTCCCGACGTCTGACCGACCCGAGGTCATGATCGAAGTGCAAATGCCCTACGGCACTTCGATCGAGCAGACCAGCGCCACGGCCGCCAAGGTCGAAGCCTGGCTGCACAAGCAGGGTGAGGCAAAAATCGTCACGGCCTACATCGGGCAAGGTGCGCCCCGTTTTTTCCTGGCGATGGCGCCAGAACTGCCCGATCCATCGTTCGCCAAGATCGTGGTGCTCTCGGACAGTGAGGCG
Source organism: Pseudomonas sp. NPDC087817 (assembly GCF_044742875.1). NCBI lineage: Bacteria > Pseudomonadati > Pseudomonadota > Gammaproteobacteria > Pseudomonadales > Pseudomonadaceae > Pseudomonas > Pseudomonas sp. NPDC087817. Next base: position 255,401 of record NZ_JBIUVJ010000001.1, read on the forward strand.
GCGCGGGAAACCCTCAAATTGCGTTTTCGTCAGGCCGTTGCCGAAGGGCTCGCCCCGGAGGCCCGTCTCAGGGCGTCGCAAATTGTCTTTGGTCCTTATTCGCCGTTTCCGGTTGCCTACCGGGTGATGGGCCCTGATCCGGCGAAGCTGCGCGATATCGCCGAGCAGGTCCGCGGCGTGCTGCAAGACAGCCCGATGATGAGAACGGTGAACACTGACTGGGGGCCGCTGACTCCGACATTGCATTTCAGTCTCGATCAGGACCGTCTGCAGGCAGTGGGGCTGACCTCCAATGCGGTTGCCCAGCAACTGCAGTTTCTGCTGAGCGGAGTGCCGATCACCGCGGTTCGCGAGGATATTCGTTCTGTGCAAGTCGTCGGGCGTGCGGCGGGCAATATCAGGCTCGACCCGGCGCAGATCAAAGGTTTCACCCTGGTCGGCGCCGCGGGGCAACGCATACCGTTGTCGCAGATCGGCGAGGTCGATGTGCGCATGGAGGATCCGATTCTGCGCCGCCGCGACCGCACGCCGACCATCACCGTGCGGGGCGACATTGCCGAAGGCTTGCAGCCACCGGATGTTTCGGGTGTGATCCTCAAGCAGTTGCAGCCGATCATCGAGACCCTGCCTTCCGGTTACCGGATAGAGCAGGCGGGGGCTATCGAGGAATCCGGCAAGGCGGGCAAGGCGATCCTGCCGTTGCTGCCGATCATGATCGCCATGACGTTGCTGATCATCATGGTGCAGGTGCGTTCGATCGCGGCGATGATCATGGTCTTCCTCACCTCGCCGTTAGGGTTGATTGGTGTGGTGCCGACGCTGCTTCTCTTTAATCAGCCGTTTGGCATCAATGCGCTGGTCGGGCTAATTGCGCTGTCGGGGATCTTGATGCGCAATACGCTGATTCTGATCGGGCAAATTCATCACAACACGCAAGAAGGTCTGGACCCCTTTCATGCCGTGGTCGAAGCCACGGTGCAACGCGCGCGGCCGGTGCTGCTGACGGCGCTTGCGGCCATCCTGGCGTTTATGCCCCTGACACACTCGGTGTTCTGGGGGACGCTGGCCTACACCCTGATCGGCGGCACGTTCGTTGGCACCATCATGACGCTGGTGTTCCTGCCGGCGATGTACTCCATCTGGTTCAAGATCCGCCCTGACCACAAGACTCAGCCTGAAACAGTCAAACTGGCGTAGTGACAAAGCCTGAAATCGAGGCCCGCTTTGGCGGGCCTCTTTGTACCCACGTCAAAGCGTGGTGATTTGCCCATTGCGATCCAGTTCATACACCTTGTTGCCCTGCAATTTCTCCTTCAACCAACGTTCGGCTTTACCCAGCGGCCGCTGCCGCGCCCACAGCAAATCGACACCAATCTGCCAGTCAGTATGCGGATACGCCGAGAGCTGTAGCTCCACTAGTTCCCCCTTGGCCAGTTCACGCTGCACAAGTTGACGGGGCAGGGTGGCCCAACCGAGCCCGGCGCGGACCATTTCCAGTAACGCTAGATAGCTTTCCGCTTGCCACAACTGGGTCGAGCGCAGGTATTCGCTGCTCGGCAGTTTGCTCGCGTGGGCGCTGAAGGCCAGGCGGCGATGGACGTGCAGGTCGTCGAAGGAGACGTTATCGAGTTGCGCCAATGGGTGCTCGGGATGACAGACGTGCAGCATGATCAGTTTGCCCAGTTGCTGGAACGCCAGCTCCTTGGGATAGCCGGGCTGTGAGAACGCCACACCGAGTACCGCTTCGCCGCTGCTGACCAGTTCGCTGACGTCGCCGTAAACCGGATGGCGGATGATCAGGTCGACAAAGGGGAACGCGGCTTCGAAGGCTTTGAGCACCGGCATGATCGGGCCGTAAGGCGTTTCAATCGCCAATGTCAGGCTGGGTTCGACGTTGTCCGAAAGGCAGTCGGCGTGGGCTTCGAAGGTCATGCAGCGTTCGAGCACGGCTTCGGCCTGCACCAGCAATTTGTGGCCGCTGGCGGTCAGGGCGGGGCTGCGGTTGGTGCGGTCGAACAGGTCGACGCCAAGGTCGGTTTCGAGGTTGGCAATCGCCGCGCTGATGGTCGATTGGGTCTTGCCCAGTTTGCGCCCGGCGGCGGAAAACGATCCGCTTTTGACCACCTGGACGAACATCAACAGTTGATCGAGTGAGAAGCGCAAGCGGTGAACTCCCGGGTCGAAGGCAATGATTTTTTTGGCAGCGAGCGAATGGTTGATTGTGCCGTGTGTGCGCCATCGAAAAAAGCGATGGTTGCTAATTTGTTTCATCGTAATAAACGTTCAACTATGGCCCCGCGTCAAACGATCTCCGGGGCGGATCTGATTTTCAAACGCCCCTGAGCATGCCCGCGATCTCAACAGATGCCGCACCTTCAGGAGCGTGTGAAATGACCACACAACGCATTCATCCGGTGGACGAGGTTTTGCCACTGCGACAGTTGTTCACGTTTGGCTTGCAGCATGTGCTGGTGATGTACGCGGGAGCGGTGGCGGTGCCGCTGATTCTTGGCAGTGCGATGGGGCTGACTTCGGCGCAGGTGGTGTTACTGATCAACGCCAACCTGCTGACGTCGGGTGTGGCGACATTGATTCAAACCCTCGGTTTCTGGAAATTCGGCGCGCGTCTGCCGTTGATTCAAGGCTGCTCGTTCATTGCCCTGGCGCCGATGATCATGATCGGCAAGGAGTTCGGCCTCAGTCAGATTTTCGGCGCGGTGATCGCGTCGGGCGTTATCACCATCGCGCTGGCACCGGTATTCAGCCGCTTGCTGCGGTTTTTTCCGCCGGTGGTGATTGGCAGTCTGATCACCATTATCGGCATCTCGCTGATGCCGGCGGCGGCGATCTGGCTGGGCGGTGGCAATCCCGATGCGGCGGATTTCGGTAATCCCTCCAACCTGTTGCTGGGCTTGGCCACGGTCAGCGTGACGTTGGTGATCTACGCCAAATTCAAGGGCTTCATCGGCAACCTCAGCGTGCTGATCGGCCTGTTCGTCGGCAGCCTGATCGCAGCGGCTTGCGGCATGACTCACTTCACCCGGGTCAGCGAAGCAGCGTGGTTTGAACTGAGTGCGCCGATGGCATTTGGCGCACCGGAATTCGCGCCTGTGCCGATTCTGATCATGACTTTGGCGATGCTGGTGATCATGGCCGAGACCACCGGCAACTGTCTGGCGATTGGCAAATTGACCGGCAAACCGACCACGCAACAGACCCTCGGCAACGCATTCCGCGCCGACGGCTTGTCGACCATGCTTGGCGGCCTGTTCAACAGTTTTCCCTACAACGCCTTCACCCAGAACACCGGTTTGATCGCGCTTTCCAACGTTAAAAGCCGTTTCGTCGTGGCCGCTGCCGGGGCAATCATGGTGCTGATGGGCCTGTTCCCGAAACTCGGCGCGTTGATCGCCGCAGTGCCGACGCCGGTGCTCGGTGGCTGCGCGATCGTGATGTTCGGCATGACCACGGTGGCGGGGATTCAGGAACTGTCGCGGGTGCAATTCGAGGGCACGCGCAACGGCATTATCGTCGCCGTGTCGGTGAGTGTCGGGGTGCTACCGATGTCCTGTCCGGCGCTGTTCGAACATGTCGGCCCGACGCTGAAACTGGTGCTCGACAGCGGGATTTTCCTCGGTGCGATCACCGCCATCGTCCTCAACATCCTGCTCAACAACGAAAAAAAATCGACCGAAACCATCGGCGCTGAACTGGCCGAATGATTGTTTGTTTTCCACTGCCCAGGAGTTACCCATGAATCAATTGACTCAGCTCATCCCGGCCGGCGTCAGCGAGCTTGATCTGACGTTACTGCGCCAAACCATCGCCTTGTCCGAGGCATCGAAACAGCGCGGTCGCCATCCGTTCGCGGCATTGGTGGCCGACCGCAACGGCAAGGTGATTGTCGAAGCAGGCAATAACTCGATGCCCCCGGAAGGCGATCCGACTCAGCATGCGGAGTTGGTGGCAGCGGCGGCAGCGGCAAAACTGCTGTCGCCGCAGGAGCTGGAACTGTGCACGCTGTACACCAGCGCCGAACCTTGCTGCATGTGCGCCGGCGCCGTGTATTGGACCGGGATCGGGCGGGTGGTGTATGCCTTGTCAGAACATGCCTTGCTGGGGTTAACGGGGGATCATCCGGAGAATCCGACGTTCTCCTTACCTTGCCGCGAGGTGTTCGCCAAGGGGCAACGCAAGGTCAGTGTATTGGGGCCGATGCTGGAGGGGGAGGCGGCTGAACCGCACAAAGGGTTCTGGTCATAACGCGCAACGTGCAGGAAGTCGCTATCCCCGCGCCGCGTTCTTGCTCCTGGTGATTCGCGGATCGATCCATGGGGTGGCCCTTCAATCAAATGAATGAAGGGCCGACGCTGATGATCGCCAACCGCAGGGGAAAAACGTAATTATCCTGATCCGAGAAATTGATTGCCCGGTGCCACACGTTAATGACCGGACACGCCTGGCACATCCATATTGATCTTGCGCCAGAATGCTTCTGAAAAACTGTAGACCGAGAAGGCAATCAGCCCCAGCGCCATCACCATCAAAATCAGCCAACCTGCGGGTAGATTCTGCAGCGCATCAAGTGCTTCCTTCATCCCCGGTGGATCCATGGCCTGATAAGCGGAACCACTGATTGCCAACAGCACGGCAATTTCGATGAACACCACGCCGCGAGCTATCAGACCGAACCGGGATACCGGACGGACATAGCGCATGACATCTTCGTCGGCCTCGAAATATTGTTCGAACGACGCTTTCCAGCCCTTGATGATGTGAGCAATGCCCACCCCAAGCGGAATGAGAGCGATCAGGTACACCAACAAGTTCGAGTGTTTCCACGACAAGAGATGCGCCAGCCAGTCTTTGGTTTGCCCTCCGCCATCGCCCGAGCTCTGGATGCCGCTGACGAGTAGGCCCAACGCAAAAAACGCCAGCGCCCCGTTGACCAGACCTCCCGCCAACAGACCCGCGCGAATCACCAGACCTTTGAGTTGTTTGCCGTGATGATCGACATCGCGCGTGGCTTGCAGGACACGCCAGGCCGCAAATGCGAGCAGACCCGCCACCACAAGTCCGACTAAAAAATAGCCGAATGGCTGGCCGAGCAAAGCTTCAAGGCTCTTGTGGCTGTCTTTGGCTCTGGTCGAGTCCTGGGCTGCCAGCAATGCGAAGATACCGATGATCAAATACAACACTCCCCGAGCGGCATATCCTCCCCGGGCGAGTATGACAAGGCTGTGTTGCGCGGACATGGGTGTATTCCTGAAAGGGCATAGAGAGCAGACCCTTCTTGCCAGGAGGGGTTCTATTCGCCTTCCTGACGCTCAAACCCTGGTTACGTGCTGCGAGCTGATGAGGCGCTTATTCAAGGTCGCCTGGCAGTGAATGGCGACTTCCGTCGAGCGGGGCATCGCCTATGGCGGTAACTGCCGTGACGCTTATCGCGCATCACACTGCGGCGCAGGCTCGCCGCTCAACGCATCCACCATCGGCGGATGCTCCTGCACGGCCTGACGCAGATCTTCGGTCACACGCAGTTCCGCCCCTGTCGGCGAAAAAGTCGCTGCCGCCGCAAAAGGTGCGGGATTGGCCGGAACCGGGCGTTTACCGCGTCGCCACAAGAAAAAGGTGACCATGCACAGATTGACCAGCGCAAATACCCAGAACAGGCCATTGGCGCCGAACGAGTTCATCACCGGCGAAATCATCATCGGACTGATCGCCGACCCCAGTGAGTTAATCAGCAGCAAACCCTGAATCATCGGCACCAACGCTTCGGCAGGGGCGCGGTCGGCGGCGTGGCTGACGGCAACCGGATAAAGCGCGAATACACCGCCGCCGAGCAGAAACAACATCGCGGCGAGCAGGGTTGGGGACAAAGGAAGCAGGACGATCACCAGCGATAACACCGAGCACGCCCCCGTCAGCAGGGTCAGCACCTGCAAACGATCCTTGCGGTCGGACCAGCGTCCGACCGGGTATTGCAGAAGCATGGCGCCGAGGATTGTCCAGGCCATCATGCTGCCGACCTCACCGACATTCAGGCCGCTGCGCTGCAGATACAACGGCAGCAAAGTGTAAATCGCCGCGATGCTGACACCCGAGCCGAAACAGCCGACCAGCCCGGTCGGTGTGACGCCCAGCAGTTGGCGTGGTTTGAGCGGTTCCACCTGATCGAGCAGGGGCGACACGCGCGGCAGGATCACGATCGGCAACACCGACAGTGAGGCGAGCATGCCGGCGACCATGAACGGTGCGCTGTCGCTCAATCCAGTAATTTTGCCCAACGTTGCCTGCCCAAGCACACCGGCGCCATACAGGACGATCATGTACAGCGCGAGCAACCGGCCGCGGATCTTCGCGTCGCCCGCCAGCAGCAGCCAGCTTTCGATCACCAGAAATACGCCGACCGTGGCCCAGCCGTTGATCAGGCGCAGGGCGAACCAGCCCCAAGTGTCATAGAACAATCCCTGCAGCAGGATGGTCACGGCGATCAGCGAAGCAAAGCTGCCGTAGGCGCGGATATGGCCGATGCGCAGAATCAAGCGGTCATTGAACACGGCGCCTAGCGTGAGACCGATAAAGTAGGCCGATGAAACCACACCGATCATCGTCGCCGAGGCACCGGCGGCGTCCAGTCGAAGGGTGGTCAGCGAAGACAGAAAACCGTTGCCCAGGGCAACAATGAACAGCCCGAGCAGGGGCGCCAGCGCCATGGCCAGCAAACGCGGAGACATAAAAACCTCTGGAGATCGAACAGCACAACGTGCGCCTCTGCGCAGGCGATTGCCAAGCCGAAAAAGTGTGTGATGCGAGTGCCTGCCGAACGGGCAGGGCTGTAGGGCCGGACACCCATCAGCGAGGTTTGCCCAGGCATTCAGCTAGACGTCAGTCACCGGTTTCGGCGCCTGCAAGAATGCGCGGGATTCTAAGGCTTGTACGGAATTTGCCAATGGCTGTTGGCTACGACGGTTGGACGCAGGTGAAAAGCCTTGAGGCCCCCACTGCAGTTGATCAATGACACTGCAAAGTTCTAACGTCGGTTGATGTCGCTCACGGCAGCGAGCCCGAAGCCTTCAAGGCTCTTGCCCGGTTTCGCAAAAAAACGGCAGAGCGCTTCTCAGCGTCTGCCGTCCATTCGAAATGCTGTAGTTCAAACCGCAATTTATTCTCTGGGTCGCTCAATCCGGACAGGCTCTCCTGCCTCAAGCATGAAATGGATAATCAATGTACCCACGCTGATCCCCGCCAAAAAAGCTACCCGGGTCCGGCGCGTTGAGTGTCAGGCCATCGTGAAGCCGACGCGGCAGGTCCGGGTTGGCCAGGAATGGCCGGCCGAATGCAATGATGTCGGCACGATCGGCGATCAGCGCCTGTTCGGCAGATTGCGCATCGTAGCCGCCCGCCAGGATCAGCACGCCATTCCACGTCTTGCGCAACTGGGCAATGATCGCGTCCCAGCGCGGGTCGAAATTTTCATCCTTGACTGTGCCGACCATCGCCGGCTCGACCAGGTGCAGATAGGCCAGGTTCCATTGGTTGAGTGCTTCGACGAGGTGGCCAAAGGTCGCCTCCGGGGTGTCATCGCCCATGCCCATGAAACGGCCCATCGGCGTCAGGCGCACGCCGACTCGCTCGGCGCCGACTTCTTCAGCTACGGCCGCGACCACTTCCAGCAGAAACCGTGCGCGATTCTCCACGCTGCCGCCATAGGCATCGTCACGCTGGTTGCTGTTGCTGTTAAGAAACTGATCGAGCAGGTAACCGTTGCCGGCATGAATCTCTACACCGTCCATGCCCGCTTTCAGCGCGTTGCGCGCGGCCACGCGGTAGTCCTCGACGATGCCGGCGATTTCCGCGGTTTCCAACGCGCGCGGCACAGGCACATCACCCCAGACGCCGTTACCGTTTTCGTCGACGATAAACGTCTTGCCGGGCACCGGCAGCGCGCTGGGCGCAACCGGCAGGCCGGCATCGGGTTGAAAGCTGGGGTGGGACACCCGGCCGACGTGCCACAGTTGCATGAAGATCAGACCGCCGGCCTCGTGCACCGCCGCGCTGACGCCACGCCACGCACGGACCTGCTCAGGGCTGTAGATGCCCGGCGTCCAGGCGTAACCCTGAGCCTGCCGGGAGATTTGCGTGGCCTCGGTGATGATCAGTGCGGCGCTGGCCCGTTGGCGATAGTACTCGGCGTTCATGGACGTTGGCACATCCCCCGGTTGGCCGGCGCGTGAGCGCGTCAACGGCGCCATCGCCACGCGATGGGCGAGGGTGTAAGGACCGAGTGCGAGGGGTTGGAACAGGCGACGGGGCATGGGTAGCTCCAGATATCAATAGAGGGAATTCAAGCGCGGCAGCGGTGCCGCGAACCAGTGGCGCTAACTTAACCGGGTGTAGCGGGGCTGATAATCGGTGGCCGGCGCTACGCTGTTTTGCGCAGGGCGCAACGGCACCCGTGCTCATCGGCGATGAACACGGGCGTGGCTCAGGCGGGTGGGTTGGAGCGGGTCAGCGGCAGATTCAGCCAACGCCGGCCGGTGGCGTTGGCGACGGCGTTGCCAAGGGCGGCGGCCATCGGCCCCTGGACGATTTCAGCGGCACCGAGGAAGGGTTCTCCCGGCTGGTCGAGCAAATGCACATCGACTTTTTTCGGCAGTTGCGTGAAACGCAGAATCGGATAACCGCTCCAGTCGTAGCTGCGAATGCCGCCCGCGTCGTAGGCGACTTTTTCATACAGGGTCCAGCTCGCGGACTGCACAATGCCGCCCTCGACCTGATTGCGCAGGCCATCGGGGCTGACGATCTGGCCGACGTCCACCGCCGTCACCACGTGATCGACGCGGATCTCGCCGGTCTGCGGATGCACCCGCAGCTTCACCGCGATGGCGCAGTAACCCATGATGTTTTTGTAGCGGGCAAAAGCGAAACCGATACCGGCGCCGGGCTCGCCGCTTTTCTGCGGCCAACCGATCTCATCACGCACACGTTCTACGACCGCGCGAGCACGCGGGTCGCTGAGATGGGCCAGACGCAACGCGACCGCGTCGATCCCGGCCCGGATCGCCAGTTCGTCGATACTCGCCTCGATGGCGAAGATGTTGATGTGCGCACCCAGCGAACGCATGGCCGAGGTGCGAAAGGGCATCTGGGTGACGAAGGTCATGTTGATGCGCGTCGAGTTGAGGTCGTACAGCGGCACCGCGTTGCGATCACCATCGCCTTCGGGCTGGGCGATCGGCACGGAGGGCGCCGAGGCGAAGGGCCGCGCGAGCAAGCGTGCTGGCAACAGACGCCCGGCGTTGACGATGCGTTCGTTGTGCGGCGTGGTCCATAGTTCGTAGGCCCAGTCCTGCAGGCGGCCCTGGCTGAGGCTGGCGTCAACTTCGGTGACCATCGCCGAGCTATACGGCTCCCATAGATTTTCCTGCTCGCGCATCCATTGCACGCGCACCGGCGTACCGGGCATGCGCATGGCGATCAATGCTGCATCGGCGGCGGCATCATCGGCGCCGTTGTGCCCGTAACACCCTGAGCCTTCGGCATGAATACAGCGCACCCGCTCAAGTGGCAGACCGAGCATTTCGGCAATGCCGGCGCGCAGCGGGTAAACGCCCTGGGTGTGGGTCCAGACGGTGAGAGCGCCGTCCTTGAACCAGGCCACTGCGCAAGACGGGCCGATCGAGCCGTGCATCAGATACTGCTTGGTGACCCGCGCCTGAAAACGTGTGTCGGCCGTGCCGCTCGGCGTGCCGTTGTTGCTGATCGGATAGCGCCGTGAGGGCAGGCGTTTGAGCAGACCATGAATCTCGGCCGCCTCGGGAATCGCATCGCCCTCGTTCCATTGCGTCACCTCGTTGGCACGGCGCATGGCTTTGATCGCTTGCCACTCATCACGGGCGACCACCGCCAGATAGTTGCCGTCGCGGATCACCTTGACCACGCCAGACAGCGTTTCGATGGACGCCGCATCGAACGCTTGCAGCGCGCAGCCCGGACGGGGCGGGCGGATCACCCGCGCATGCAGCATGCCCGGCAGGCGCATGTCCTGGACGAATGCTGCGCCACCGCTGACCTTCGCCGGGATGTCGAGGCGCGGCAGCGAATGGCCGATGAGTTTGAAATCAGCGGCGGCCATCGCCGGTGACTGAGCCTTGGCATATTGATGCACATCGACATGTCTGACCGCGTCGGCGTAACTCATCCGCTGAGCGGCCGGCCCTTCGATCACACCATCGCGGGTACTCAGCAGCGCCGCATCGACCTGCCAACTGCGCGCGGCGGCATCGACGAGCAGTTCGCGCACCTGCGCGGCGGCGTTATACAACGCGGTACCGCTGTCGAAAATGCTGTGGCTGCCGGCGGTGTAGCCTTCGTTGGGCGTCAGCGCGGTGTCGGCGGTGAGCAGGTTGATGGAGGTTGCCGGTACCTGCAAACGCTCGGCGGCGATTTGCAGCAGCGCGGTTTTCACGCCGGTGCCCAATTCGACCTTGCCGGTGTAGACGGTAATGCCGTCGGCGCCGATGCGGATCCAGGCGTCGAGCCACGGGTTGGTGCGCAGGCTTCCGGGAAGGTCGGGGGCGAGGACCACGGTGCCGAGCGTATCGACTTCCGTATCGGCCAACACACGTCGCGCCACCGGCATCAGGGTGAACGCCATCAGCAACGCGCCGCCGCGCAGGAAAGCGCGTCGGCTTGGGTTCAACTCATTCGACTCACTCATGTCAGGCTCCCGTTGTGCCCGGCCACCTGTTTGATCGCCTCGATGATCCGTAAGTGCGTACCGCAGCGGCACAGGTTGCCGGCCATGTGCTCGCAAATGGTCGCCTCATCCGGGTGTCGATTACGCTCAAGCAACGCCTGCGCGCGCATCAGCATGCCGGCAATGCAGTAGCCGCATTGCGCGGCCTGTTTCTCGATGAATGCGGCTTGCAGGGGGCCGGGTTGTTCCGCGCTGCCGAGGCTTTCCACGGTGCGGATTTTTTTGCCTTCGAGGCCGGCGCAGGGCGTCAGGCAGGCGAATACCGGTCGATCATCGACGATCACCGTGCAGGCGCCGCATTGGCCGAGACCGCATCCGTATTTGGCGCCGTTGAGGTTCAAGTGATTGCGCAGCGCATACAGCAGCGGCATGTCTGGCTCCAGCTCAAGCGGTTGCGCGGCTCCGTTGACGTTGAGGGTGATCTGGCTCATTTCGTCTCCTGACGTAACGCTTCAATAGTGGAAGAGAGGTCGGCCCACGGCTGATCGGGGCTGGCTTGCTGACGCAGATACGCGGCCAGTGCGGCGAGTTGTGCGTTGTCCAGGCTGGCGGCGAATGCAGGCATGACCGGGCCGGGCGATCCGGGTGTGGCGGGCAGACCTTCAAGCACGGTTTTGAGGAAGTTGCGCGAACTGGCCGCTTGCAGCGCCGAGGTGTTTTGCAGGCCCGGGCGACCATCGATGGTGCGCATCGGCGCCACCGGGCCATGGCAACCGGCGCAGGCGCTGCTGAAGAGCAGGGCGCCGTTCGAAGGGGCTGCCGGTTCACTGGCAGGCGTCTTCGGTGTCGTCTCTTTCACCGAACGCGGGTTTTCCAGGCTGAGCAGATACTCGGCAATCGCCTCGGCCTCACTGGCGGGCAAGCGGGCCAGACTCAAGCTGACCGGACGCATCGGCCCGGCGGGTGTGCCGTGGCCATCGACGATCTCGGCGCGCAGATAGCCCACCAGTTGCTCACGGCTCCACGGGTTGCTGCGTTGGCCCATACCGACCAGTGCGGGCGCTTGCCAGCCATCGACGCTGCCGCCCTGCAGATAGTCCGCGGATTTTTCCGCGCCGATCAGGTTCAGCGGCGAATGGCAGCCGGCGCAATGGCCCGGACCGTCAACCAGATAATGCCCGCGATTCCACGCCTCGCTGCGCTGCGCCAGCGGCGTCAGTGGCTCACCGTGCAGAAACAGCAGGTTCCAGAACGCCACCAATGGCCGAATGTTCATCGGAAAATTCATCCGGTTCTGCTCAGCCGGCGCGTGCACGGCGGGGCCGCTCATCAAGTAGGCATAGGCGTCGGCGATGTCTACTGCGCTCATGCGCCGGTAGTGCACGTAGGGGAACGCCGGATAGAGGAAGTGACCATCGCGAGCAATGCCCTGACGCATCGCCCGCTCAAAGGCTGGCAGTGACCATTGGCCGATACCGGTCTCGACGTCCGGGGTGATGTTGGTGCTGTACAGCGTGCCGAAGGGCGTTACCAACGGCAGCCCGCCGGCCAGATATTCACCACCGGGGCGGGTATGGCAGACCGCACAATCGCCGGCCTCGACCACCCGCGCCCCGCGTTGCAACTGCGCAGTATCGAACATCGTCGGGCGCTCGATCGGCGCAATTGCCGGGCGCCACATCAGCCAAACGGCACCGATCAGGCCGAGCACGGCGACCACTGCCACGCTGATCCAAAGCGTTCTGGACTTCAGGAAGTGGCGGTTCATGGGACAGAGAAAAACGCGACGGGCAATGGCAGAACGGATGGGATACGGGTCATGACAACGCTCCTTGTGACAGCCGGGGAAGGGCGCCGCTGAGGGCGGCGGCGCCATGGGTCAAAGCGTAGAGATACCGCCGGCGCGGGAGAATCATCGGCGCACGCAATAGCGCGTTGCGCGAGAAGCAACGCCTGCGCCGTTGCGCCGGACGCATCACTGCGTTGCCCGCCGCGTGGATTCTGCGCATCGCCCCAGGGCCGTAGCCTTGGCCGCACTTTCCTGAACTCAATGAGGTGTCATCATGCTCACGGGCAACCCGGTCGTTGCGACCAACGCCGAACAGCCGGCAGGACTTTCCGGCCTGATGGTCGCGTTCCTGGCATTCTGCTGCGGAGCGGTTGTGGCCAATCTTTATTACGCACAGCCGATCGTCGAACTGATTGCACCGCAGATCGGTCTGTCCAGCGCCAATGCCAGCCTGATCGTTTCGCTGACGCAGTTTGGTTACGCGCTGGGCCTGTTGCTGCTGGTGCCGCTGGCCGACCTGATGGAGAACCGTCGGCTGGTGGTCGGCTTCACCCTCGCGGCGAGTGTCACGCTGTTGTGCGCCGGGCTGACCCATTCACCGTCGATGTTCCTGGTGTTATCTTTGCTGATCGGCCTGACGTCGGTGGCCGTGCAGATTCTAGTGCCGCTGGCGGCGCACTTGGCGCCGGAGGCCAGCCGTGGCCGCGTCGTCGGCAATATCATGAGCGGTCTGCTGCTGGGGATTCTGTTGTCGCGGCCACTGTCGAGCCTGTTGGTCGACGTGTTCGGCTGGCGTGGGGTGTTTTACAGCGCAGCGGCCCTGATGGCGGTCATCGCTCTGATTACCGCCGTGGCATTGCCGCGTCGGCTGCCGACGCATAAGGCCACGTATGCCGCGCTGATCGGTTCGGTGTTTGCCTTGGCTCGGCGTTATCCGGTGTTGCGTCAGCGCTCGCTGTATCAAGGGCTGCTGTTTGCCAGCTTCAGCCTGTTCTGGACCCTCGCACCGATTGAATTGATACGTCATCACGGCTTCACCCAGGCACACGTGGCGATTTTCGCGCTGGTCGGTGCAGTCGGTGCCATTGCAGCGCCGATTGCCGGGCGTCTGGCCGATGCCGGGCATGGTCGTCGCGGCACACTGGTCGCGTTGTTGCTGGCGCCGGTGGCGCTGTTGATCGCCGCGCTCCCGGGCAGCGGCTATGTCTGGCTGGTGGTGTGCGCGGTGCTGCTGGATTTCGCCGTGCAATTGAACATGGTGCTCGGCCAGCGTGAGGTGTACGCCCTCGATCCCCACAGCCGTGCGCGCCTGAACGCCGTGTACATGACCAGCATTTTCGTCGGCGGTGCGGTGGGGTCTCTGGTGGCGAGCCCGCTGTACGAGCATTTTGGCTGGAACCTGTCCGCCGTCGCGGTGGCGCTGCTGCCAGCGCTGGCGCTCGGATTATTCCTGAGCCGCAAGGCCGATGTCTGAACAGCCGGCGAGTGCGGGCAAGCACGGCGGTACAAGACGACGGGGGCACAGTGATGCACAATCATCCGCGTTCCCTATCGACCGGACCCCGCTTATGGACAAGTTGCTGGCACTGAAGATGTTTGTGGAAACCGTGCGCTGCGGGGGCTATTCCTCGGCAGCGCGCAAACTCGGGATATCAACGTCGTCAGTGACACGGCAAGTGGCAGGGCTGGAACACGAGCTGGGCGCGAGCCTGCTCAATCGCACCACGCGCAACACCAGCGTGACTGTTGCCGGCCAGACCTATTTCGAAAAAGCCGTGGCGATTCTCGACGCGATCGACGAAGCCGATGCCGTGGTTGCGGATCGTGGCAGCGAAGCGCAGGGCCGTCTGCGCATCAGCGTGCCGGTGGAGTTTGGGCGACGCCTGATCGCGCCGCACCTGAGCCGCTTGCTCGAGCGGCATCCGGGTCTGGAGATCAGTCTGTCGCTGAGCGATCAGGTCAGTGACCTGCTCAGCGAGCAGATTGATGTTTCGGTGCGCCTGGGGTCGTCCGTGGTCAGTGATGACATCGTCAGCAAACGCGTGGGGCATTTCGAACGCTGGGTGGTGGCCAGTCCGGAGTATCTGGCGCGTAGCGCAGCGCTTTGTCACCCACGGGATTTGCTGGAGCATCAATGCCTGCGTTTCGATTACGGCGCCACACACCAGCACTGGACCTTTCAGAATGAAGATGCGCCCATTCAGCTCAACGTCCACGGGCGCCTGCAAAGCAATAACGCCGACATCCTGCGCGAAGCAGCCATCGGCGGTGGCGGGGTGACGCTGCTGGCTGACTGGCTGGTACGCGACGACGTCGCAGCCGGCCGGCTGACCCGGTTGCTTGAGCATTACGAGGTCAATCCCGGCAGCGCCAGCACCTGCATCAACGCGTTGTATTTACCCAATCACCGAGGGTCCAGCAGGATCAATGTGTTTATCGATTTCCTGATGGAAATTCTCAGCCCGACGGCCGTGACCACCCCCGCAGCGTAATTCCTGTGGCTCAACGGCGCCCGGTTCGTGTACTCACATCCACCTACCTCTGGGTGAGCGATTGACGGCGTCTGGAAGGGAACTGAGTAGTTCAAGAAGTGCGGGTGATCAAATTTAGAGCTGTAAAGTTGGAAGATAACTGGAAGTCTGTAAGTCATTCAAAAGGCAGGAGGCGCTGCTTGATTTGTGAGAGATGAGTGGAAAATTACGCGCTTAAGTTTGGTTTGAGTACAAGCAAGGGACCTATTGGGTCCATTATGCTTAGAAGCTGTTATTCAGAAGCCGTCGTTACCTGGTCACTTATAAGCTGAGCCAAAATTCGCACGGGCTCCGTAAAACTCCGCCGAGACCGATGTATCAGTCCGATATCACGGTGAAAGGTATGCTGTCCCAGATCGAGCGCTCGTACACCCGCGGGCCATTCCTGATGGGCTTCCGTCTGTGGCACCAGGGCTATGCCTACACCATTTCCCACCAGCTTGATGATGGCCTCCAGTTCATCCAGTTCGCAAACTTCCTGCAAGGTGAAATGCATTTGCCGCAGGAAACGATCGACCTGCCTGCCGCCGAAGGATGATCGGTCATAGCGAATGAATGGCTGGCTGGACAGCAGTTCCGACCAGTCCTCGCCCTCTAGGTCACGTGGCACGATCAGTCGGTAGGGCTCTCGAGCCAACGTCGTCCAGCGCAGGTCACTTTGAAGAGAGAAGGGCGGGCGAATGATGACGGCCATGTCGATCTCGCCGGCGTCGACAAGGTTCACCATCTCCATCGAAAGGCCCGGGATGACACGTGTGCGGCACTGCGGACACTGTTGGTGAAACTTTGCTAGCGCATCTGGCAAATAGGAGCGCTGCACGGACGCGATCGCACCGATGTTGACCAGCACGCTGGGAGGCTTGCCCAGCGTTGTAGAGCCCAAATTGTCGTAAAGCCTCAGCAGCTCTTGCGCCTGCAGAAGTATCTGGTGGCCCATTTTATTGAGATGGGCCGAACGTCCTTTCCTGTCGAAAATTTCGAACCCGAGCTCGGCCTCCAGGCGCTGGATTTGCGCGCTCACGGCGGCCTGAGTCAGGCCGATCTTGTTGCCGGCAGCGGCGAATGTGCCTTCCCGCGCCACGGCAATGAGTGTCTTCAATTCTTTGAACATTCACAAATATTAGTTGTGTTTCTAAGAAATATATATTGATTTTTATGTTGGGTTTTCCGTCCTACGATGTTTCCCATCCCCGGCAACGGCTGAATCCAAAGAGCCAATGACGGTGGGAATGTTCGACAACCAACAAAAAATATTTGGAGTTCTGATGAGCCTCTCGCCATTCCACCTCGCAATCCCTGTTTACGACCTGGCTGCAGCTCGCACCTTTTATGGTGAGGTTTTTGGTCTTGAAGAAGGGCGCTCCAGCACGCAGTGGGTCGATTTCGATTTTTATGGTCACCAACTGGTGATTCACGAACATCCAAAAACCGCTTCGCAGGAAAGCGTCCATAGCAACCCGGTCGACGGACACGATGTTCCAGTTCCGCACTTCGGCATCATTTTAGGTTGGGAACAGTGGGAGGCACTGGCCGAACGTCTGAAGGCGTTTGGTACCGAATTCGTGATCGAACCATACATTCGTTTCAAAGGCCAAGTGGGCGAGCAAGCCACCATGTTTTTGTTTGATCCGTGCGGCAACGCTCTTGAGTTCAAGGCTTTCAAGGATATGAGCCAGCTCTTCGCCAAGTAACAACGCCCATGGCACAACCGCGTTGTGCCATTTGATCTCAAGTGAGCTGGAAGCTCATGACTCTAGCAGCTGCGAGTAGACGCAGACCTTTCATTCCAACAAGAAGGCTAGACATGAAACGTATTCCCTTGGTTTGGCAAATCGTTGCCGGGCTACTGCTTGGCGTGCTTGTCGGTTGGTACTTCAATACTCATCCGTATTATCAGACATGGGTGAGTGCGGAGATCCTCAAACCGCTCGGTGACATCTTCATCAAGATGATGAAGATGGTGGTTGTACCGATCGTGTTTTGTTGCATGATCCTGGGCATTGCAGGCGGTGGCGATAACAAGTCGTTTGGCCGAATGGGCATGAAGTCGCTGGGCTATTTTTTTGCGATTACGGCGTTGGCCATTGTCATCGGCTTGTGTTTCGCCAACGTTTTCGAGCCGGGTACCGGCACCGACATTTCCGGTATTTCGTACGGTACTGCGGCGATCACTCTGGAGCCGTCCAAAGGCGCATTGGTCATCTTGCAAAACATCGTCCCTGACAATGTGCTGGTTGCTATGTCAGAAGCGAAGTTGCTGTCCGTGCTGTTTTTCGCCGTGTTGTTAGGCATGGCATTGAACGCTCTGCCGAAGGACAAAAGCGCACCTTTCATCGCGGTGGTTCAGAGCCTTTCCGATGCGATGTTCAAGGTCGTCTCAATCGTCATGGCATACGCACCGATCGGTGTGTTTGGGATGATCGGCGCGACCGTGGCGACGTTTGGTTTCGCATCATTGTTGCCGTTGCTCAAGTTGATCGGGGTGGTTTATCTGGCGCTGATTGTTTTCGCATTGGTGATACTCGGCGGCATTTGCTACTTGATTGGCGAAAACATTTTCAAGTTGATCCGCTACTTTCGCAATGAGTTGATTCTGGCGTTTTCGAGTGCCGCGTCAGCCGCCGTCATGCCGCAGTTGATGACGCGATTGGAGACCTACGGTGTACCGCGTCGGATCGTCAGTTTTGTGGTGCCGGTGGGTTATGCGGTCAACCTGGATGGCGCATCGATTTTTCTCGGTGTGGCGACAATTTTCGTGGCGCAACTCTATGGCATCGACCTGTCGCTGTCGCAGCAGATCCTGTTGGTGGTGACGATGGTGCTGACTTCAAAGGGCGCAGCAGGGGTGCCGGGTTTTGCCATCATCATCTTGTCAGCGACATTGGCGTCTGCCGGGTTGCCGTTGGAGGGGGTGGCGTTGATTGCCGGCATTTTCAGGATTATCGACAGCGGCACTACCACGTTGAATGTGCTGGGCAATGCCATCGCACCTTTGGTGATCGCCAAGTGGGAAAGGGTCGAACTGGAACCCGCGCGGGGTCATCCAGCAGCTAGCGTCTAGTCGTTCGTCAGAGATTGAACAGGTCTTTTAGACGACCTGAGGAGAAATGCCTGGTGGTAAAAATCGGCGCGGAAGTTTCCGACCTGTCGGAAGACATGCGCGGTGTATTGGAGGAGGGCACCGCGCTGATCATCCAGAGAATCACGCGCTGTGTTCGACAAGGAATGGCTGATGGCTCAATCACTTCGATGCAAGACGCCGAAACATTGACTGAATCACTGTATCGATTGTGGTTGGGGGCATCACTGCTGGTGAAAGTCCGCAATACCACAGCTGCCTTTGACACGGCACTGATGACGAGTGAGCGCCTGCTGGCATAGAGGCGTTTTTTTTAATATTTCTATTAGACGACCGGTCTAATCAACTGGAGCTTTCATGACTGATATTGCCGTAGGCACCGACCTTTTTTCGCCCATGAATATGGGCGCGCTGCAACTGGCTAACCGAATTGTCATGGCGCCCGTGACTCGCAGCCGTATGGCCGAGGACGGCGTGCCGAATGAAATGCACGCGACTTATTACGCCCAGCGTGCCGGTGCAGGCCTGATCATCGCCGAGGCCACGAACATCTCTGCTCAGGGACGTGGCTATGCCATGACGCCGGGTATCTGGTCGGAAGAGCAGGTGGCAGGTTGGAAGAAAGTCACTGACGCAGTACACGCGGCAGGCGGCAAGATCGTCAGCCAACTGTGGCACGTAGGTCGTTTCTCCAGCGTCGAGTTGCAGCCAAACGGCGAAGCGCCGGTCGCGCCCTCGGCAATCAAGGCCGAAGGTACCACCTATACCAACAATGGCATGGTCGAAGTGTCCATGCCTCGGGCGCTTGAGACTTCGGAGATCCCGGGGATCATCGAGCAGTACAAACATGCGGCAGAAAATGCCAAGCGAGCCGGTTTTGATGGTGTGGAAGTCCATTCTGCCAACAGCTATCTGCTCGACCAGTTCCTGCGCGATTCCACAAACCAGCGGACTGACCAGTACGGCGGCTCCATCGAGAATCGGACACGACTGACACTTGAAGTCACCGAAGCCGTGGTGGCGATTTGGGGCAGTGATCGGGTCGGCATCCGCCTTTCACCAGTAACTCCCGATGCAGGTAACACGCCTCCAGACAGCAATGTCATGGCGACCTACGGTTACCTCATTCAGCAGTTGAACAGATTCAATCTGGCCTATCTGCATTTCGTTGAAGGCGCCACCGCCACCTCTCGTACCGTTCCCGAGGGGGTGGATCTGGACGCGCTGAGTGCGCAGTTCGAAGGACGGTACATTGGCAACAACAACTATGACCTGGAAATGGCGCTGGAGCGAAGGGGGCGAGGGCGGATTGATGCCGTGGCATTTGGTCGATTATTCATTGCCAACCCCGACCTGGTAGAGCGCCTGCGTCGCGGTGTCGAGCTGACCATAGCTCCGCGCGAGAGTTATTACGGCGGAGGCGCCAAGGGCTACATCGATTGGCCAACGGCCAACTCCAACTAATTAGAAGTTCCCGATTTGATCGACTCGCCAGGATTGGTAATTGTCGTTTGAGTTTTCCGTGTCCGATTGACCAAAAGGGTCACCGGCAACATGCAACGAGGAGTACATCATGAGCAATCCAACTTACGTCCAGGAATACAACGCGATCGTTGCTGTTCTGAGTCGGTACAACGAAGGTGGTGCCAAGGCTGACAGCACTTTGATGAAGCCCGTTTTCAACGAGCAAGCGACGATGTTTGGGGTCGACGACGACAAGCTCGTCGGCGGTGCGATCCAGAATCTGTACGACGTCATCGACAACTCTTTCCGCCCATCTCCCGAAGCCAAGGCCGCGATCGTTCGCATCGACATCGTGGGCTCTGCCGCCAGTGCTCGCGTCGATACCGACAACGTTTCGGGATTTCGTTTCACCGACTTTTTCAACCTGCTGAAGGTAGAAGGCAAGTGGACGATCGTAAGCAAGATTTACCACACCCATCCTACAACGACTACCTGACCCTGATCAAAATCGACGGCAACTGGAAGGTCATCGCCAAGGTTTATCACCAGTTCGAAGGTTGAGTGTTCACCGATCCCGGTTGAATCAATACCGGGATCGGAGTTCGTTCATCGTCAAATGTAGAAGCGATCATGATCCGTGCCGCTGGCAAAGTTGCTTGCAGATTCAGAAAATTTCCGTCCAATGATTACGAAGCGCTGACACTGCGAGTGCTTGTGGCGTGGTACATGATTTAACATAATATACATTATGCGAAGCTTGCTATAGAGGTCTGGGGGGCTCTGGTGTCGAGATTAACTAAATTTGCGAATAAACAGCTAAATATGAAACGGCCGAAAAATCAGCCCCTTAGTGACCTCCGCTCACTGCATCGTCCAGAAAATATTATTTAAATATGCTGTGGCCCTCCCTTAAAGATGGCGCCTAAGGTGGCGCCTAGCGTTTCCACCTCGAAAGCCTCGCAATCCGGGGCTTCGCAAGCAATCAACCCCTCGGCAATCTCCATTTCAGTGTTTTTTAATTCTGGCAGCATCGGCCATAACGCATGGTTTGGTCATTTTTTGTGGGATCGAGACGGCGTATGCCGAGAAAAAAGGCTTCCATGCGTCCTGCTAAGCGTTCATTTCGACTGGGCTCGTTCAGTGCAACAAAGCGCCAGGGTGCGAGACCTCTTTTAAAAATGGCTGAACCCTTTAAAAGCGACCACGCCTGTAGCCCAATGAATGCAACGGTTTGCGATTTGCTGAGAGCTGAGACGCGCTCCAAACACGTGACTAGCCGCATAGGCTCAATCGCTCACCGTCAGATCGTTTCAGTTTCATCCGCCGGTGCGCGATTATCTGCAAAAGGTCGAATATCAAGGACAAAAATTGGGAGCCATGCCGAGGTGATGTGAACCTCGCCCTCGGCGTGAAGACTCAGCCTGGTTGCGGACTAACTCCGTCGGCGTGCGTAGCGTAGATAGATGTTGGAGCGCGTGACCAATATGTCAGCTTAGGAGAGATTCAAGCGCCTAGAACAGCGCTATATACGCGGAAAGAGACTATCTAAAGGTGGCTTAAATGCTGAAGCTTCGAAGAAGCTTCATTATAAATCACTAATGGTTTTGGATTTCAATAGTCTTTTTCATTAACTGATAACTGGTCGCTTTCAAGGAGCCCTGCACGTTCAAAACATAAACTTTTAAAAATGGCCGAAACTTTTAAAAATGATCAAACCCGCTAAATATGGCGAAAAACTGACGTACCTCCGTATTTCCGCAGCTGTACGACTAAACACTTTTAAAAATGCTTGAATCCTTTAAAAGTGACCTCCTAGGTCACGTCTTTCGTGAAGGCCAGCCCACCCATCGAAAGTAGCAGTGGCGCCTCTCAAAATCTGGACGGTTCAAGTGCTGATCCCTTACGGTTTGGGGCGTGCAGCCGTGCGGTCGAAATTTCTTAATTCAGATTCGACCATAACTCTCAATATATAACTAAAGCGTAGTTAGTTGCCTCGCTGCCAGTGAAGCCTTCCAAGAGTGTACTTGCAAAGCCAAGCTTGCTGTGTATAACCTACATGACTTCGATCAAATGGTAAGGGCTAGGTGATGAGTGATTCATCCAGGCAGACGGACGCGCTTGTCTCGAAAAAACGAAAGAGCAAGTCCCCTACTTCCGATAACTCCCAGAATCGGAAGTCTGCAATCCAACATTCAAACAAGGTTCGCGAGATGCTGAGCCCGCATCCGCTGTTTAACACCTATAAAGAATTCATCAACCACACTAGCGATGAGCCTGACCCGAGCCTACCGCTTGTAATGAGCTATCTGGCGAACTTTGATGCGCAGCTAAAACCCATGGACGGTTTTGAAGCCGTCAGTGGTTTTCTGCGTTCATACTCAAACGTCGAGGCGACATTCGTTTCATATCGCACCCATGCGGAGCGCCTGCTGCTTTGGGCACTGATGATCAGAAAGAAGCCCCTCATGGAGCTGCGTCGTGTAGACGCCGAAACTTTCTTGGAGTTCTGCATGAACCCACCCACGGATTGGCTTGGCCCCGTGACACGCAGCAGGTTTCTAATCGTGGCGTCCGACGAAATTTCAGGGCTGTGCCCAAATCCACGCTGGCGCCCATTCTCGATGAAGACAGCGAATCGCACGCCTGATCCCGCTGATCATGGCGGCCCGGGTACCGGTGCTCCGTACCAGCCATCCCGAGGGAGTATTTCCCAGGTTTTCTCGGTTTGCAGCAGCTTGTACGAATACGGTCTCGATGAGGGCCTGACGTCGGCGAATCCCTTCAGGGCGATCAAACAGAAATCGCGCTTCAAAGCGCCACGCTCAATGGAGCAAACCGGACGCGCCCTTACCCCTCTTCAATGGGACTTCGTGCTGACCACCGCTGAAAAAATGGCAGCAACGGCTCCTGAGCGCAATGAACGCACCCTGTTCATTGCCGCGACGTTATTCTCGATGTACCTACGCGTTTCAGATGTCTGTGGTCGGGTAAATTGGCAGCCCACGATGGGCTCGTTCAAGGCAGATCATGAAGGCAACTGGTGGTTCCACCTTATTGGTAAGGGTGATAAGGCCGCTAAGGTAGCGGTTAGACCGGAATACATTGATCGGTACCTAAAGCGTTACCGGCGCTTCATGGGGCTTTCCGAACTGCCACTACCTAATGAGCAGACCCCTCTGATTGCAACCTTGAATGGTCGTCCAGGGTTATCCACTCGAATGGTTCATTCGATCATCCAGGAACTGTTCAACCAAGCCGTTGATGAGATGGTGAGCGAAGGTCGTCAGTCGGGCGAGATCGAGGCTCTACAAATGGCCTCCACTCACTGGCTAAGGCATACGGCTGCGACACTTGATGCCCCCTGGCGAGACGCCAAGGACTTGCAGATGGATCTACGTCACAACAACTTGGCCACTACGCAGGATATCTACTACAGCAGCTACGAAGACAAACGTTCGTACTCGCTTAGAAAATTGGGATTGAAAAATCGCGACTGAAGGTTGGCTTGCCCTATCCTTTCACCGACGTTTTCCATAAAAGAATTGTTTGACTCAACTAAATGTTTATTTAGTTGAGTTAAATGTATTATTGCCTTGAGACATGCACGCATCAAAATTTTTTTCCCTTAACGAGTCCACCCTCTTCATCACCCTGATCTTCGGACTTCAGCTCAGCACCCGTCCACAACACCCGAAAGCGTCGCGAGCTTGGCTAAATGCCTCATGCGCATGCCCCCTGCACCTTCAACGCGGCAGGCTGACACTCTGGGTTGTCATCCGCCCCAGCGCGGGTGATCTGATCAGTGCAGCCAAAAACCCTGTCCAATGCAACCGTACCGGCCTAGGTTGCTGCATCCACCGCATCTTCATCCAACAGCGCCCCGCCGCCCGGTACGGGTATTTCCCTCCCCCTGGTGGCCTTCATAATCAACTCCAGCCTATCCTCATCCAACCCCATCTGGTCGTAAGCACGCAGCGGCGTCGCAGCGAAAAGCTCTGCACCTTCTTTAAGGTCAAACAGGGAGAGCTTGTGTCTATCCTCAACCAGGCTGTGTACGGTCATACGAAGTCCCAAGCGTTCGGTTCAAAGCGCGCGTTGTGGGCCGCTGGTTAGATCTCAGCCCAGGGTTGTGGAGCATGTTCGGCAATTTATGTGACTGAGTACATGGTGTGCCCCGTTGTTGGTTCTGCTGTTCGTAGTGAACGGTACGGCAGCCCGCCCTCCCTTCGCCACATTGGCAGCCTTCAAAAGTGGCTGAAGTTCAGTATGGAGGCGATGGTACTCCTCAACTTCTGAAGTTACCTTTTGATCTACCAGCGCGAGGTTCTCTCCGTTTCCGGTCGTTTCAAGCGTGGTTAGATCGACCTGATGATCGTGGCAAAATCGCTCTAGCAATACCCAGAACGGCTCCCTGTGATCAATGTGCAAATCTTTTCGATCTGTGATGATCACTCCGCTCGCAGCACACCTCACTGGCAGACCAAGCGCATCACGAAACGCAATCAATTGAGAGCGAACAGTAAACCTCAATGCCTCGCAGACCTTTCCATGGGGCGATTGGATGACGCCGGAGATGCAACGCTTGTAGGAAAAACCATCTTCACTGCCATCGGTGCGAACAAGCCTGATCCCCCTACCCGCTCCTAATTCGTTCTTCACGATTTTGAAGTGATCAATTCCGACTCCAATTTTCCTGCTCGCCTCTGGATGCATGGCTATCAGTAGGTGCAATTTTTTGACTGCAAGCTTGCTGGTGATCACACCGATTGGTGCGTTATGCAGATAGTCTTTGAGCCGATGCAACAGCTCTTTTTTTGATTTGTACTCAAACAGCCCCAGCCAGAACATTCAGAAGTCTCTGTGCCTCTGCAAACCCAGATCACAAGAACAAAAAGATGGGTGTCAGCCCGCCAGAGGATCCACGCAAACCAATGAACTTCAGGTCGCCGTCTTACATCGCCTCACTTACCTGACCAACCTCAGGCGCAACCTCAACCTCAGTTGTCAGGTTGTTGGTGATGCCGAAAGGAATGTGCACGGATGGAGCGACGGCGCTGGTCGATTTGAGATGCCCGGATTGGTCGTCGTAGGGCTACGAGCAATGCTCCTAGTTTTTTCATCTGACTACTTTGGCTAGTCTTTCTGCAACCAAGATAGGTCGGGAGAAGACTGATGAAAGACGAGCTTCGCATATTACTGAGAAAGGTTCGTGAATCAGCAAAGATCAGTATCGCGCTAGCGGCGAAACGAGCATTTGTGGATGAACGTACCTGGCGTTCCTGGGAAACCTTGAAGGGCGCAGTGTATGAACGCCAGCCATCCGACAAAGCGCTATGGAGCTTTTTTCAACGCTCCGGAATCGAGATGCCTCAGGCGTTCAAGGCACGAGCGAATGGAAACCCACTCGGACAGGTGTTGTCGATTGCCACCTACAAAGGCGGTGTTGGCAAATCACCCATAACAATCAGCGTAGCGGCACGCCTGGTCGAGCAGAATTTCAAGGTGGCCGTTGTCACAGACGATGGCGTTTTTCGCGGGATGTCCAGTGATGGTCGAGGGCCGGCCCCAGAAACCCTCGTGAGCAAAATTGACTTCTATGATGAGCGAGACCTTAAAGCTTCCCCGGCAGAGCTCAAGAAAATGAAAAAGGAGATCCGAGACAATGTCACTAACCTGCCAAGGGAGGAGCAACAGATAGGAGAAATCATCTATGGCCACCTTATCGAAACGGTAGAACGCAAAAAGCTCGCAACCGAGAACCTCAGTGATCTAGTCACCCGATATGATTACGTCTTTCTCGACATCAACGTGAACATCGAGCTGATACGCAGACATGCGGATTTAGTCGCGATTATTCTCGACAGCGATTGCTACTATTCCATTCAAAGTGCCCAAGCGTTTCTTGCGGACTTAAGAGCAATCAAGTGCCGCAAGGCCGCGCCTTCCTATTTCGGATTAGTTACCAACTGTGACGTTGGCGGCGTCAGCAGTGAGCTGGAGGAGTTCGTCGGAGACCTGCCCGACCTGAACGATGAAATCCTTGAGGAGCTTATGCAAAGCAAACGTGCGCAGATCCTGCGTCGGGAGCGCATTTACCAGATGATCCGAGCACTGGACTTTCCGATACTCTCCACCGAAATGACGGCTTCATACAAAGTCGCGATCGAACATTACAATGAAAGCCGGGCGTTCTTGGATGGCTATTGCTATTTCCATTCTCTTGCGGACGTAGCCCCACACTCGCATGCAGCTGGGGAAATCCGTCGGCTGACAGAGGAGTTAATCAACAAGCTCTGAACGCGCTTTGGTGCCAGCCTGCGCGGGTGCGCATAGACGGAGGGTGGCGCCGACACAAAGCCAAATGCAGTACCGGCCCGCCGCTATACTCGGATCGATCACCACGTCACATCGCGGGTGATCAATCACTTGTGGCGTACGTTCGCTAGTCCCTCAAAGAGAAGAAACCATACCGACCATTGTTCCGATTCTTCGTGAAGTGCTGGTAATTGAGTAGTGGGATCACCGATGGATCCGGCTCTTTGTTCTCAAAAATTATGATCTGAGAGTCCCTGAAGCTCTCTGCTATGTCTCGGTAGAACCCATAAATCAGGTCACCGGTGATCTCATCGCCCTCCTCTCCAGGCAGGTCATCCCCTTCCTTGTAGGTGGTCAGCGGCGAGTCAAGCACGACGAAACCGGGATGGCGCCCGGAGAGCCTCAACAAATTCATCAGCCCAAGCACGAACGCGGAGAACGCGACCGCTCGATAGCCCTTGCCGAAATTGCCGCGCGCGCTGCCGCCGATGGTGATGTCTCTTGCCTTAAAATCGAACTCGACTGGCAGGTAGTTTGGAAAGCCCCATCGCTTCAGGATGGACTGGATTTCGGTCACCAACGGCTTCACAGCGTCTTCAAAGCTCTCAGCGGTATACCCTGCTTGTTCTTCGAGCAGTAGAGTTCCCAACCTTTTCAGCTCGTCGCTTAGCTTGGCCTTATCCGCTTCTCGTTGATCCAAGGCGGACAGATCGTGCCTGATACTCGACGCAAGCTCCTTCAGGTCACTGACTTTCTGTACTGAATCTTCAAGCTCGGATGCGAGTTGCTTCTCCAAAGCTGTTATGGCCGCTTTGATCGTCAACGCACTGGAGGCGTTTCGCTCGATGGCGATAGAAAGGGAGCCTTGGGCTTCCGCAAGTTCCTCGATGTTCTTGGAAATGCGATTCAGCTCGAAGGAAACGCCTTTCTTGATGTCAACTACGTTAGCTATGCAAGACTCCGAGTCAAAATGATTGCCACAGGTTGGACACAGAATCGAATCAGAAGCATCCAAGAGAACCGCAGCCTGCTCAATTCCAAGAAGACGCTGGCGGTCTGACTCGTACTTTTTACCAAGCATGCCAAATCGACCAAGAAGGCCTTTGTCTTCAGCGATTTTGATTTCGACAACTTCCAGTTCGGTGGTATGAAGGGCCTTCTGCTCGAACAACCCATTGCTCGACTGGAACGCGCTTTTGAGGTCAGCCTCTGCCTGCTCTAGTCGACCAGTCACTTGATGGTTAAACGAATTCAGTTTCTGGAGCTGAAGGAACTGGGTGGCGTCATCGCCTGGATAAAACTTACTGATGATTTCTTCGACAGCAGTGACCTTATGCTTCAATACCCCTTTTGACTCTAAGTCTTTTTTTGCTGATTTGACTGCAGCGTCATCTTTCCCAGTGAGCAGCAATTTCAACATCGAGTTTTCTTTGGTCTTCTCCATGACCTGACCGGTGCCCAAGGGAGAGTACTCGGCAACGATCCTTGATTCATCAATCAGGAAAATTTTCTCAAGGTCACGAAGTGAGAAAGCGCCGCTTCTCAGGGATGCAGCACCCAAAAGCAACAGCTTTCCATCCAGCCCCAGCTTGTCTAGGAACTGGCTAGATAGAGTGGCTTTGTTATTGGCACTGTGCTTGGTGCTAAGAACTGATATTCTGCCTTTTTCGTCAATTAGTGTCGCTTTGGAGTTTTCGGCAAGCGTTCTTTCGATGATGAAAGCGCTTCCGTCATCGTTATCGAATTTCACCCTGACGGTGGTGTATCCCTTCGACACCTCTATTGGTTTTGGGGGTCTGGAAGATCCCAACGCAAATTTTATGCACTGTACGATGTAGGACTTTCCGGTGTCAGACCCGCCTTGAACGACGTTGGCGCCTTTCGTAAAATAAACCGCAGCATCAGGGAGATCACGGCCGCTAACAATAACACTTTCAATGAACATTAGATTGCCCTGTCAACTTTATAGATGGTGCGACTTTGCGCGGTGAGATAATCAACGTTTTCATACACCCATGAAACACGCCGCCGGAAATCTGTGTGGTACTCAGTGGATAGCTTGCCAGCGAACTCGCTGCCTTCTGAGGTAATACGATATCGAACGCCCTGCTCATTCACCTCGGAAATCATCAACCCTTTTGAGGTGAAAAGCTTTATGGCGTCTGGAAAGATTTCACGCCTACGAACAAGTTCGGCAAGACGGTTCATCAGCATTGGGTGCAGGCTTGGCCCACCCTGGAAGTCATCGCTATAAATCGCTGCATAGTCCAGGAATACAAGCTCATCCAAATCAAGCTCTCGGGCAAGCCCTGCAAGCAGAAGGACGATCCTCGCCCCATTTTCTACAGGGCTGTTAAACAAATCCTTTGAGTTCATGACTTATCTCTTAATCCACTTGAATCTCTGGTCATTTACTAGCTGATGGCACAGCCCTTTTCGATCGGAGATTTGAATGTAATGAAAAAGCGGATGAGAGTTGTATGGGAGGCTCGCGGACTGTTTGCTCACCGCGAGAAACCGATCATACCCATTTTCGTGCTTTTGGCGCACAACGCTGTGCACGCCTTCGTAGCATTCCTCTTTGAGCTCTTCGTAGCATCCGGTAGGAAATGCGTCGCGCGAGAAAGTTTCCAAGGATTCAGCGCTAAAGAAATTGATTCGCGCACGGTCGAGATCCTCTTTGTACTCACTGTCTTTAACGTTAGTAAGTGAATACTCCGTACTATCTGCATCGGAAAATGCGTGCAGAAGAGCCTCAATATAGACTTTCTCATTGTCCCCAACGGTCTCAGGGGCGTTTCTTTTGAGCTGAGGTCGCTTTAAGTGGTAAGAGCCAAATCGCGACGAGTGATACGGGGTCTTTGAGTGCTTCTCAACCAAATCTAGAGAAGACATCTCATCGACAAAGGAGAAGTCGATGGTGTTAAGGTGATCTAGCAGCTCGCCCTCTAGATCAATAACCTGCGTCTTCGTAATTTTATCCCGGCAAGCCTTGTCCCACCGGCTAATGATCTCTGCCTTGATGCGAGATTTATTGGCGAACATATCAATGCAATCGGAACTGCAACCCTTGGGGGTTACGAAGCGATATTCACGAGGAAGAGTGTAGTCGCCTCTCCAAGTGTAGAACACTAACTTACCTAACTCGGCCACCACATCAGCGACGCTCAGCTTATCGCCGTAGTGTTTGCATTGGTAGTTATCCCACCCAGACGAGAATCCACCGATGACATCACGGCCTTTGTCCCCGGCACCAGCACAACGCGTTACCACGTCGTAGTTTTTATCAAGGTAATAGACCAGTTCAAGTGTAAAAACTTCCCATTCGTCAGCCGACATAATTTGCAGGCGATCTAGGGGGTGAACAGGCTCTCCTTTTTGGACATCCAGCGCTGTGAGCATGAACTCTGGAGCTGGAGGGATTTCTATGGAGATCTCACTAATGGACATTGACCACGCCCCTCAAGATAGGTGCCTCAGGCTTCAGGAAGAATTTAAAAAAAAATCATATTCCGAGCTCATGCCCCAGCTGAAGGCCCCGTATACGGAGTGACATTTCTTTGATGATAGTGTCTGGGTTCTTCCGTAAAGCTTCGGTAAGTTGTTTCAAGAAACGCTGATTTAATTCCATATTTTCAGATAGCTCACCAATCACGACGCTCGGGTAGACATCAGTGTTCTCCAGCACCATCGCCAAAGCCGCCCGAGCAGCGCCAATGGGCTTGTCCATCGCGTATTCGACCAGATCAGCAGGATGAAAAGCGTAATCCTGTTCAAGCTCGCTCATGAATGTGCTCCCTGCATGCAATTTAGGTTTTGCTAATCAATTTGCGGGCACAAACACCCCATCACGAAGACGTTTTCCGTGATTGGGTGTTTAACAACCGAATTAATGTTGTGTGGTCTAGCTGATCCATGCCGAACTCCAGCAATGTCCTGCTCTCCTTTGGAAAGTGTTGGTCTCGTCCTTGGATGATGGCTCAATAATATCGCTTTAGCTGGCGATGGGGAACCTGGGGTGGTATCGCACTATGCTTTTCGAGGCTGAATTGGATGCTTCTGGCGGTTATAGAATGGTGAAAGGGGGCGGCAGATGGACGGTATAGACTGCGGTATCATTGTTGATCAACCATCTTGGCATCGCACGCGATCGTCGTGTGGATCTGTACCTCGAACATCCCACTTCGGGTCGACAATTATCCAGAAGACTGGAAATTCGAGGCATCAACTGGCGTAGCTGCCAGGCTGGTCATGTGTCAAGGCGCCCAGTACGGTATAACGGACTGCCCTGGCCGATCTAGCACTATCGCTACGCTTTGCTGTGCCCGGGTGACCGCCACGTAGAACGTCGCTGCAGGCCCGGGATCAAGTGGAACGCCTCGCTGCAAAAAGGTTGCGATTGGGCCTGTTGCGATGATGAGCACTCGCTCGTAGGTTGCGCCTTTGGCGACCTTGAAGTTGGTGTAGTTCAGGTCGAACTCAGTGCCTGACCTTATGTTTACGCGCAGGCACTGGGGGCTGAATCTCTCCACGTATGCGAGGACGTTACGATTGGCGAGCAGGAATACACCGTCGTGATCTGTCGTAACCTCGTTGAGCGACTCCGTTTGTGGGAAACCCCACGCGGGGTTGAAGATAGTGTCTGAGAATCTCGCGATACCTGGAGAGCAGCGCCAGGTCGTGTTCCGAAATTCGATCTCGATCTCTCCTCTTCGTTGCTTGGCCAGGAACCAAGTAAGAGCCCTGGCGTAGGCATATTGCTTGTTCTTTCTGCTTCTAGGGCTCGTTGAGAGAACCGACTGCCGAATGTCTCCGACCATCCGAATGTCGATGCGGGACGCGAACAGCTTCTCCAGTAAGTCCCAGTCCCAGCCACTGAGATCCTGAACCTCATCCACCAATATCTCGTCGTACAGGCTTTCCAGGCGGTACAACAAGGCTCCTTGGCTCTGCTCCACCAGCAGATTGGCGAGCTTCCCAAGCTCAGCGGCATACAGTGCTCCGGCGGAGTTAAAGAAGCGAGCCTCTTCCGTCGCGAAACGTCTTGGCTGCCCCTCATAGTCGAAACCCTGCACACGTCTGCCTGGGAAAACAAAGGGCAGAAAGGGCCGGGCAAAATGTCGGATGAGTAGTGTGTACCACCCCATCACTTCCACATTAGTCTGCATCCCAACCCGTTTCGCCAGACGCACAGAAAGCTCATGTTGATTTCGCTGAGTAAACGTCACAACGAGCACACGCCGCGTAGGCGCAACTGCGGCGCAGTGTTCGACCAGGCCTTGCGTTTTGCGCGAGCCCGCAACGGCTAGGGTGAGGTGATTAGCCATGGATGAAGGCTGCTGCAGCTGCCATGTAAGCCGGCGCTACGATGCGCTGTCTACTTTCCGCGATTCGTAGCGCGGCCTCTGTTTTTTCTCTGGTCATCCATACTTCGAGAACAGCGTCAGCGCGAAGCCCTAGAATCCCACGTAGTACTGCCTCTCCATTGTGATGGATCAGCTGAGGTTCCAATGTGCGCCCTTCCTCCACAGGGCCAATAAAGAGTTCTCTGTACTCACCATCTAGCCATGGCTCGACGGCTTCTCGAAGTGCCGCAGGATCCTGCCCGTCGTTGTCCCTCAATACAGCGACCCGCTTACCCAGTCGTGAGCAAAGTTCGAGGCATCGGGCTAGGGAGAGGCTGCGCATGCTGAGGACATCAATGCCGCACGCCATCGGAGGCATGTCGTAGAGGTCGCGGAAAATCCGTTCGAAAATGATTTCGTCGGATGGCCCCTCGACGAGAACCAGCTTTTCGGCAAGCGCCATTCGAAGGGTATCGTACCCTGGAAGCTTCTTGTAATACCCCACGGTTTCAGGAGTAAGTCCCGTAATGGTTGTGACTGCATCCCGATTGATCAGCAGCAGTGAGTCTAGCCCCAGCCTATTCAGCACGAAGGTGCTGTGGGTGCTGATGAACAGCTGTTGTTCTTCGCCGGCGAGCCGCTCAATGCGGTTTAGAAGCGTGACCATGCTGGTATGGGAAAGGTGGTTCTCCGGCTCCTCGATCATTACCACCCTGGTTCGATCAGCATGCCGGCCCATTGCCAGAGAAATTTTGATAGTAGCCTGTTGACCCTGCCCGGCCATCGAGAACGGCACATTGTCTATGTGCGGTGAGACAGCCGACTCCCAAGATGTTCTAGAAGTCTGATCCATTGCCACCTTGAGGGGTTGCTGGTGAAGCGAGGCTTCCAATTGCCCCAGTCGATCGTTAAGCGCTGCAAGAGCTCCATCCGACATAGCTGATTTCGCCTGCCGGTACTCCAGCGAGATCAAGGCTTTCTCGGAGGGCTCCAGGTGATCGTTCAAGATCTGTCTCAGGTGATAATCAATTCCGCCAAACGTTCTGATCGTGCGTGAATCGATGATCGCAATGGAAAGGTCTCGCGGACGTCGGGTGAGCTCTGAATCACCAAAATGGCGCCACTCGATCTTGTAGTACTCCACCGGTAGCAGCATCGACGGATTTTCCGTCCAGGCCTGAAGCTCTGCGTCGTATTCAGGGTTGGGTGCGACGCGAAATACCACGCCTGGACACGCCTGCGTAGGAATGGCGCTGTTATGCACACCGCAAAGGGCTTGGAGGTCGGGTCGGTTTTCGAGGAACAGCTCAATCTCAATTGTGGGCCAAGTCGCCTCTCCGATTAGGAGATCGGTCAAGAAGTCAGACACTACGGCAGTGTTGAACCAATATGGATTGAGTTCTTCTGCTGCAGGCCTTCCCCCGATGCGTCCGGTCATCGCAAGAGCAATGGCCTCCATCAACGAGGATTTCCCCGCATCGTTCCCCCCGACAAGTAGATTGATCCTCGGGTTCGGTTCCAGCTCAAAGTCGCGATGGATCCTGTAACCCTTAACCTTGATCTTCGTGATCATCGTCTTTCCTTGTCAGAGGGGGGCGTCTAGATAGTCGGGCGAATGTGGAGAGTGTACAGCCGCTTGCCGATGGCGCCACTGAACCACCGCATTCCCTGATAATCACTCAACGTGACTTACTCCATTCGCTGAATTGCGCTCTATCGATCAAAGACACCAACCATATCCGCTCAAACGGCAGTCCATTCAATCGTCATTAAATGAACCCATGAATGGGTACTAGAGCCGGAGGAACCCAACTCCATTAAAACTGGGAGCCGAAGCCTACATCCAAATCTCGATATTTAATCCAAATTCAGATCTCTGACGATGTCTCAGCTACTCAGAGCTAACCTCTCCACCAGATCAATCACCTCCTTGCGATCCTTCCCTTTCAGTAGGTGAAAGCACTGCAGCAGGTGCGCCTCTTCGTCGTCCTCACAGTAAAAGTACGCCGCTGGGTAATTCAGCACAGCAGCAATTTGCTGAACGATGCTCTCCCCTGGCTGATGAACCCCCTTCTCATATTGATTCATCCTCGGGGACGCTGATGCGGGCTCGATTCCGGCTTCTATCCCAAGGCGCTCCTGGGAAAAACCTCTCGCTTGGCGTGCCTCTTTTAGGCGCTTACTTATCGTCGTCATTTCTCTTGCCGCAAAAGACAAGAGAGTCTTAGATTCGCTTTGACGATATACTAAGTATTACTTAGTATTCAGCAGAAATATCCTTTTGCCATCAATCTAAGCGCACGGACGGGGACTCAAGATGAAGGAAATGCAAATCACAGATGGTCGGCTCGACGAAAAATCCCGTGGCTCCGGGGGCGACATGGTCAGCTACCACTATTGGAAAATTGACGGCAAAAAACTCGAAGCGCTGGAAATCCCGGATGTGCTGGATGCGCATGTAAAGGCGGGTGATCGGGTTCGAGTGACATCCCAGTTCGGCAAAGACAAAGTCAGCAGAATCTGGGCTATTCAAGTCGAGGGAGAACCCGTTCGTTCGGTTGTGAATATTCCCTTTATTGCATTGTCTTTGGGGCGGTTGAGTCTTGCCCCCCTGATGGTCGGCATTTTCACGCTCTTCGTAGCGCATCTTCTATGGGAAAACAGCGCAAACCCAGGACGCTTTCAAGGTTCGATTTACCAGCTTTCGTGGATCGCATTGAATTTGTGGTTCAGCTACAAGTTCATGATCAAACCTATGCTGATCATCAAACGTGGCATCAAGACGTTCCGCGAATATTGCGCAAAGACGCCAGCATCTACCTCGTCTGCACGCTAAATTCGAGCGTATGACGACGACCTCCCGAGAGCCAGAAATGAAGTATGACGCGCTGATCCAACAGCAAGCCAAGCTCGTATTTGGCAACAAAGCGAAAGCCGACCATTGGCTAAATCAGCCAATGGTTGGAGTCGTTGGGTGCTCACGGTTGCAAGCAGCGCACACTGAGGCGGGATACGAACTCGTGAAGTCTGAACTCGAAAGGCTCAGTCACGGGTTCGCCGTTTGCCCCCTCCTCCAGCCCCCAAATTCAACATGCTTGTCTTTGCACTCTATCGAAATCACGCCGACGTAGTGCTGAGGCGTTCAAGCCCAAGACCGGTGATTCACGCTTTGTTCATTCTGGCGTCATTATGAAAATCACGACTCCGCTCGAAGGACAACTTTGGAAATTGGCCGTGACAACCTTCGGGGCACAGGGCCTGGAGCAACTCGTGGCCACGCTTCTGACGGGATATGTCAAAACTCGAAAGGTCAACACGTACGGGTTTCTGCGACTCGAATGGCTTGGTAACGAGGCACTTGATGCACTGCGTAATGGACAGCGTATGGCGGGCGCGAATCAGGCGTTTCTGGGTGAAGACCCCACAAAGGTTGCGATACTTCATTGTCATTCCAGCCATCTGCTACGAGGCATCGTTCAGGCCATGCCTTTGGATGCACTGCCTGAAGACTTCCTGGAATGGCGAATGCAGCTCGACATAGGCGTCTGAGGATACTGCAGCAGACCCGTGTATTTGTAGCGGAATTGCCGATGACAGATATTTAGTATGCCTGACCTCAACGATTAGAAGCCCTTTAAGGCGCATCATGAGAATCAACGTTTGAACAGGGGAAGGCGCGCTTCGAGCGCGCCTCCTGAAAGAACACCTCATGCGTTTCTGGAGGCTTTCCTCGCTTCTAAACGGGCGTACCAGTCTTGGCCTTTGAACCCGGTTCTATCGCGAATACTAATCTTCAGATCATGCGTTTTTGAGTTCAGGTCTTTAACCTTAAGCAGGAAGTCATCCCTCTGTCTCTTGATCTCATCCTTGTCATTGAAAAGCTTTGATCTAAGCTCCTGAATACTTGAGATTTCCTGTTGAATTTCAGCCTTTTCGCCAGAGTTTGTTGATGCTTTTTTTCTTTCAAAAAGCAGCTCCCTCTGTTCTTTAGTCTTCGTGATGGCTTCGCCGATTTTCTCAAGGGACACTATTGCATCTTTCAGCAGAGAGTATGCTTGGTCGGCAACCTTCATGCAGGAAAAGTGCATATCTACAAGGACTTTGAAATCATAAGAATGTCTGGCTGAGGACAAATGATTCCTTATTTCTTCCTCATGCCACTCAATGCTTCTCTGCACCTCTTCTCTTTTTGTATACCAGCGCTCACGCTCAGCACCCGCCTGCTCTTGCAACTCGTTGTAAATCCATAACCCCGCCCCAACAAGAGCAAGCCCTGCTAAGATAGGAAGCATCCTTTTTACTCTCCATCACTAAACGTTAGGATCAAGTCACTGCGAGGCATTGCCTCAAGTGCTTTTTGAGTGTTTTTTGCTATCAAATCCAATTTGATAATGCTTTGCTCCCCAATCCCCTTCAATGTTTCTGTGAACATTGCTATCGCCGTATGAGAAAGCTGCTTTTCTTCGAAGGAGAGACCTGGGTCGGTTATATTTTTTACTAAATTATCAATGCAGTCCAGAATGCGCTTCTTCTCAATGTGAGAGTTTTCCAAGTCTTTACTTACAACTTGAAGAGCCATTTGCATCGCAACTCGTCGCTCAGCCAGCAGCTGCAGTCCCGCCTGTAGCGCAGCATCAATTTGGTGATGCCTAATTCCAGCCTCTGCTTCAATTCTTTTTTGTTCAGTTTCAAGAATTTTAATCTGATGTTTATAGTGAACGAGCTGCGCTATTGTCTCAGACGCAAATTGCAAGGGATTAAGGCTTTTTAGAAAGCCCAAAAATCCACTTTTATCAAACTCAAGCGGTTTGCCCTCCTTTACATCTTGAATCAACTTTCCAGAACGCTTCGCTGTTGGTACTGGTGTGTTTATATCCTTCATCGAGTCACCTTTCAGGCTAGTTCCGTTAGTTGATAGGCACGACCTGAGAAGAGTAGGAGCGAATGGAGCAGTACTCAGGTTCCAGCGCCAAGAATAGCGTCTTC
This sequence comes from Pseudomonas sp. NPDC087817, assembly GCF_044742875.1. NCBI lineage: Bacteria > Pseudomonadati > Pseudomonadota > Gammaproteobacteria > Pseudomonadales > Pseudomonadaceae > Pseudomonas > Pseudomonas sp. NPDC087817. Next base: position 291,615 of record NZ_JBIUVJ010000001.1, read on the forward strand.
GTGGCTTGCCGTTAAGAAATTTGCGATCAAAGTGCCACTAGTCGCAGTCGTTGAGCCTCCGCAGCATTTTGCCGACAAACACTAGCTGCTTTTGGCTTTTAAAAGGACTTGTGATGGGCGAATGGTCAGGTCGCTCGATGCTCTGGTCTGGAGCCGGACTGAAGCGCCATAGACTCAACATGTCTCCTCCAGCTTTATCTGCAATTGCTTCAAATCCTTTTCCAGGCGAATACGCAGAGCACGAATGAATTGGCGAGCGTTCGCAGGTAGAGGTTTGCCAGGACGAAACACCAAAAGGCTGGCAAATCGAACGTCAACGCTGAACGGTTTGACAATCAGCCCACGCTCCAAAAAGTCACGGGCCGCAACGGGGTTAACCAATCCCACTCCGATACCCAACAATGCCAGCTCACACAGCGTATGGGCATAGGGCGTTTCAACTCGGATTTTCAACTCGACCCCGTCGTCACGCATTGCTGCTTCCAGCCGATGTCTGCTGCTGTCCTCGGGGTTCAAGGCAAGAAAGTCGACATTGTCCAAGTCCCGAGGTGTAATCACTGATCGCTTGGACAGCGGGTGACTGTCAGGGAACTCACTTGGAATTGCCTGTTCTCGCATACCACGGAAGTGGGCACAAATCGGAGAAGATTGTTCACGCTGGCAAAGAAGCCCAGATACTATGCAGTCGCCCAAGGGTGTCGGACAGGCACCTTCAACAAGTGGGACGGTGGTGCTCGGATAGTAATTGATGGATTTCCAGATGCTGATCACCGCTCCTTTAGGACACTCGAACTCGCACCAAGCTCGACGTTGTCGGCCTAACGCAAACCCCGAACTCTCTACCCCTCCTGATACGGACGTCATATGGAACTGATTCTGCTTCCGAAAAAATCTGAAGGCCTCTGCCTGGAAAAAATCTACCAACGAGCATTAAGCAAATCGAAAGAGCTTTACATTGTCAGCGCATATCTCACGGAATGGGGTATCGCAGAGGAGCTCGGGAGCCAGTGTGAGTCGTTTCTTTTCATCGTTGGTAAAGACTTTGGTATTACCCGAAAGGACGCCTGCAGAGCAGTTATGAAGTGGCTCCCCGCCGATCGCCATCAGGAGTTCATGGTAGCGGAATCAATCAATGGGTTTCATCCCAAGGCAATGTTCTGGAAAGAACTTGATGGGAAGTGTTATGCGTTACTAGGCTCATCCAACCTGACCCAGGCGGCGTTCTCCACCAATTTCGAGGCCAACGGCTTTGCCTGCATCACTGACGAGCAGTTTCAACTGGCATCTGAATGGATCGAAAAGGTTTTCGAAGTCAGCGTCACGCTGAATGAAACTTGGCTCGATATGTATCAGGAAGCTCGCCAGCCTGCAGGTAAGAACGGCAAAAAGGGAGCGAAACCTGACGAGAGCATAGAAGCCTATCGGCTTCCACTCCCAGCGATACGACGACTCAAAGGCTATAAACCGTACCTTATCCAACGACGTGATCAGATGAAGGTGTTCCGCAAGAACAGGGCTACATTAGTGGAGCTTTTTCAGACGACTAGCAGAATTAGAAACTGGAATCAGACTCGCATTGATGACTTCTACTACAAGATGTCTGCTCTATGGTTCTTCGGTGAAAATGGCAGCCGGTTTCAAGGTAAAGGTTGGGAGCGCAAGGGGCGAAACAGCGATTTTCGCGAGCTTTCAAAAAGTCTTGTCCGCGTGATCGATGCTCCTTTTGCCGCCCGAGATAGGATAGTGATCCAAGAGATAAACCGTCTTACGGTCATGAGGAATCCGACTAGGGGTGCGCTGTTTTCCGAGATGCTTTGCCAGTTGTTCCCAAACTACTATTACGTTCTTAATCGCCCAGTTCTCGACTGGTTCGCCAGCTTGGATATTGCATTTCCGCGAGGGCTCAGTAAGGGCGAGCGATACGTTAATAGAGCTCGCCTGCTGCGCGCTGCTCTCAAGCGTGCAGATGATTACCCGGCAGAAAATCTGGCGGAGCTGGATTGCCTCATCTGGTTCGCTAGTACCTTGAGCGCCTAAAAGCAGTCAGTACAAATATCACCCAAGCGCATGGTCTCCATTCACGCTGGCGGCCATATAGCATTTTCACTGAGTGATCATCTCTCCGTGCGCAATAGTGGCTCCCGATCGGCTATTGGTTTTGTGACGGCACAACGCACGTAACCTCAAGATCCCAGTAACCCACTGCCCGGGTGGCAATTGATGTACTCGAAACACTGGGCATCGGCAGGGATCACTGACACCTCATGGTACAAACGCAGTGCGATCTGGAACTCAAGTGTTCGCACGTAGCGCATAAAGCCGCCGAAGATTGCCAGGTGAGTTGGGTGAGTTTTGGCCCATGCCTCCAGATGAGCCAACTCATCGAAATGAGCAAGCCCGAAACTCTTTTCCAACGGTTCTCCGGTCGTGGTGTCCAGCACACTCATGAAACGGCAGGAGAGACACCCAAGCGACCGTCCCTGATCCCGCAAGTAAGTCATGCCCTCCTCCAACACCGGCTGGATGTCGTGAAGATAGAGGTTACGTTCCTTGTCACGTGTGGCCGCCCAGTCCTGGCCGGAGCGGATCAGACAAAGGTTTTGACGACCGGCAAGACGCACACGGGAAGTGTCGTCATTGCTGGCAGCAGCTTCAGGTTTATGTCCCTGCAGCAGTTAGGCGATTACTGTTCTCAATTTGCCTGATCCTGTTTGCTCTCGTGGCGCGCAGCAGGCCTTCTTGATCATCCTTTTGTACTCGTTCAGAGCAACGTTTACATCGGAGAAACCAGCACGCTTTGTAGTCGTGATTCGCAGACAATCAGCCTGGTGTGGACACTTAATGCTGATGGAAAAAGTAAGGTAACCAAGACTGCGTCGCACCACTTGCGCCACAATGGCTGGCGCAAGCCAAGCGTGCTAATGCATCATCAGTTGATCGATACCCATTTTGGATGGCTCTCCTGTATGAAGACGGATCTCAATCATCAGTTAATCGTCGTTTCTGAAGAAGGGGAGCAAGGCCGGGAAGGCTCGGTAGCACGCAGCCTACGTAAAACCCGAGAAATGTTCTTCAACGAAAAGTATCCATGGAACCGGGGAAGCGCTTTAGTATTCCGGACAGTAGAAAAAGTAGCCAACTCGATTCAATCTGTGCCTGACGAAATCGCAATAATTTCGACAGAGGCATCGGCTTTGTTCTCCTTCCCCCCAGGACATCCAAGACGAAAACTGGTTTACGCCCGGCACCCCTCCTCCTCGACCCTTTACTATCCAGTTGCCAGTTTTCATCGAAAAGCCTTCGAACATAAATTCGCCGAGGCCATTCGCCTGCTTACATCCTTAGGCGCCAAAAAAATAAGAGTCGAGCACGAAAAAGGATGGGGGCGTGGCTTTGGTGTTGATTTTTCAGCGAGCGTACCCGAGGCAAACGCGCAAGGTTCGGCAGACTTTTCATCCTCAAATAAGGCCGATGACCACCTTCTGTTTGTGGCCACGTTGAAGGGGCACACCGCGCCAAAAATCCCCGATAATCTTGTGTGGTTTCCTCACGAGTCCGTGTGGCAGCAAATTGCCAGAGATCGAATCGACTGCGGACTTGAGGACTTCGATCTGACAATTAGTTATTCGGATGATTTTGGCGTGAACGCCAAACTCATCGCGAGTCTGACCAAAGGATCATTCGAATTGGGAGGGACATTCGAGGAGCACGAAAGCACGACTTGGCGTATCACCGGAGAGTTTAGTCAACCTCTCGATTAAATCGTCTCTAGCTCTCAGGTTCATCCCTCCAGCATTGGTTGTTCATGTCTGCTGAAAATAACCGCTTGGCCGGTCTCTGCCGGTTACGGCGGCTGAGCTCGGCGAAAGGCGCTCTTCTAATGTCTAACGACTCAGGGATAAATCACGGCTCTAGAAATTTCAAGGACGAATGACCCACTGTCTGGCTAGCCGGAAAACTCCTAGTGTAGTAGCTTTGGGCTACTACGCTTCGCCATTCAAACTGCCGCGCAGGCAGCGTGGAATGCCTCCTTCCGATGGGATGTTTTACCCGTTTGGAGAGAGGTTTGCTCTGGCGAGCTTTCCCCACCTAGTCTGATATGGATATCAAATGCCAAATCTGATTTGCATCGATGTAGTCGACCAATCTCTTATTGAGCAATTTTCTGCCGATGGGGTCGGTTTTCCAGACCACACCATGTTATGTCCCGAAACTGGTGTGCTCGATACTTCCGTGTTGGAACGGATGATCGGCATGTCCAGGGCTCTTCGCCGAATCGAGCAGGCGAAAGTGAAACCCGGATTCCGAGTGATGGACTTTCAAAAGACCTCCATTGGTCGTCTGAAGCTGCTACTGAAGGACTTGTTCAATGTCCAGCAGCGCTTGCTCAAAAAGTCGAAAAGAATTGACGGATACCGCAGCTGGGAACGAGTCGTCATGAACGACATAGACCCGACATGGCACGAACTCAAAGGCACAGTGGCCCAGCGTTTCGGTGAGATGACCCAGGAAGACCAGGACACTTTGAGCACCATGCTCGAAAAACGGCTTGATTGGGTTGATAACGGGAAGAACTGGGAAACCGGACTAAAGGACTTCATTAAGAGTCGCACGTACGTCGATCAGTTTGGTGGGATGGTGGGCATCCTGCTTGATCGATTGGCGAGCTGGAACGAGCTCGACAACGAAGAGCGTCGAACGTTGGCAGATGGCGTCTATGCCATGGCCACGCCTTTCGGCAACGAGCTTCTGGGTATTTTCTTGACGTGCCAACCTGAGCTGATGGGGTACTACTCCACGATGCTGGAGAACGAGAGGAAGGCTAGACGAGTTGGCTTGATCGACTCGGCAGACCAGCCAGGTCAGACAGCGTCACCCGTCGAGCAGCCGACAGTATCTACTACCCCCGCCGCACCCTTGAGCCTCTATGCCCTCTATGCAGAGCTGTACCAGTTAGCCGAGCAGGCAAAAACTGATTCAGGGAACCTTCACTATGCTGAGCAAATTGAGGCGCTGGTCTCATCAAACCTTCCTCGTCTGAAAGAGGAATACTCACTCAGCGATGATACGGTTCGCAAAATACTTGGCGAGTGTATCGACGTTCTGATCAAGATTGGTCGTGAGCTGTCACTGCAGAATTTCGATGACGAAGAGTTTCTAATGGCTTTTAAAACAGCCTGGCTGGAGTTCTTCAACGAACGTTTGCACGATGAGGTACCGGAAACCTTCTTGGCTGATTTGACCGAAGAGCGTGAAGTAGAATCGGTCGAACTCAAGACCCGTCTTGAGCAAGCTCAAGCGCATTGCGTCCAAATCGAGAACGACCTGGCTGGTTTCAACGAGAAACTCAAGGTTGCCAACTTTCGTGAAAAAGGCGAATTGCGCAGTAGCATTACCGAGGCAGAAGAGTCTCGCGTCAAGAGCAATAGGCTGCACCAAGAGGTGGAACAGCAAGGATGTGACCTGTTGTTACCACCCGGGTACCGGCTTGATTCACTCTCGGCAGACGGCCAAGAAATCGATCTGACACCGGAGGCTTATCACCCGTCAACCAAGGCTGCCTTTACGGCCTGGTCACGAACGTCATCTGCTGATCTGACTACTCCGCCCCTTCCCGATCCTCTTGATACACAAAGTAAAACCCTTGTCGATGATAGATCGCCGGCCTCTGTGGTTGATTTGGACGCGGATGAAGCTGACGCAGGCGATGAAGAGCCTCTGACCGTTGACGAGCCACAACAAATGGCTGCTCCCGAGGCAGCCCCAGAGCCAGCGCCTCTTCCCGAGCCTGAAATCAACGTAGCGCTTGAGCCCGCCGTCAACTTTGTTGATCCGGTTGAGAGGCAAGACGCCGCTTCAGATCCGAATCTCACCAGTATCGAGAATGATGTAGCTGATGAGTCAACTATGCAGGAAGCGTCGGAAGATGAAGTCAAGGTTTCTCGATTCTTCAACAAGCCAAAGGAAGCCCTAGAGCGGCTGGAGCATTGTCAGCAGACGATGGATGTCGTTCCCGCGATTGCAGTAGAAAACATCGCATTGCTTTGGTTGAAACGCGGGCAGCTTCCACTGGCCAGCAAGACGCTGGAAATTGCAGGTCGAATGGGCCTTGCGGGGGATCTGTTGTCGCTGCCACTGGTTCAGGCGGCATACCATGGCATGCACGTTTGGCGTGGTGACTCTGCGACCGTAACCCGGGTTCAGCAGAACCTGCATCAGCTGTCCTCGGAGATCATTGAAAGCTGGATTTATCGACGCCCAGGTGGACGTGTTGTTCCCTACCTGGTGTTCGCTGCCACACTTCAGCCCACATTGTTCTTCGGAATGATGACCAACGCGCCACGCTTGCTCGGCTCTGTCCTCGGCAACTTCGATGGCCCGGTGTCCCGGTTGATCGAAGAAGTGGTCAGTTTCTCCAGCCACAATACTCGTCTGGATGTAGATACCCTGCGTGAGCAACCCACAAGCAACGACAAAGAGGCGCGTGAAAAACTCGCCGCCCGTCTTGTTGAGTGGCAAGACCGTATCCTGAACAAGCAGACCGGCTGGGCTCCTGCCCGCAAAGCGATGAAAGAATGCTTGGCACGCGAAGACTTTGATCTCACCTACGAAAGCATCATCAAAGACGATGCTTCACGGATAGATGAGGTGCGTGCGTTTGCCGATCTGTATCGAGACAAGGATGAGCAGTCTCGGCTGATGACGGCTGAAATTCACAAGATGATGAACGAAAGTACCTCCGCTCCGCAGATCGAAGGCAATGCTAAAAATTGGTTCCTACGGTCAATCGACGAGATCGTAGACGTCGCCGATCGGTGGGTCGAAGGCCACAGCCTGCTGGGTCAACGCACAGGCGAAGTCAGTAAGTTCGCCCCCCGTTTCCTCACGATGCTCACGGCGGCTTCCGTGCACCTGGAGCAGCGCCTCCAGAACACCGAAGACCCAGAACAGCAAGCTGGCTTACTGCTCGCCATCAGTGTGCTCCAACGCATCAATAAAGTGGCAGAGCGGCATGAGGAAACGATTTGGGAGATTTCCCGAATTAATGGCTGGCTTCAGTGGCCTTCGGAATGGCTGGCCACATCATCAGACGATGATCCTCATCATCAACTGGCCATCCTAACGAACCAGCTTGAAAAGGGCGTGAGCGACCTGGAGCTTGCAGACCAAGCGCTGGAACGTAAAAACTTCCGTCACGCGCTGCTTCTGACGCTCAACCATGAAGATGTCTCCAAGGGTTCGATGGCGGAGAACATCGAGGCGATCAAGCGCTTGTTCTTGGAAGAAATTCGCCAATGCAACCTGCGAAGCGACCAGATAAGGGGGTTGCTGGATAACGCGAACATTGCCTCGCTGATCGACGATGAACGACATTACCAACTGCGTGGCGAGCTTGAGCACCTTCAGGATCAACTCAAAAGCCTCAAGGCGCTGGATGACATTGGTGAGATCCACCACAGCTTGGACGCTCTTGAATCAAGTATCGTAACCAAGTTCACGACCAAGAAACAGGAGCTTGAAGCATCCCTGGATGCACTGGTCAACCAAGCTTTGGTTGATCGCGGGGTGGATTGGGTACCCGCTACGTGGCAGGAGCAGATCCGTTCGGCGCTCAATACACATGACACGACTGTCGCAGAGGAGATGCTTGAACATCTCAAGCATTCGTTGGACAAGGGCGAGGCGCTGCAAAGCGATACCGAATCCGGCACTGAATTGCTCAAGCGCTTTCTTCTGCTTGAGCCTCAGCTTCACTCAATATTGAGTCAGAACCGCAATCCTCGTGAAGTGATCCGTCATCTTTCTAGCGCAAGCTTGAACGGTTTGTCTTTGGACACCTTGCCGACCTACTTCAAACTGGCCATCGAGGATTTGATCAGCCTGCGCCGCCGCGTCAAGTCGTTAGACAAAGCGACCTACGAAGAGCTGGTGCGCATTTTGTATGCCTTAGGGCTTGAGGCCGTGACCCCCTCCTTCAGTAATGCGACTTCGCAGCGCACGTCTTTCTACTCACGAAGCCATATTGCCCACCTCACCCTGAACGTGAAACGGCGTGACACGGGACGAGGGATTGTGTTCTTCAGCCAAAAATCAGAAGAGCAGGCCATCAATGTATTGATTGCCAACGGCGAATGGACGCTCACCGAGCTTCGCATACTGCTGACTGAGCAGACCCAGTTTCTACATGACCGTACGGTTCTGATATCGGCGAAAGAGCTTTCGAACGATGAACGCAACGAGTTGGCCAAGTTCTCAAAACAGCTCAAGCATGCGCTGCTCCATGTCGATCCCGTCCTTATGACCATGCTGGCCGGTCTCGGTGTTTCGGATCATCAACGGCTCAAGACCTTCTTGCAACTGAGCTTGCCATGGACGTTCAGCAATCCGTACACCGGCAACCAGATGCAGCCGGCGCCGCCGGAAATGCGCTATGGACGCCAAAACGACATTAAGTCGCTGACCACCATGCGTAACGGCGCAGCCATGATCTTTGGTGGACGGCAGTTGGGTAAAACGACATTGCTCAAGGAAACACAGCGTTGGTTCCACAACCCTGAGCAACGCCACCATGCCTTCTTGTACCAAATGGATGGAGACCTGGATCGCGCTAACCTCTCTGGTAATGAGCTGGAAAAACACCGAAATCGGGTTTGGCAGATGATTCACCACGCCGCCGTAACGAGCGGCTTGGTCAAAAACTCGTACCCCTCAGACGCTGACGGGATGGTCGATGATCTGCGGGATTACTTCTCCAAAGACAACCCAGACGCGCTCATGGTTTGCCTGGACGAAATCGATCCGATTCTGGGACTCGATGCTGCCAACGGCTTCCGCATTTTCCGTGAGCTCAGTGGCTTGGTGAACAACAGTAATGGTCGGTTCAAGGTCGTAATTGCAGGTCTGGAAAACGTACGCCGGTTCGCTGACGCCGCGAACTACCCGCTGCATCAGCTCGGCAGTGCAATCCAGGTCTCGATCATGAGCCCAGCAGAGGCGCTTCAGCTCATTCGCGAGCCACTGGGGCATCTGGGTTATGAGTTCGATTCCCCCTTGCTTATGAACAGGATTCTTGTCGAGACAAACCGCCATCCCGGCTTGATTCACATTGTCTGCCATGAACTGATCCAGACCCTCAACGCGCGTCACAACCGGCGCGTGGGCTCGGTCACCATCACAGCCGACGACATTGAACAGATTCGAAAGGATCCGAACATTCGTCAGCTCATTTGCGACCGCTTTGACATCACGCTGAACCTCGACCTGCGTTACAAGCTGATTGCCTACAGCCTGATCTCGCAAAGCACCAGTAGCTTTTCTCCAAGCCGCGCGAAACTCATTGTCCAGGAATGGGCTCCGCATATCTTCGAGCCGATGACCGATGCGCAGTTTGAAGCGTTCCTCGATGAGCTGTGCGGCCTCGGCGTACTTCAGTACATGCGACGCACCGAAGGAGGCAAGGAATACGCTCTGCGCAACGCCAACATCATGAACTTGGTTGGTGGCCAGCAAAACATTGAAGACAAACTGTTGGCTGCGGTAGATGCGATCAATGAGAACGACCCGTTGTCCGCACACGCCTACCCGGTTAACGCTCCGCGCCCTTCCCCGCTCACGTTGCGAGACGAGAAATTGCTTATCAGCGAAGAGGTGCGTGAAAAGCCTACGTTCGGCGCCATTGAGGCACGCTCATCGAACTACTCCGTAGGCATCATCACAGGGTCTGAGGCCTTGGGGCTGGATCCTCAATGGATGCTTGAGTCTCTCCTGGCGATTGGGGAAGAAGAGCCTGCCCTGACCACCAACCAGTACTCGGGCCGTTACGTCCCAGCTCACAAAAGAGACACCGATCTTGGCTCCGCCAGTGAGTTCAAGAAACTGCTGGTCGACAGCGTCATTGGAGTCCAGTCGCTTCGCAAGAACATCATGTTCTTCGTTGAGATCACAGGGGAGCAACCGATAAGTACGACGTTGGATCTACTCGACGTTGCGCATGAAGCACGACTCAACACTAACGCCAAACGCAACCGTGTTCGGGTCATTTTCCTCATGTCGCCGCGTGCCCTTTGGCAGTGGGAGTCGAACCCACAGCTCACCCAAGGTCGAGAAACCATGCAGCCCTTCATCGCCTTGGATGTCTGGAAAAAGACCGCACTTGCTCACCTGCTGAACAGGCTCAACCTGGAAAACACCTCAACATCGACCAACACCTTGGAAAGCTATAGCCAGGGGTGGTATTTCTCCTTGGACAGGCTACTGGCCGCCAAGAATAAGAAATCTGAAGTGGTCAAGGTGAGCGGCTTCGGTGCGGCCTACACTTCAGTGCTTCAAGCCAAGCCTAAGAGCATGGAAGAGTTTCTCGGCAAGACTGGGTTGACCGCTGTGAGTTGGGGGCGCCAAGTACTGAGTGCGCTCTGCGAGCAGGAGCGCTTTGATGAAGAAGATATTGAGCTGCAACTCATGGATGATTTTGGGGATGTCGACCCACAGCAGGCGCTTCGTTGGCTGACCCGCCTACGCTTGATCGTTCCTTGCAGAGCAGGGAAGAAAAGCTCGTATCGCGTTTCTGAAAGTATTAAAGCTGCCCTGCTCAGTAAGGCGTCCCAAGAGACCAAGGCCTGATCATGTCCCAGCAAACAACAAGCCAGTTAAGCTGGATGCGCGTGATGCAAGATGCGTGGGGTGCAGTTCCCGCTAGCGAACTGCTTCACCCCAACTCAGCAGCGTGGTCATCGATCAACTTGACCGCTCCGGATGCAGCCGAATGCGCGAGTTTTGCGGTGGCGGGACGGGCCCTGAAGTACGGTCAGTCAGTGGCGATTGCACTGCCTTTGATGGGGGGGGAAGGCATTACTCGAATGATGGTATATCTGCAACGAATCCGGCTGGACTCACTGCAGGGCGGGATACGTTCGCCATGGCTAAACCCGAGCAAAATGGAGCAGTGTCCGGATATCGTATTCATCTCCCGCCCACGTAATGGCTTCCATGATCTTTCGCGTGTGAAGGCCTTGCGTGCTCGTGTGCTGCGAGCATCTGACCTCAAACGCAACAAAACGTCCGCCTCCCAAACGCTTGTTGTGGATGGCTCCTCGGACGTGATGGAGCTGGTTGAAGCGATCAGCAGGGCAAGCAAGCCTTTCGTTCTGGTCATAGATGGTACGCTTGGAGGAAATGAAAACTTCGCTGCCGTGGACAGCGCGCTGTCAGAGAGCTTTCCTGAGGTGCCTAGAATCACGTTGCTCTCGCTGGGTGATAGCGAATCTCTGGACAGGATCCGCTCAAACGGAACTCGGAGCCATTTATGGGTGATGCGACTCGGCGATATAGTTGCACTGACTTCACCTGAAGGATCCGACTCTCCGTTCAAGCTAACGGTAATCCAGGATCGCAGGGCCAATCTTGAGCTGGGACTGATCGCTGACCGCTTCTTCGGTTTACGACGCGAACTGGATCGAAGAGATTTCGTGCTGAGGGAACGCTTGGCAATCATTGGCAAGGTCTTTCGCAGCCTCAACGAATTGTCTCTCCCCCTTCCCTATTTGGAGACGACATTACAGGCAGCGACACGCCCGGGTCTTTTCCCTATTCGTTGCCTTGAGCGATGGTTGCAAATTGCCGACAAAGGAAGCTGTTTGTTCGGTGAGTCAGATGTGGCTTCGCGTAATTTGATCCAGCAGTTGAGGGACTGGCATCAATTACTCATGCAATCCATAACTGGCAAAGCGGGATGGCTGCTCAAACACCTTAAGGACTCATGCACGAACAAAACTGATACGTTGGTACTGTGTGGCAGCCCCTATGAAGTAGCAGCCCTGGAGCACTGGTTCGACAATGAGCTAAACGAAGGTTGGAACGAGACCATTCAAATCACTGCAATGGATGGCGTGAAAGCCTATCGACAGTTCTCTGGGGTAGTCGACGAAGTCGTCATTGTGGGAATGCTTTGGCCTAATCGGCAGCACTGGTTAGCAACGCCATGTCGCCGTCTTACTATTCCAGCCTACGAATACGAAAAGCCCTTCGTAGAGCGCATGCTCCATTTATGGTGGTCTAAGCATGGTGTTCAAAGTCGTGTCGATGGCGACAAGCTGACTCACTGGCAGCTCGGCTGGAAGGATCGTCGATGCGACGATGTCGATACACTGCTGCCGTCCTTGACCCTGGAAACGTTCACCCATCCTGATTGCAGTCTGTATCCGGCGAAAGAACGTGCTGTCTCTATCCCGTTGGCAGCGGAGTTCAATAATTGGCTGGATCTGTTGATGGTGCAGCCCGCAGAACCTATGGCCTCTGTGCAAAGCGGAGAGGCCTTAGTTCAGGATCTTGTCTGGATCTCCCTTGAAGAGGCGAAGTCAGAATTGCCTTGGAGCAAGACCCGTCCGGTGCTCGTGCTGCGAGAGGAAGAAATTCATCCGACGCTTGCCGATGAGTTGACAGCAGGTGATCAGATCATCCTGCTCCGACACACAGATGAGCGTATCGCGACTCAAGAAAAACTTTTCGAGATGGTGGCTCTGTCAGAGGGCATGCAGCAGTTCCTAAGAGCCGCCAACCGTTGGAGGACGATGGTCGATGCAGTCTCCGCACAACTGACAGTCGCCCAGGTGCAAACCCAGTTGCGCAAGGAAAAGGTGAGAGTGTGCGATGCAACGGTGGGCAACTGGTATCGTCACAAAGTATATGGCCCCCGTGACCGAGCGGCGGTCACCGTGTTTGCCCGCCTTTCCGGTTCCAAAAATCCCGAGAGAGCGGCACTCTATGTAGCCAATGCCATCGAGCAGGTACGAATCGCTCATCAGCAGATTGGCAATCAGCTTCGCAAAGCCATTCTGGAAAGAGCAGCAGGTGCTACCACCGTCGAGATCGGGCAGTTGACGCTAGACGGTTGGGCCTTCGACGACATGATCGAAATATCGGTAGTGAACTCGATCCGGATGACCCCTAAGCAGGTAGTCTCGCCGAAAGAGGAAGGCTTGATCGACATAGCAAATGGGGTTGCGGACACACATCCTGGGCGTATTCACATGACCAACCCGGCTCTCAAGTCCCTGCGCGACTCGGTTTACCGTGATCATGGGAAATTCCGGGCTTGCCTGTCACTGATGGCCACAAAGCTCTACGACCACTACAGTGAGAAAACGGGTCGACTTCATGATGTGCTTGAGCATTTTAAGCTGGAGAGCATCGATTTCGAACCCAAAATGTCCCCAGTGACGCTGGGTATGTACGCAGACAACCGCAAGTACAAGGGTAAGCCCGCGAACATGAACAGACACTTCTGCCTTGGGAACGCCCGCGATCCGTCGCGCACATTGCGTATTCACTTCGATTGGGACGCAGATGACAAGTTACTCGTCATCCATCACGCCGGCAAACATCTGGAAACCACACAATCTTAAGGACGAACGATGGCTCTCAACTACCGAGAGGAAATGGGCCTGACGGCTGCATTTCTTGACGAGATGCGCCTGCGACTTAGTGACAAGGACGCAGATGTATTGCCAGAAGACGGCAAACTGTATGACTGTATCGAACCCAACCGCACCAGCCTGGTTGGCTGCCTGGGCGCAGCGCCCGATGCCGCCTACACAGGCCCACAACCCCCTAACTCGATCGGCATCGTGCTCTTGGTCTCTCCCGATGAGGAAGGTTGCATCAAATGTGAGCTAAGTGGTCAATTCGATGTCGTGCATCGCTACATTCCTGATTTACCCACCGTGAAAGAAAATCTGGTGCTTGATGCCGGCTCGCCGAAAAGGGGCCAAACCCTGCCCTTAGCATTCAAGCGCTACACAGTGTGTTTCTCATCAATCATGCTTGATCTTGCCCCCCATAAGCCCAACGAGTGGGTCTCAGGGAAAGCTGCGATCGAAGCTGTGCTGAAGGCAGAACAACAACGATGGATTAGCGACCCTAGGGTCATGCGGCGCTGTCACACGAATGCGAATGGCAACGCGAAATTCGGTTACAACTGGAGCGACACAGCTCTGGTCGATCAGACGAGCCTGAACCGCACCGTTCATGAGCAGATCGTCAGCGACCAAAATACGCTCCTCAACTATGCTATAAACCTGCGTGCACGCCTTCGCCCTACCCCATCAGCATTCGGTACGAGCGCCCAAGGCAGCTTCCTGCTAGAAGTATTTCTGGAAAACCAGACGACCACCGATCATGCCCGAATCTTTGGCGTCGACTCCCCATACTTGTTGGATGCCCGTCTGGTTACCAAACTTGTTGCCGGCGAGAACTATAAGGTGCCCCATCGCCTGCAGCCGGAAGAATACCGCTACCGCGACAATGACGGCCTTCCTGGCTACGGCATTAGCTGCGCGGTCGTTGAGGTAGAAAAAAAGGTGTTCATGACGGATGGGATGCCCTCCTACGCTCAGCCCCGGGTTGATGCTCCATTGCCTGCCGAAGTGGGAATGGACTCAGCTCCGAGCTATGAAATGCTCGCACGCGATCCAATCCTGATTTGCGACAGCTTCCTGAAAACACAAGAGCGCTACCTCGATGAGTGGGCAATTCGTATAAGTACATTGGAATCAGCAGGGCTGATGGCGGATAAGGATATTGCTATTGCTGACCGCAATGCCTTTCAGGAGGAAACTACCCGGATCCGCGACGGTGTAGAGCTTCTGCGCAAACATGACGACCTGCGTCAATGCTTCCAGTGGATGAACGAAGCAATGGGCGCCGCCATCAAGATTCAGGGAAAAAGTTTTACCGGATGGCACCTATTCCAGCTCGGCTTTATTCTCTCGCAGATACGATCGATCTACGAGCGGCATGCCACCTCGGCTGAACTCCGAGGCAGCATGGAAACAGCAGACGTACTCTGGTTCGCCACGGGCGGCGGTAAAACTGAGGCATACCTCGGCATTATCAGCATGGCGTTGCTTTATGGCCGGCTTAATGGACGCGATTACGGCACGACTGCCTGGCTCAGATTTCCATTGCGGATGTTGTCCGTTCAGCAATTCCAACGGCTTTCCTTCGTGCTCGCCCAGACCAACATACTGCGTCATCGTGAGCGTCTTGGCGGATGGCCATTCACAATTGGCTATTACACCGGTGAAGGTACGCCAAACCGAGTTAGCAGCACCTATGGCGAAGATTTGCAGAAAGGCTTCTTGCCATCTTTCAGCAACGAACGCCTTCAGTCCTACCAGTTCATCTCTGATTGCCCTTATTGCGGCACGGCAGGTTCCATCAGTATTGCGACCGATATGGCTCGCGCACGCATCAAGCATGTCTGTAAAAACGCTGAATGCTGGTCAAACAGCGAAGCCGATATAGGAGAGCATGGACAGGGTATTCAGGGGGAGATTGGTATCTATGTCTCGGATGAAGAATGCTACCGGTATCTGCCTTCTGTACTGGTAGGCACGGTGGACAAACTCGCCGTCATAGGCCACAACCATCGTTTTGTGAACTTCTTTGGTGGGGCGCGTTACTTCTGCCCTGAACACGGCTTCTCTCAGAGATCAAAATGCGAACATCGTCGTATTGAGCAACGAAGCGAGAAATGGGAGGCCCTCGACTGCGGCAACAATACCCGCACTAGCGTTGTCAGAGTGGTGCCCACCTCCCCCATGAAAGACCCAGGTTTCTCACTGCTGGTTCAGGATGAGCTGCACTTGCTTCGCGAGTCTCTGGGCAACTTTGATGCTCATTACGAGACATTGCTCAGCACCCTGCAGATCAGTCATGGCGGTCGGGCGCCCAAAGTGCTCTCGGCAACAGCCACCATCAAGGATTTCGAAGACCATATCCATCATCTGTACCTGCGCAACGCCGTTCGTTTCCCTGCCCCAGGCGTCAACCAGGGAGAGTCGTTCTATGCCCGTAAAGCGAAAGATGACGAGACAGGCTCACAACTGATTCGTCGCTGGTTTGCGGGAATTCTCCCTATCGGTCGTGGTCGTGTCGCCATGAAAGCGGTGGCGGAAGCCAGTTCTCGCTTCCTGGATCAGGTAGATGATTGGCGAGGCAAGCTTGCAAATGGTGACGCACAACTGCTCAAAGCTATCGGCATAACCAATGGCCAGAGTCAGGATGCTCTTCGCTACATCGAGAAGAACCTGAACACCGACCTGGTGTATGCCAACAGCAAACGCAGCATCAACGAAATCATGCGCTACATGGAAGAGGTCAATAGCAAGACCAATGTGGAGCGTAAAGCTCGGTTGCTGGATGGCGAGACACGCCTGGACATGATCCTCGACGCAATTCGCCATGTCGAAACCAAGGATGCTGATGACACCTGCCGACACATCATTGCCACCAGCGTTGTGTCCCATGGTGTCGACATCGCGGAATTAAACTTCATGATCGTTGCAGGTTGGCCGAAATCGACGGCGGAATACATCCAGGCCTCCGCTCGAAGCGGGCGCGTTCATCCGGGCATCGTGCTGTGCGTGCTCTCATCGCATCAGCTATTTGAGTCTGGTGTTTTCATGAATTTTGGAGACTACCACACGTTCCTTGATCGTCTGGTTGACTCGGTGCCGATCAACAGATTCGCTCCCAACATCATCGACCGCACGCTGCCCGGGGTCATGTCGGCAATACTGCTCAATTGGGCCCCACAGCAAAGATGGGGAGGCGACCTGAGCCACAGAGTGACCGACCTCGTCACGCTACTGCGAAGCGACATGGGAAAGGCCGCCGCAGCAGAAATCAAAACTGTCGTGATCAATGCGCTGCGCATCCCGGCAGTGCTGAGCAATAAGTTCGACTCGCGAGTGATCGCCGGCTTTGACACCGCATTGATGACCCGTGTCGACAACGCGTTTTTTGAATTAGAGCGATGGCCGGGAAGCAAGAACGAACAGACTTTGAGCGAAGCACTGGGTGACATCTTCGGGTATGCCCCATTCCGCTCGTTTCGCGACATCGAAAACCAGATTGTGATCAAGCCAGTCAACAGCGCTGCTGATCAAGTATTCATGGCAATAGCCAGGTGAGGAAGGAAAAATGGACAAGGAATATGTGAGTCGCAGCCGCCTTTTCAGAGAAGCCTTCCTCCCTGGAGCCTATATGCGCCTTCGCAACCAAGCGTACGGTCGCGTTATGGGTATTCTCAACAATAGTGGGTCAGCGCTGGAAGGGGTTGATAAGCAACAGTTGCGCGAAGCTGTCCTGACATTTGTACATGACTGGGAAAGCGCCGGTGGCGAGGTCGACCCAACCTTTTTGACCGCCGCAGAAAAGAAGCGTCTGGAAATCCAATCCCCATCTGAAATTTTTGTCTCCCCTGCACCACTGATTCTCACCTGCAGGCGTTGCAAAGTGCTTGATTTTTACGACGCCCGCGAACCAGATGACCGGACGCTTTCCAAAATGCAGTCCCGGATCAGAGAGCACAATGGCAGGAGCTTCATTCCTTGCAAGCGCAGAAGTTGCTCAGGAGAAATGATCCAGCTTCCCTACGTTTCGGTACATCGGTGCGGTTACGCAAGCCCCGTCCACATCCCGCACCCCGCTCGTCGATCCACCAGCATCGGCTACAGAGATTCCGGTTCGTTCTTCCACTCATCGTTTTTTGATGTGGAAACCGGCGATAAGCTGTCGGGTTCATATCAGGACGAGTGCCCCGCGTGCAGTGCTTTGTTTGGTGCCGAAATCCAAAAGCGTGGAACTCCACTCACTAGCGGTGAGTCATTCTACGCCCAGAGTACCCAGTACATCGCGCTGAGCGAAGACAGAGGTAAGCTCATTGCCAGCCTCTTGCAGTGCTTGCAAGGCTCAAACGAAAGCGCCGAGGGCATGGCCCAAGACGTTGCCGAAGGTGTAGCGCTCGCCTTGCTGAAAAAGATGTCTGGCCGTGAGCTGGAGCAAAAACTTTCCATGTTGCTCTCGGCAAATATTGGCGATGCAAATGAACAGGCCGCCCTGCGCATGCAGTTGGAGAGAAAAAGGCTCAGCATCTCGAAATATGAGGGATTGGCCGAGGATGACGAAGATTTGGCCCAGATGCTTGACTCCACGCGAAAAGAGGTAGCCACCATCGAGGCAAAGCTCGCGACGTCAACCGGCTGTTTTAGTGCCGTACGCGATTTGATTCCAGAACTCAGCACCCTGATCGAACTGGTCAGCAATCGGCGCACGCTCGAAGCCGTTTTCTTGCCCCACGATGTCCAAGGCAGAACGATCGAGCAGGAGATCGAAGAAACCTCAGATATCGCGCAAAAGGACGTACTTACCGGTCAGTGGAAGAGTGTGCAGGAGCGCTATGGGGTCGATTCGATCACGCACATCCCTGACCTTCGAGTTGTCTTGGCCACTTTGGGGTACACACGGGAAAGAAGCGCCCCTTCGACCAACCCTGACGCTCCGCCTGTAATGCTCAACGCCTTTGCTGATCGCGTCGACGAGGGCATGAAAGGCAAAACGTCCATCTACGCAATGTCGGCGAAAACAGAGGCTTTATGGATCCGACTGGATCCTCGCAGGGTGCTTCGATGGTGTATCGATTCGGCATATCTCGAATCGCCTAATGAAGAGGTACTCAATGACAAAGCCCGCAGTCATGCGTACCTGCTGAGCCACTACCACGTCCTGGCTATGCATCCTGGCAGAGCAGCGAGGGAAATCCCGGCGCGCAATCCCGAAGAAGGTGCCCCTTTCAACCTGCTGCATTCGATCAGCCATGCGCTCATGCTCACCGCGCGCCGCCATACGGGCTACGACTCAAAGAGCATTCAGGAGTACCTGATACCCATGGATTTGTCGGTCATCCTGTATGTATCGTCCGTTCAGAATTATACCGCCGGCGGGTTGCTGACGTTATTCCAGCACTATCTTCTGCCTTGGTTTGATGATGCCAGCATGTTCTCCTTCAACTGCGCGTTCGACCCCATATGCACGGATGTCGGCAACTCGTGCAGTGGCTGCGTGCAGATTGAGATAGGCTGTGAAACCTTCAACCAAGGATTGTCCCGAGCGTACATTCATGGCGGGCCGGCCAATCGAGAGTGCTCGTTGATTGTAAAAAAAGGCTTTTGGGATAGGTTGTAGCAGCCCCCTGAACAAGCCCAGTACATGAGAAACTGCCCCCCCCCAACTATGGCAAATACTGCAGGTCTTATAGGCATTTTGTATTCTTTTTGGGCTCGGCGATACAAGGGGCGCGTGGCATGTGGCGAGCAGGAGTACAATCTTGCCCATCATTAGCAGGTGATCATAGTTCGCTGCCGAATGCAAAAGACCAAGTGTGCCGGTGTCTGTGGCAACGGTCGAGATACGCAACGGTCATACTGCTTGAATAGTTATAAAGTTGCATTACTAGTGAAGCAATTAAGTGTCTGGCAGCGACCAAGACACCTTCACCTAAAGTTAGCAGCAAGTAAGGCTCAAGATTTGGGGCTGCGCTTGTATGCGACCAAAGCTTCAAGCGCCTGAGCGACACTCATCCCCTCTCGCTCTTTATTGATAACAAAATCCGCGTCAAACGCAGCAGGATCAGTCTCCGTAAAGTCTGGATAACCCGCTTCGGCATGCTTTCGCGCGTTATCAATCACAGATTTCAGCCCCTCACGTTCAGCCAGTGACACCGCCTTTTTTCGATTCAACGGTGTTAGTCCAGTCAAAGGATAGGCGCAGATCATAAACCAAGCCGGCGGCAGCATAAGTGCCGAAGATGGTAGACTGAAAGCAAGGCGTTCTGCTTGCTCACAGCGTCGCGCAAAGCGAAACAGAACCTCTATCCGATCCCGACATCAGTGTTTGAAAGCGAGGCTCTCAACCAGATGAACGACATCCTTGCGATCCTTTGCTTTCAACAAATGAAAGCACTGCAGCAGATGCGCCGTCTCATCGTCTTCGCAGTAGAAATACGGCACCGGCAAATTCAGGACAGCAGCAATCTGCTTCACGATGCTTTCACTTGGCTGATGAACCCCCTTCTCGTACTGATTCATCCTTGCCGACGCCGACGCTGGCTCAATCCCGGCATCTATTCCCAAGCGCTCTTGGGATATCCCTCTTACCTTGCGCGCCTCTTTCAAGCGCTTGCTGAACGTCGTCATTTCTCATCGCCGAAAGGCTAAGATATTCTTAGATTCGTGCTGATGAGATACTAAGTATTCCTTAGTATTTGGCAGAAATATCCTTTTGCCATCACTCAAATGCAAGGACAGGGATCAAAATGAAGGAAATGCAGATCGTAGATGGGCGGCTCGACGAAAAATCACGTGGCTTTGGAGACGACATGATCAGCTACCACTACTGGAAAATTGACGGCAAGAAGCTCGAAACTCTGGAAATCCCGGATGTGCTGGATGCGCATGTGAAGGCGGGTGATCGAGTTCGAGTGACAGCACAGCTGGGTAAGGACAAGGTCTACAGAATCTGGGCAATGCAAGTGGCAGGAGAGCCTGTTCGCTCGGTGGTTAATATTCCCTTCATTGGCGTCTCCCTAGGGAGGCTCGGCATCTTTCCGTTAGCGGTCGCCATCTTTACTATTTTTGTTGCCTACGGTTTCTGGACAAACAGCGCCAACCACCGAAGCTTTCACGGTTCGTCCTACCAGCTAGCCTGGATCGCGCTGAATTTGTTCGTCAGCTATCGCTACATGGTTAAGCCAATATTGATCATCACGCGCGGCATCAAGGCGTTCCGTGAATATTGCGCCAAGACCCCTGCTTCCGCCTCTACAGCCAAATGAGATGAACCAGTCGCAATAGAGTGCCAGGAGTAAAAGTGAACAACGTCGAGCAGATCCAACACCAAGCCGAGCTTGTCTTTGGCAACAAAAAGAAAGCCGATCATTGGCTGAGCCAGCCTTCAGTAGAAACCGGTGATTGCTCGCGGTTGCAACTGGCTCACAGTCAGATGGGATATGAAGTCGTGAAAGCAGAACTCGATAGGCTCAGTCATGGGTTCGCCTGTTAGTGCTCCCCTTCGTCGAGGATCGACATGATCACCTTTGATCTCAACACAAACGACGCCGAGGCTTTGCTTCGACATGCGCAAACATTCGAACCGGATTCGGGAGATGCTCGTGAGGATCGGCGACTGCGCGAGGCACTGCTCGATCTGAGCGACGCGCTTTTATCAAACCTGCAGAGGCAGGCACACGGGACAAGTTATTCCTAACTCAAACACTGCCAGTTCAGCTCCCTAGAGCAGTCGCCTTCAGGCTATTTTCTTTGGTATCCCACGCTAGGCAATGAAACATATTTTGCGGGAGTGGTGCCGAGCGCCAGCTTGAACATCCTGATGAAGCTCGTTACGGCCTCATACCCTAGGTCTCCTGCTACTTGCTGGACGCTCTTCCCCTCAGCCAACAACTTCAGCGCGACCATCAGATGAAGCTGTCGACGCCATTTACCGAACGACATCCCGGTGTCCTTGAACAGCTGTCGTGAAAATGTTCGTTCGCTCATCCCGCCAAAACTTGCCCATTGCTCTAGCGTTCTTCTGCTATCAGGAGCCTGGATTAGTGCTTCAGCTACCCGTTGTAACCTCGAATCAGCGGGTATTGGAAAATGTGTGCTCACCCTTGGCATAGCGCTCAATTCTTCAAGCAGTAAATGGGTGATGAGATCTTTACTGAGAGTCGTGCGGTCGCTGCGACCCTCGCTTAGCTCAATAATCATTTCGCGCAACATGGCATTAATACTGAACGTACAGCACTCGTCTGGAAGATTGGATGATGTGGGTGTGATGAAAAGGAAATAGCCGTGGGCATTCGAAGAGGCGCGACTCTGATGCGGGACGCCGGCGGGAATCCAGAGAGCGCAATGTGGTGGCACTATCCAATGGTTATCGGCCACATCGCACGCGACAACCCCCTGCATAGACAACACCAGTTGCCCCTGCTCATGAAGATGAGTCTTTGATCCCGAGAGTCCCTCACTTAAGGCCGTAAAGCTAATCGCAGTTACGATTTTTCCTGACGCGCCGGAGGGTGGGTGTAGATGCTTTGCCATTTTGACGTCTTTTGCAGATTAATTGACCAGATATACAAATCCTACCACGGCTTATCACAATAAAATCCTCCACAAGCGTGAGATGGCTATCCCCCCATCTGCCCGGAAATCACTGGAGGAAGTTATGAGTAGTAATTCGATTAAAGCCCGCATGATCAGCTCTGATGAGGGGCATCATGTTTTGCACCCTACAGGCGCCCGCATGAACATCAAGGTGTTTGCTACCGACACGGGAGGAGTCTATTCGCTTATGGAGACCGTACTCCCACCCGGAGGTGAAGTGCCGCGACATATACACGAGGGTGAGGATGAAAATAACTATATCCTCGAAGGACAGTTAACCATGCAGATTGGCGAGGATTTTCACTTAGCCGGGCCAGGTAGCTACGTCGTTGCTCCGCGCGGCGTACAGCAGTATTTTAAGAACGAAGGTGACAGCGACTGTCGATTTCTCACCACCTTTACCCCAGGAGGAGCAGAAGGTTTTTTCAGGGAGGCCGGTGAATTGATACGTCGGCTGGCTCCCGAAAAGCCCACTCCGGAAGAACTGCTCCACCTCCAGCAAAGATATGGTCTGAGCTATCTATAAAAGTGAAAAGAACCGACGTACCTTTGGGCTGTACCATCAGATGTTGCTCGCTCTATAGACAATGGTGAGTCATTTTGAAAAAGAGTGAGCTACCGGTAAAAACGTGCGTGACCTGCGGCCTTCCATTCACATGGAGGAAAAAGTGGGCACGCTGCTGGCTGGAAGTCCGCTACTGCTCGGAGCGTTGCCGACGCAAATCACCCCTAAAAGTCAGATCGGAAAGGTTGGTATAGACTTCCGTGAAAGAAAGGTTGGTATAGAATTCCGTGAAAGTCACAGGGACTCTGAACATGATCAATGCAGAATTGCTGAAACTGATGATCGAGACATCCAAGCATGGCATCGTTGTGGCAGAGCAGGATGGTATGAGAACGTTCTTATCTACGCCAACTAAGCCTTCCAGCGACTGACGGGCTGCAGCATTGATGTCACCCCGTATGAGGATTGTCGGTTCCTACTGGGCGATGCCCGAGACGACCCGTGCCTTGTGGCTATCCGCGAGGTAGTAAAGAATTTTCACCCTTGCGGCAAATCATTCGAAACTATCGTCAAGACGGCAGTGCTTTCTAGAATGAGTTGTCGATTAAACTTCTGTTGTCGGCCTTTTGAGCCACTGAAGTCTGTCCTACTGGGTCGACCATCTAAATCGTCGCCCTCCTCGCCTATTCATACATGCCAGCCCAACACCTATTTCAGGAAAAAATGACGCTACCTGTGGCGAAATAGCGCACGCATGAAACTTTTACATTGCTCGTTAATTCCGGCTAAATAACCGCCCCTCTACGCTGACCTTGAACATGTCCTCGTTGAAACGCATAAGCCCTTGGATCGCCTGCCTGGCCGTGTTGCTGAACATGTTTGCCATGCCGTTGAGCCGCGCGATGCAAACGCCGGATGTTCAGCTGATGCTTTGGGGTGGATTCTGCTCGGGAGGTAGTTCTCAAGCTTTACCCCCAGGGTTCAAGAAAACATTCGACACTGTCCAGCAAACGCCGTCAAAAACGGTTATGCAGCACGGTGATTGCTGCTGTGGCCATGCTGGAATGGCAGCGCTCCCCTCCAACTACTACCGACACTTTTTACCGCTATACACATCCGACACGTCCCTCGAAAATCCTGAACTGCCGAAGCTCCATCCCAGGATTCGGTGGCCAAGCCTAAGTCCACGCGCCTCTCCCTTCGCCTGATCACAACGCCGCAACATTGTCCGGTGCTATCTCTTTAAATCTTTAGCGGCCTCGATGGACGCTAAACGCCCTTGAAGTTTCTTGATCATCAGGAAGTGCGTGCTATGCCTGCTTCACTTACTTTGCGTCATGCAAAGCGTCTGTCTGTGTCCCGTTCCATATGGCCGTTGATGTCGGTTGGCCTATTCGCAATGAACCCTTCGTGCTCGGCTCTGGCCGACGTCGGTAAAGTCGAAGACTCGACCCTGACTCTGGGCACCGTGAACGTTCAGGGCACAGCCAGCGGCCCCTTGAGCACCAGCAGCGTGCTCAGCTCGGTGGACATCCTCGGGGGAGACATCTTGGAAAAGATGCCGGTCAATTACAGCTGGGAGTTGTTCAGCCGAGCTCCGGGGGTGATGCTCACGGAGTTCAACCAGGGCACGACCTCAGGGAAAATCTCCTTCCGTGGCTTTAACGGCGAGGGCGAAGTGAACGCCGTAAAACTGTTGATTGACGGGATTCCGAGCAACAGCAACGACGGCAACATGCCGTTCATGGACATGATTTTCCCCATGGAGCTGGACAGCATCGAGGTTGTCCGTGGCACCAGTGATGCGCGCTATGGTCTGAATAACATCGCCGGTAACGTCAACATGCTGACCCGCACCGGTGGGGACTACAACAAGGCGCGGATTCGTTACGGCAGCTTCAACACTCAGGAAACCCAACTTGCCAAGGGCATCGAAAGCAGCAACTGGACTCAGAACTACTTCTTTGCCTATCAAAAATCCGATGGCTACAGGGATCATTCCCAAGCAGACAGATTTTCGATTTCTGGTAAGTGGTTTTACACACCGGATGACGACAGCTACCGAATCGGCCTGATGGCCCGTCACTACGAAGCTGAGGCTCAGGAGCCAGGCTATTTGACAGAAGATGATGCCCGTCATCATACGACTATGACCAACAGTTTCAACGCCACCGACAAGGGTACTCGGCGCATGAATCAGGTCAGCCTGCATTTCGATACAGACTTGGCTGAGAACCTCGCATGGTCGGCGAAGACCTACGTCAACACCTTCGATGATCGACGCTGGACGCAATATTGGCGCACTAACTCCCAACAGGAGCGTGATGCCTATGAAACTCAATATGGCGCCCTCACATCTCTGACATGGCGACCGGAGGTCAGCTGGCTGTATGACTTCGCCTTGGAAGGTGGTGCAGACGTACAGCAGCAGCAAAACAAGAGTGAGCGCTATCGCACCAAAGACCGTGCTCGTTTGGCAACTACCCGAGATCAGCAGTTCGACTTCGACACCTACGGCGCCTACGTCCAGGCTGAGATCAAACCTTTCGAGTCGCTGAAGATCGTACCGGCGTATCGGGTCGATAAAATCCAGGGGGATTTCACCAACGAAATTACCGGCCTGGATTACGATATCAACGATTATGGTCTGATCAAACAACCTAAGCTTAGCGTGGTCTATTCGCCTTGGGACGTGGCCAGTTTGTATGCCAACTGGGGCCGTACCTTCCAAGTTGGCACCGGCGCGGCAGCCTACAAAATCCCGCCCAGAGATACCGATCTGGCACCTTCAATCAATGAAGGCTGGGAAACCGGTATCAAGTTCACCCCGGCGGACTGGATTGATGGTCGCGTTGCCTACTGGCGGCAAGAAGCCTCGGGTGAAGTCAGTCGCCGCCTCAACGACCCGAGCGGCGAGTCGGACAACGTCGGAGAAACGCGACGGTGGGGTTATGACTTGCAGATGAACCTACACCCTAACGAACGCACTGAAATATGGATGGCCTACTCTTGGCAGTATTCGAAAATACTCCAGCCAAGCGCCACTTTGCCCAACAGCAAAGGTCAGGAAATCGACCATATCCCCCATCACTTTTACAACGCTGGGATCAGCTATGAAGCGACACCTGCGTTACAGCTAACGGCCTGGATGAATGGGCAGACTAACTACTATCTGGAGCGGGAAAATACCAAAGGGACGTATGGCGGATATGTGCTGATGAACCTCGGCGCGACCTACAAAGTGACCGAGTCAGTAAGCGTCGATCTACAGTTGAAAAACCTCACCAACCGCTATTATGAATACGTTTGGTACGACGCGGATGGAGCCCAAGCATCTTTGCACTCACCAGGTGATGGGCGCGCTTTGTACGCCGGGCTTACCCTCGACTTCTGATTTGAAAACGGTTGAGGCCACAGCGCGGGTTCTGAATACGCATGATCAGCGCAAGATGAATTGATGAGGAGAAAAGTTAGCAAACGAACTGCTCATAGCCCTATTCGACACAACCAGTTGGTCATCCCTGACATACAAAAGGGCCCTCGAAGGGCCCTTTTGTTGTAATCACGAAAATCACTTGCTCAGCCAAGACTCAACAGTCGCGGCGCCGTGCTTCGATTTCCATTCCTTAAGCGTTTTGTGGTTACCACCCTTGGTTTCAACGACTTCGCCAGTGTGAGGATTTTTATAAACCTTCAGCTGGCGAGGCTTACGACTGCGGACTTTGGACTCGACGGCAGGAGCCCGACGGCCTGCTTGTGGATCGAGCAAATTGATCACGTCTTTAAGGCTGTAGCCGTATTTTGCGAGCAAATCACGCAGCTTGGTTTCGAATTCGATTTCTTTCTTCAGGCCAACATCACCTTTGAGTGCTTCTAGAGCTTCGAGCTGTTCGGCAAGGTGTTTTTCCAGCTGGCGGAATTCTGCAAGTTTCGACATAGAAAATTCTCGATGTGAGTGACATTAGAAGGTTACACCATAAACTACATCCCCAACTTGCACAAAATGGCGTTTTACTGCTAAAGCTTCTAATCAAGGCCGCAGGGCAGTTTACGAAGTGATGGCGTGCTGAATTTCTTGGAGGCTATCCAAATCACAGTAGACGCGATTGCGCTTTACATGTTGGTTGAATCGGAACGAATAGCTACCTATTAAGCCTATGCTTAGCACCTTGCTGACAAGCTGTTTCAGATACTGCAAGCCGAACAACTCAGGCGGTTCAGCACGAATGAGGCCGGTGTAAGAAGCACCTACGCCCGCCAACTCATAGCCATGCGCTTCTGAAAAGTGACGCGCAACCGCAAAGTTTTTCGCAGGATCGGGGTCGGAATTGAAAATAGCCATTTGGAAAAGCTGCGGGTGCCTGGCAAGACTGCTCAACGAGTACCAGAAGCGCGAAAGGGGCTGATCTGGAAGAGAGACAGAGTTCTCCTTATAACCGATCCACTCCTGCAGGGCTTCCTCATCTAGCGTCAAACCGTGAGCGCAAACATCTTCGAAACACGTGGCTGAAACCAAGTTCATGAAATTGCGATAGCAGATTGCGAACACCGCTTTCGTAGTCGGATAGGCTAGGTATTCACCATTCTCGAAGCACTCTGTGGATGGCACGCTATGTCCTGCTCCGATGCATAGTGCATCCCTAAATTATTGCGCACATGTCCCGAGGTGTAGCGAGCTTGGTGCAGATCATCGAGCGAGAACAGAGGCTTAAAGCCTGGGTGCGCCTCAGCAATCTTACGAAGAGCTTCGGTCAGATTGTCAAAGCTCGCAATCCCGCTCACACCGTACTCATCGCATGTACCTACAGACGGGTTCTCACGACAGCCTGCCCGCGCACAGCGGCTCGCCAACGAGGTAAGTCAATCAGATCTTGCGACCCGGCTCAGTAGCACCACCGTCGTGAACCGAACATAACGTGACAGCAACCGCGTTCCAGGCGACAACAGGTTTGGGATTGATTCCCCATGAATGGCCGATACTCCTTTTTTATTGATGAGTATCCGCCTCCTCAGCCGGATAAAACTCGCCCTCCTTCCCCATCCTTTTTAGCTGTTCGCGCACAACCAACTCAACGCTGACAACGGCGGCTTGATCGTCAGGGTCGACCAATTGCAGGCACAGGCGCCGAACATTCTGATCGTGGGTGCCCTCGCTCATCATCTCGTGGGTGAATACATGCTCACCTCGCCATAGGCAGAGTTGGGTATGAGTTTCGCCGAGCCATATTTCGTTGATTGAGCTAAGGTCGGTGGTTGCCAGTTGATCGACGGTGATTGTCTTATCCATTGCGCTGTACCTTACCGATGAGTAGACAAAGGTAGACTTATGGGCACTGGCGGTCGTTCCAAGCATCAGCAGTTCACCCGCACCAATCGTGCTGAAACACTTTCAGGATTGAGCTAAAACGATCAATGATTGAAGGCGGAAAGACCGGATAGAAGAAGGGAGTCCAATCACTAATCTGGCTGATTTTACATTCAAATTGCCGGGTATGGAAAAACTTACCCCCTCTCACCTGCTCAATATCACCAGTTCTCTGGCGTGCAGCCTTCCGAGACGCTGACTCTGACATTCCGGCTTAAAACCGAAAATACTGCCAAATTAATTTAAATTAAAACCCCGCAACTAGGACTTACAACTAAAGATCTAACCAAAGGTAATGAGCGCCATAAATAAACGAGCAAGAGGAAACATACAGACAAACCAAGAAAAAATAAATTTATTTTTAACCATTATCTGCGAAACATTTTTTTGAGTAAAAAAATCACTCACAAACCACACAATTACGCCCACTGATTTTTCCAGCATAAAGCATCTTATCAATACGATCAAACGCCTGACTAAAGGACTCATGCTCTGCTATGTAGCCTACCGCCAAGGTCGCAGTGACCTCCGGCCCCTTACGCACCGTGGTTCCTGCTTCCGCTCTAATACGGTTCAATATACGAATAGCTACCTTTTCTGCTTCGCAAACTTCAGTATCCGGCATTAAAATTAAAAACTCCTCACCTCCCCAGCGCGCAGCAATATCGGTCAATCTAACACTTTCAACCAACAACTGTGACACCTTCTTCAAAATACTGTCACCATGTTCATGCCCAAAGCCATCATTAATAGCTTTAAAGTTGTCAATATCTAGTAAGATCATAGAAGCTTTTACATGAGATGAATATCTCGAAGAACTCCCAAACCCACTCATAAGTCGACGTCTCGTGTAGAGATTGGTCAGAGGATCTCTATTAGCAAGGTTAAAGTGATTAAGCTGCATTGAAAGTACAAATCTTACGAAAAGAACGGAGCCATACAACAGCAAAGCACAGGAGACAAAAGCGTTTAACAACCCAAAGGTACGAGTGACGTCCGCACTTATAACAGGCCTTAGATCGAAGCTTTCCCTTGCAGCATAACCACCTACCGCAACTACAACTATCGCAAAACTCAACAAAAAACGACTCAAACTTGATGCTTTGAAGCAGAACGCCATTACAGGCACAATGCAAAACAAATAAAAATAAAAATTACTATCCCAGCCCAAGCTAAAAGTCGCGACAGCAGCATGAATTATAACCTCCAAATTCATTACAACCCCCGCCCACATATACCGCTTGAGCCTTACCGAAAACAAACATAAAACATATGCAATAACGCTCAACACATTTATCGCAGCCATTATCTTCACTTGAAGAAACAAAAAAACAAAAAACATAGCAAAATGAAAAAATAACGCCATCCACACTATAGGCATCAAATGCAACCAAAAGTGGGATGTAGCTTCTTCAATAACTTGAGCCCGATCACTTTCAGACAAACTATTCATATAAGCCTACCAATATTCAGCAGATGATTTTCATCTCATTAAGCATCGAGAGTATTGCACCACACATACAAACAACCCATCAACCCACCTTATTCCACACCTAGCATATCAGAACCACCACCCCCCCCCACAACACAAAACCCCAACAAACTAAAACCGAACTAAAAAACGAAGAATATTAATAAAATTGCGCCCCCATGCTCAAAGACACTAAAAATATAAGCAACCAGACAATTCAGTTATTTACACCTAACTCCCCAAACCATTTTCATGCTCCCTCTCGCATCAATCAACACATGCAAACAGAGATATGAACCTCTCAAGCACAAAAAGTTTCAGATGCACTTATTTTTTTGAGATGAATAACAAAATGAGCTTTTTCAAATTTTGAAATAACTTCCTGACCGCATTGTTTTAAACCAATGCACCAGCACTTGCTTAAGCTCGATAGCGGTATGAATTATCAGGAGAAAGACAATACCGAAGAGCGCAGACGTTTCTTTTTTTTGAATACCATTTAACTACGAAACCCCGCCCACGCACATTCAGAACGACTATCGCTACACGCCTTAAAAACAGTAGGCAAACCTCATGCGATCACTCAATAAACCGACTCGCCACAAATCATTCCAGCCATCCGTGCTGATAAGTTCAATGTTAGCACCAAGGCATTCGATGACAATTCAGTCACGAAAGAAAAATTGCAGCACTAAGTTTTGATTCAGCAACCAAAGCTCATCGTGGTATTCAGAGCCAATCAAGACATTGATGTCTATTCTAAATGGGGTCGCACTTTCTAAACACTCACTTACAGCAACAATCCCGTATATCTTATCAACGTAGCTTCTCGATACGAACCGTTGATCAACACAGACCAAAAAGCGGGTCTGAAATACCACCCAGTCACCAACACTGAGACTCGAATTACGAAATGGCAACAGGACGTGACTGATCAAGTATGGAGCATGCTAGGCACAGTCACCACAGTTTGGCTAGAAGAAGCTCGACGCAAAAGTATGAATTGCAGATCACTGCTCAGTTTTATGACCAGAGAACTGTGTGAGGGGCTCATGCAGTCCACGAGACCAAGGTACTTAAAGCTTTAGACGCCATAAACAAATTACTAACAAGTAAAGCGGCTTTCCCAACACCACATTATATCAGCAACCTAGGTCTCGGTTATCGAATGAATGATGATTGGCGCCTCGGCATGCAGCCCTGCGGACAGATTGCTTACTATATTGATACAGCCAACGAAGCCGGAAACTGATGAGCCTTGAGCTTGGTTGACGCCAATGTAAGCTACTGCTTTAGCGTTTCGAACAGCACCGACCCTCAAGGCAAAAATCTAGTCAAACGCGAGTATGAATACCTCAGGCGCGAAAATTCCTCCTATAAAAGTGAAAAGGAACCGAGATACCTTATGGCATAACTTAGTTCGGAGCAAACTACCAATACTACTTACGACTATCCTCAGATCTTGCACGCCTCGCTATCAGCCCTTACCTCCTACCGAGCATAGGATTGATATACAGCAACCTGATGCACCTATATTCCAGTAGCGAACTTGTTCGTAAATCACGCTTGCTCATCTCATTGAAACACTATTCACATGAGCTGAGCAGAGCCGTAGATGATTCATTTTGACCTCGGTTTAGAGTTGCTGCCCCCATCTCTCAATGACAGACAATTCGCTAGTAGGCTGCCCTCTAGCGGCCATCCCCCTTTGGATTCAATCCTGCGAACTATCAGAGGCTTTGTCGCGGGTTTTCCAAAGCGACAGCAGCACACCGCCCAGCAGCAGCCCCAGAGTCACGCTCAGAGAAATGACCGCCGGAATCTTGCCGATGATGCCGACCAGAAAAATCTTGCCTCCGATAAATACCAATACCAGCGCCAACGCGTACTTGAGGTAGGCAAAGCGATGAATCATTGCCGCCAGAGCGAAATACAACGCACGCAGACCGAGGATGGCGAAGATATTCGAGGTGTAGACGATGAAGGGGTCTTGGGTGATAGCAAAGATCGCCGGCACACTGTCTACGGCGAAGACCAAGTCTGCACACTCGATCAGTACCAAGGCTAGGAACAACGGCGTGGCCCAGAGCACAGACTTACCACTCGCATCGGCCTCGCGGACGAAGAAGCGCCCCTCATACAAGCGATCAGTCACTCGCATATGTTTGCGCAGGAACTTCACCAGAAGGTTATCGCTAAGATTCGGATGCGCATCTACCTTGCTAAACAACATCTTCACCCCGGTGAGAAGCAGGAAGATGCCGAACACATAGAGAATCCAGCTGAACTCGGCGATAAGCGCAGCACCTAGGCCGATCATGATCGCGCGTAGGACGATTACACCCAGAATGCCCCAGAATAGTACCTCGTGCTGATACTTTCGCGGAATTGAGAGAAAGCTGAAGATCATCGCCATCAGGAACACGTTGTCCATCGACAACGATTTCTCGATCAAAAAGCCGGTATAAAAATCCATACCAGCTTCACCGCCCTTGACCTGCCAAACCCAGAGGCCGAATAGCAGGCCAGCCGTGATATAGCCAGCAGAAAGCAGCAAACTTTCACGAACGCCGATTTCTCGCTGCTCACGATGCAGTACCCCAAGGTCAAAGACCAAGAGCCCCATCACGATGCTTATAAAAACCAGCCACAACCATGCGGCTGTGCCGAGGAATTCGGCTAAGAAGAACGGTTCTAGGGCAGTCATAAGCCCCTCCTCTAAGTGTCGAAGTTATAAAAACTGCAACTCCGACATGGCAGCGATCAGCTGTCAGAGGGGCCCGGGATTGCGGTTTAAAATCTAGAGAGGTGCGCGGAATTTCTCAATCACGCAAGGGTTGCAAGGTGTTTCAAGTACGTAGGTCATACTGGGAGTCGGAACATCGAGTCTTACTACTGTCGCTCGCTTGTAAGCCCACGAAAAATCGAGCATTGACATGAGTATAGCGGGGCTCAGGATACCGGAGTGATGTTTGCCTCAAGGCGAACAACCACTTCGCGCACCGCTATTCCTGCTCCTCTGATTTCTACGAACGGAATCGGCTCTATCCCACATAAACAAACGTTATGGCGCACAGGGCCTGGGATCGCACCTGCGAAATCCCGCCCAAGGTGTTCGTCATCAATTTGTAAGGCTTGCTGTTCCAGTTATCCAACGCGCCTGCGGGGTGTAGTCGGAAGTACGTCAGATTTGACGGAGACTTCCTACTGCCAAGAGTCGGGCACTCGCTCCGGACGTACATTCTTGAGAACGCTCATGAGTGTGCTTGAAGATTTTCAGGTCGCTGACACACACAGAATGATTTAGCTTCTGCGACGACTACCATTGCCCGGCCTGAAGCAGCTATTGGAATAGAACCAAAACCTCGTGCTACTCCGACCAGCAATTACATAACACACATCAGCATGCGTTTATTAATCCTGAGCGCGTTTAGTCAGATGTACACTCGCAACGGTTTTGTCACTTTGATCTGAGCGCCTGATATCCCGGATGCTTACAGCTGGAATGTACTTTAAGCGCAGGTCGCAAGACACAATTGCTCGGGCAACAACTCCGAAGGCCATCCGCCCGAACAACTGAAAGCTTCCAGACACATAGTCCGGTTGTCCTCGCACCAGCAGACAAAGACGCCCCGCTGACTCAGGGAGGCATGATTGAATGTCCAGCACCGTTCCTTCACTTCATTTGCCCATCGCCCCTCTAGCGAACACTCAATGATCGAGTAAAAGCCAGCGTTGGTTTTCTCTCGCGCAATCACTCGAAACATTCGGTTGTCACACCTGGCTACGGCCGAGCTTATTTCCTCACCGGCAAACAGGTTAGAGAGTGCGAAAATCTCAATCTGGTCGAGGGGCATCTGAGTCAATTCATTTAGTC
This sequence comes from Pseudomonas sp. NPDC087817, assembly GCF_044742875.1. NCBI lineage: Bacteria > Pseudomonadati > Pseudomonadota > Gammaproteobacteria > Pseudomonadales > Pseudomonadaceae > Pseudomonas > Pseudomonas sp. NPDC087817. Next base: position 324,834 of record NZ_JBIUVJ010000001.1, read on the forward strand.
AGCGCGCATGGGTTGCAAAGCCGAAGAACAGCCGACCTCAAGATTTTCCTCCAAGATCGTAAGCCCGGGCGATCAGTTCGGCCACTTCGTCACGGCGTACGGTCGAAGCCTTACTCGTGTCAGGTACAACTGTTGTGATACGACCTTGCGCAACCAAAACCTTGGCAGCTTCACTCCATTCTGCCCGGGTGACCGGTTTGCTGGCTTCGAACGCCGGCCCGCTTTTCATCCAGCCGTTGGAAACGACAATCTGGGCTTGATCAAACAATGGGGAATCCGCCGACAGGTCTGTAAAGCCTACGCGTTTGTCTACCTTCACCTCACCGGCCAACGTCATCTGCAACGTGTTAGCTAACTCGCCTCGGGTAATGGCACGGGCCGGCTCAAAGGCATTTGCCTCGTTACAGGTCATCAGCCCCCGGAAAACCACCGCACGCACAGCATCGGATGTTTGATTGGCGGGGATGTCGGCGGGTACGTTTTTTTGCGCAGGTCTCAATCTCGCATCAACTGGCGTGACATCCAGATTCACGCCCTGTGCGGTGTAGTTGGTCAATGAGTCATAAGTCTTGCTGTGTGCAACAAAACCTGCGGCCTTGGTGAAATCAAATCGGTACCCGTAATGGTATCCATTGGCAGGATTGTATCTAGTCATCAACCCCGATTGATGGGTAGCTGTGTTGTCCGCAAGACCATACAGCACAGCCCGGCGCATCGCCGCCACTGCCGATAGGTCTGTAATCAGTTGGTTACCTACCAGATACTCATCACCCGGCTTGATGACCTCCTTGCCTTCAGCCGGTAAGACTGCATTTGTCGAAAGGTTGTAATGATCGCCGTTGCCCAGCATCGCGAGCTGCACGTTATGAAGTTCAGTGCCGTAGACGCCGAACCGCTTGGTCGCATGGCTGGCATCCATCACCGTCAAATAACCTTCGCCAATGACCACGATCTGACCGTCAGGCTTCACCCACATGGCGGTGTTGGTATCCAATCCGAAACCCTTGCTACGCGGGTTGTCGACCAGATAACTGGCCATGCGCGCGGTTCGCCCGGTACTGGTCTCTTCGAGCTGATCCAGGTGTTGATCGATTATCCCGCCCTTGAACAAGCCAGAACCTTTGAGCAATGCCGCACCACGCTGCCCGGCAGACTTCGCTACACCGAAGTCCAACGTGTCCATGACAACCCCGTAAGCCGTCGGCATCTGTGCGCCGAGAATACTTGCCCCCGCGCTCGTGCCACCGATGACTCCGCCCTGCTCATACACTTTGCGCACGGCTTGCATCGCCAGCGAATCACTCCCATCAGCGTTAAACAACGCGTTGGCAATTCGCGCCTGATCGCCGCCCACAAACCACACGGCACTTGCCTCAGTGATCGGCCTGACGGCCTCGGGGTCATTCATTGTTTGTGCGTAATTTTTGCTGTCGATCGACGCAATCGTGACGTGAGAAGCCGGCACACCCAACGCCACCAGCTCGGCTTGAAAGCGCTTACTTGAACCCAGGCTGCCACTGGCTGTGGGGAAAATCACAATCTTTGCCGCATCAGACCCGCCCGCCAGATCCACGAATTTGTGATACACGGGCAAGTTGCTAGCCCTCAGCATGCCCCCCACCGCCAGTAAATGGCCATCCGCGAGCACCGACGTCGCTGAAGAAGCGATAGCCAACGCGACCAACACCCTGCCCTTTCTCACTTTGCTCATCCGCATTTGCTCTTTTTGTGGGGAGAACATAAATGGCTTCACAGCCGATCCTGACAGCGCCAATCTGAAAATTTTTCTATCAGATTGACCACAAACGAAAGCTTATACGCCGCCTTTTTTGGCTGATCAAGGTCTAGGATCTGGATTAAAAAACGACTTACAAGCAACAACAATTGTTTTAATCGTTTTATTTCAATTAGTTACAAGCCAAACAAGACCAGTTCTTCACCATGCAGCATGAGGCTACTATTTTCTTGTTTTACATTTCATGAAAATAATTGTTTCATCGCTGCGGGGGTGGCTCCCGATTCCAAGTCAAGCGCCATACCTGCTCGTCGATCCGTTCTACTTACCCTGATACCCGCTATAAGGAGTCGCACAATGAAAATAATCACACTTCTAGGCGCCGTGGCGCTGACTGCCATGAGCGCCTTCGCGATGGCAGACGAACAGACACTGCGCATCGGTATCGAAGCGGCCTATCCACCCTTCGCGTCCAAGACAGCAGACGGCGCAATCACTGGTTTCGACTACGACATTGGCAATGCGCTATGCGAGAAAATGGCGGTCAAATGTGTATGGACAGAGCAGCAGTTCGACGGCTTGATTCCATCGCTCAAGGTACGCAAGATCGACGCGATCCTCTCCTCCATGTCGATCACGCCCGATCGTCTTAAATCGGTCGATTTCAGCAAAAAGTACTACCACACCCCTGGCAAGTTGGCGATGAAGGCCGGCACTGTCGTCAACGACCCGCTGGTTGACCTCAAAGGCAAGCGGGTGGGCGTGCAGCGCGCGTCTACCTACGATCGCTATGCAAGTGACAAATTCGCCGCGGCGGGCATTGAAGTCGTGCGCTACGGCTCCCAGGGTGAAGCGTTCCTTGACCTAGCCTCCGGACGCCTGGACGCCACCCTCGCCGACATCGTCAACATCGATGAAGGCTTCATCAAAACCGACGCAGGCAAGGGTTTCGCATTGGTAGGCCCGGACTTCACCGATAACAAATACTTCGGTAACGGCGCGGGTATTGCGGTACGCAAAGGCGATTCGGCAACTGCTGAAAAACTGAACGCCGCCATCGACGCCGTTCGCGCAGACGGTACTTATCAGAAGATTCAGAACAAGTACTTCAACTACGACATTTACGGCGGCTGATCACCTGAGCAGGAGTCGTTTTTTAGCGATTCCTGCCTGCCCTCTTCAGGAAATTTGCATGGAACACATTGAGCACTTGCTACCTTGGGGCAGCCCGGGTATCGAACGACGTCTGTCGGTTTTTCGTTTTGGTAGCGGCCCTCGCAAAGCCTACATCCAGGCATCGCTGCACGCGGATGAATTGCCAGGCATGCGCGTTGCGGTCGAGCTGAAAAAGCGCTTACGCGAGCTGGAGCAAGAAGGTCGGCTGAACGCGACGATTGAACTGGTTCCGGTGGCCAATCCGATCGGGTTGTCACAGATGTTTCAAGCCACTCATCAGGGGCGATTCGACTTTGCCAGTGGAAAGAATTTCAATCGGGATTTCCCGTCACTATGGGAACCGGTGGCTGCCCGGGTTAGCGGGCGCCTGAGCGGAAAGTCCAACGATAATGTGGCGGTCATTCGAGCAGCCATGCACGAAGTACTGACCGAGCTGCCTCAAGCGAACTCCCCGCTTGAAGGGTTGCAACGCCTTTTGTTGACTCACGCCTGTGATGCAGATGTGGTGCTTGATCTGCATTGCGACTTTGAGTCAATTCTTCTGCTTTACAGCCTGCCACAGCTATGGGACTCGCTTGAGCCACTGGCAAATCGCCTCGGCGCCGGCGCGGCGTTGCTGGCAGAAGCGGCCGGCGGCGATTCCTTTGACGAAGCATGCTCCACCCCGTGGCTCCAATTGGCCAAGCAATTCCCAGAGACAGCCATTCCGATGGCTTGCATCGCGACGACCATAGAACTGGGCGGAATGGCGGACACCGGTCACGTCGCGGCCGAGGCTAACGCAGAAGCCATACTGGCGTACTTGGGTGACCTAAAAATGATCAGCGGCGACTGGCCAAAAGTGCCCCCCTCGTACTGTGAAGCCACGCCATTTGCAGGCGCGCAATATGCTTATGCACCACACGTAGGGGTTGTCTCATTCCTGAAACCATTGGGTGCACGGGTAAACAAAGGAGACGCGCTCTTTGACGTCTTCGATCCGATCACTGACAGCCATACACGAGTTTGCGCTACCACCAATGGCGTGCTCTATGCACGTGAGCGGCTGCGATTTGCTCAACCCGGTCTTTGGCTAGCCAAGGTCACGGGAAGCGAACCCATACGCCAAGGGCGCCTCTTGACCGATTGAGGCGGCACTCCCGTGATTTCGCTAGCATCAGATACACTTGGGCAACTGATCGACAGGCCGGCCCAACCTATGCTCCAACCTACTAGCAATGCCACCGTTTATACAGCGCCCATCATGCGCAACCTCGCCGAGGCTGCACCGGATTTGCAACCGTCACTGCGCAAGGTGGCTGACTTCATTTTGCGCCATCCACTTAAGGCAGCAACCCTGACCATCGAAGAGCTGGCCCAGGAGTCTATGACTTCACCGGCAGCAGTCAATCGGCTTGCTCGAGCGATAGGCCTGAAGGGCTATACACAACTAAAAGTAGAGCTGGTCGCTACGTTGCAGGACATGGTTTCCCCCGTCGACAAGTTACGCAATGAGATGGCCCACCGGCCCTTAGGGGAGTTCGGCTTGACCGAGCAACTTCAAATCGCAACCAGCAACCTGAGCACGACGAACACCAGCAACTCCTCGGAAGTGTTCGAAGCCTTTGTGAGTGCACTCATTCAGGCGCGTAAAATCTACATCCTTGGTTTTGGAAACAGCGCCTACATGGCAGGACTTGCCGCCTCCAACCTGATTCCCTTCATTGCCGATGCGCAGGCAATCAGTATGGAAGGTGGCAACGAGAACGCAGCCTATCGATTGGCATCCATCACGCCCGCCGACGTCCTTCTGGCGATCTCGCTGCCTCGTTACTCCCAAGACACACTGCAATTAGCGAGATTTGCCAAAGAACGCGGAGCTTCGGTGCTAGCAATCACCGACTCGCCAGCATCGCCTTTGGCCAACATTGCGCATCATGCACTGTTTGCTGCGGCGAACCACCCAGTACTCATCAGCTCAAACTCGGCTGTTTTAGCGTTGATCGAGGGCTTGGTTGCCGCCGTCATGACGCGAAATAAGGAAGCAGTCAGGCTCTCTGCCGAGCTAACTGAAAGCGTGCTGTCCTACCTGCATGTTTCTGCGAATAGCAAGCCAAGCTCGAAGAGAAAGCCGCTTAGCCGTTAACACCTGTGAGAAATGGCCGTCGCGGCGCAGTTTACGCTCAGCAAGGTAACTTCAGTGGAGAAAGCTCGGTGAGTGAATTGGTCGCGATAGTATGACCGTTAGTATCAGGTCGTTTGTGCGCAATTTTATGGACTTTACCACTCATCTGCATTGCTGTTTACCGAACGTTTGCGTTCGACTTGACCAAAGCAAAAAGTAGTGACATCCGGCAAAGAACGACACTTTTCAGCCCTTTGCGACAGGCAGCAATCGGCCAGAAGCGGTAACCTAGCGTGGACAAAATCAGGGTTATTCACTTTGAGCTAACGCGACGCGTGTAATTCTGCAATAACCTGAACAAGCCAATCTCTGGATGCACTGCCCGAAGCTCTTCTATGCCATCCCACAACCACATTGAAATTTAGGGAGGACATGTCTAGGTCAATCACTTGGAAGCCACCGGCGGCAGCAATGGCCGAGGGTACAAAAGCCACCGTATCATTCACGTGCATAAACGCTTGCAGAGACGTGTAGCAGGGCAAAGTGGCAATCACTGTGCGGCTGACATCCCGGGCACTAAGGAAGTCATCAACTCGACTCCCCAGATTGCCTACTCCACTGGCGAAATCCACATGAGGATGTAAGGACACATCTGCAAGCACCTGTATCTGCCGAGGCAGCAGCGAACCTTGCCGAGCGACGCAGCAGTAGTGGTCGCTTCTCAGTCTATTACGCACTAATCCCGGATCAACGTAGTCAGAAAAACCAATCACTAGGTCAGCCTCTCCTTGCGCCAACGTCTTGACATGCTGATCGGGATTGAAGTCAATGACTTCAAGCTTCACCCCGGGTGCGCGTTCGCGCATGAGCAGCGAAAGCGATGGGATGATAGACAATTGCGCATATTCATTTGCGATCACCCTGAATACGTACTCACTCGTTGCCGGATCGAATGGGAATGAATTGAAGATGCCGTCGATCTCTTCAACTATTTTCTCGAATTTAGCTGCGAGATCGTACGCATAGTCGGTCGGCTGTAGGCCTGCGCTCTGGCGCAGGAACAGCTCATTGGGAAACACTTCACGCATGCGCTTGAGGTAGTTGCTAACCGCCTGTTGTGATATCTCAAGCCGCTCAGCAACGCGAGAAACGTTTTTCTCGCGCACGAGATACAGTAAAACCCGCATGTGCCGGATATCGATTTTCTCAATCATTTTGGTTGTATCTCATACAAATCCGCGGTGATTTTCATTGTATCAGTGGGCGCCCAGAATATCGCCTCCTTAAGATTTAACGAGGCATTGCTATGAAAACCGTAATTTTGATTGGTGCCCAAGGGCACATGGGCCAAGCCGCTATGACCGGCCTCAAGAAACACAACGTCATCACCGCCAGCCGCTCTGGCACAGGCTGCGACCACACGGTGGATATCACCAGCAAGGCGTCGATCAAGGCTCTATTCGAAAAGGTTGGGCCGTTCGATGCTGTCGTTAATACAGTTGGCTACTGCGAATACGCTAACTTCAGCGAAATGACCGATGAGCAATGGGACACAACTATCCAAAGCAAGATGGTCGGCCAGATCAATCTGGTAAATGTGGGCCTGAACTACATCAACGATGGCGGTTCGTTTACGTTGATTTCGGGCATTCTCAATGTCAAACCTATTCCCATGGCGATTGCTGACGCCACCACCAGCGGCGCCATCGACACCTTCGTACAGTGCGTAGCTCACGAGCTTCCACGCCAGGTTCGCATCAACGTAGTTAACCCTACAGTTCTGGAAGAGGCGTGGGACGTATATGGGGAAATGATGCCAGGCTTCCAGCCTGTTCCTGGCGCGCTGGTAGGCAAAGCCTTCGAGCGTTCGGTTGATGGCTTCATCACCGGAAAGGTTATATTCGTCGACGCCTGAAGAAGAGCCCATCCGCACTGAAAGTAATTCACTGAAATTTAAGAAGGCGCCGATTTGAAAGCTAATCAGGTCGGACGCCTCTCAAGCTACATGCATCTATATTACGTTACTTCATTTATTTAATTTAAATACTCAACTTTTATGAGTTTGCGCTGTTTTCATGCGCGCCCAGTAAGTTATTACTTAAACTAGCGAGATCTATATCATGAAGATTATAAATGGTTTTATTGCCGGGCTTTTGCTTGTCGCTGGCTGCGCTCAGGTGCATGCCGAAGACGGTTCTGAGCGCTCCATGAAGAGACATGAGCAATTTAGAGCTGAACAAAAAAAACACGAGACTGAAACCGAAAAGAAAGAGTTGAAACCTGAGGCTATCAGCAATTAAAAAATTAATTGCGTTAAAACCTCACACAGCTAATCTCTCGATCTTAGGGCCACGTCTCTAAGATCTTGAATATCCTTGTAAAAAACACCTTAAGCTTACTCTTGACTTTTTTGGGTTCTCAGTGCGTAGCTAAACGTACTCACTACAGGAAGCGGCGACTAAATGAATTTTCCATTTTTCCAAGTCGATGTTTTTGGAGGCGCCCCATTTAAAGGGAATCCAGTTGCCGTTATTCTGGAAGCAGAAAATATTGCAAGTTCGAAAATGCTTGAAATAGCTAACTGGACTAACTTATCCGAAACGACTTTTGTATGCGCTCCAACGACCAGTAAAGCTGATTACAGGCTTAGGATATTTACCACCCAAGGTGAATTACCATTTGCAGGGCACCCAACCATCGGAAGCGCCGCAGCATTGCTAGCTTACGGGCTGACTCCCAAGAAACCCGGTATGATTATTCAAGAGTGTGATCAGGGACTGATACCGGTTCACTTGGTCGGCAACAAGATCTTCTTCGAATTGCCAGAGCCTGGTTTTGCGCCGCTAGGTGAGCACAGACTACTGGACATCCTAGCGGCCATTGGCGTTCATCGTGAGTCCGTATTCAATGCTGCGATTATCGATGTCGGGGCAATCTGGATTACTTTACAACTTCGCTCTGCGCAAGATGTTCTGGATCTAAAGCCGGACATTAATCGCCTTACGCAAGCAACTACACAATGCACGGGGCTCACTGTGTTCGGTCTGTATACAGATGGTAATTCTGCATTAGTTGAGGTGCGCTCATTCGTACCAGGCGACGCCGTTCCAGAAGACCCTGTATGCGGGAGTGGTAATGGCTGCGTCGCCGCGATGCTTCAGCGCTCCGGCTTAGCACCATCACGATACATTGCATCGCAAGGAAATAAAGTCGGGCGCGATGGCAAGATTGAAGTGGAGTTTCGTTCCGACGGTAAAATACTGCTCGGTGGAAGATGTGCAATTCGGGTGCAAGGTTCAATTTCACTTACTTCATGACCCGGACGGGTAAACTCGTGTCTCATCTTCAATCCCCCGACTTCATAGACACAGTTAAACGTCTGCTTTGGGCTGTTCTATACCTTTTACAAAGGGCAGCTATAAGCGCCCGCCCCTCATGACCAGCAGCTGTGGAGCGGTTGCAGCCATTAGAGACTGGCAGCGTCCGCCCCGTGGCGGACGCTGGCCAAACACAGAAAACGACCAGACGCTTGGACAATCAAAGATGTATACGAAAACAAGGACGATTCAATTTTTAGTGAAACCTAACGCCAAACGCAGCATTTCTATTTTGCGGAGCGGAGCAAAATCGAACCTGCTGGAACGACGGGTTAGGGATTTTAAAACATAGTGTTTGAGTTTTTGGACGTTTCCGGTACCGGTTGAATTACATCCCAATGTTCAACAATTTTTCCATTCTCCACACGAAAAATATCTACGGACGCTTCACCACGATCTTTTGAATCGTCCGGATCGCTAAAGCCGTGGCTATGCACGACGACCATTTCACCCTCTGCTATAATCCGCTTTATGACTGCTTGATACTTCGACTTTTCAACATATTTAGCAAATCCATCTATGAACGTAGCCCGTCCGTCCATTCCATTGGGATTGTGCTGGATGTATTTATCAGGGGAAATATACTTCATGGCAGCTACTGTGGGATGACGTTGGACAAACGCCAAATCGAAAAACTCGGTCACAATCTGCCTAGGCGTTTTCTCTGCATCTTCAGCTGTATTCAACGGCAAGGTTTTCACATTGTCGGCATTCGCCAAACTTAACCAACCGCCAGATAATACAAATAGCACAGCAGCAATTACCACCTTCCTAAATACAGGTCTCATTTTCTTTCCTTTCCATTTACTTATGAATTGCGCTGTACTCATCGAGAAATCCCCGTGCGGCTTCCGTTGAGAAACACTCGGCATTCGATTTGGAATGTCACGGCTTTGGACAGCGCCACAGTTTCCGTATCGCGATCGATGGCCACCAAGTCGTCTGGTAGATAGGCATGATACACGCGCTGCACTTCCTGATCGATGATCGGCCCTTCATCAAGGTCGCTGGTCACAAAGTGGGCAGTGACGCCGATCAGTTTTACCCCGCGATCCCAGGCCTGATGGTAGGGCTTGGCGCCCTTAGATCCCCGAAGAAAGGAGTGATGAATATTGATCGCACGGTCATTAAGGCGACGGCACGGATCGTCGGATAGGACTTGCATATATCTCGTCAGCACCACCAACTCGGCTTCCTGCTGCGCCTTGTGTTCTTTGTTCACCGGCAGGTACATTGAATCGCCCCGGGGTTCGTAGACACCTATTTGCCTTAAACTGAGGCCAATCAGGAGATGCCATGAGTAACCCGCGTTACCCCGAAGAACTCAAAATCCATGCGGTCAATCAAGTGACTGACAAGAAGCTGCCTGTCGCTGATTTGGTGGCGCGTCTTGGCGTGTCGACGCATAGCCTCTATACCTGGTTAAAGAGCTACAGCAAACCTCTAGTAGAACAACAGCAAGACGATGATCAACACTCTGAGCAGGGAAGTCCAAGCAGTCATTCAATGTGTCTGTACACGTAGGATCGATTCAGCTGGATGCTTTTTTTGATTTCAAATCCTCCAGAAGGTTAATAGATTGCTTATTGAACATTTCGTAAAAAAGCGTAACATTGCCAGCCATGATACTCGAACAGCTCAAAGCCCTGGGCAATGACACTCGCATGCAAATGATGGAGTGGCTCAAAGACCCACTCAGTAATTTCCCACCTCAGGATCATGGCGATCCTGCCATAGGGGTGTGCGTAACGCATTTGCAGCACAAGGCAGGGCTTTCGCCTTCTACCGCGTCTGCACACTTAGCAATATTGCAGCGCGCAGGCTTCGTGCTAACCACCCGCATCGGAAAGTGGACTTACTACCGGCGCAATGAGCAGGCGATTGACGACTTTGCGGCTAGGCTGATCATCGAGTTGTAATTTTTGAGTTATCATTTCGTTATTTCGCGTAATTAGAAAACATAAGGAATCCCCGCCATGAGCAGCAAAACGATCTTCGTCCAACCCGGTGGTGGCTATGAAAACGTTGTGGTTGGCAGCAGCGAAGTCCGAGCCGCAGCGCGTGGCGAAATCACCGTACGCCTCCACGCCAACTCGCTCAACTACCACGACTTCGCGGTGGTCAGCGGTATGTGGGGCCCTAGCGAAAAACGCATCCCCATGGCCGATGGTGCCGGTGAAATCATTGCTATCGGCCCAGATGTCACTGAATTCAAGGTGGGCGACTCGGTCGTCAGCACCTTCTTCCCGGAGTGGATCGACGGTGTGCCATTGGTTGAAGGCTTTGTTAGCGTGCCAGGTGATGGCATTGACGGCTACGCTCGTGAGCAAGTGACAGCCAAAGCCACATCGTTCACTCTCGCGCCTACTGGCTACAGCCATGCTGAAGCGTCGACACTGACCACCGCCGGCCTTACAGCATGGCGCGCCCTGATGGCCGATGACTCACTCAAGCCGGGCGACACCGTGCTCGTCCAAGGCACTGGTGGCGTTTCAATTTTCGCCCTGCAGTTCGCTAAAATGGCCGGCGCTAACGTCATTGCTACCTCTTCAAGCGACGAAAAGCTTGAACGTCTGAAAGCTCTAGGCGCTGATCATGTAATCAATTACCGCAAAGACCTTAACTGGGGCGAAACTGCACGCGCTCTAACGGGTGGCCGTGGTGTTGACCACATCATCGAAGTCGGCGGCCCTGCGACGCTTGAGCAATCGATGATTGCAATTCGGGTTGCTGGTCACATCTCAGTCATCGGGATATTGAGTGGCGTAAGCGGTGCAATGAATTTTGTACCGGCACTGATCAAGCAAGTGCGTCTGCAGGGTGTATTGGTGGGAAGCCGCAGCCAGCAGCAAGACATGATCCGAGCCATCAATGCTAATGGCATGCGCCCGATTATTGATCGTCATTTCCCTTTGAGCGAGATTGTCGAAGCGTTCAAGTATCAGGAAACCAACCAACATTTCGGCAAAATTTGCCTGGATATCTAAGCCCACATGAATGGGCATGATCCATATGCCTATCTCAAAGATATGCTGACATGGCTGCCGACGCAGCGGACGAGATTGATTGGCCCATTGCTGCCTGTCGCACCGGCAGCGATGAGTCATTTTCCGCCGGTCATGGCCATGCAATGCCAAAGTAAAGGCGCAGCTTTCTCGTTCGCCCCCTATTCCTCGCCAACAATTAAGGGCCCTATCAGGCCCTTTTGTACTCAAACCAAACTCACTTGGTCAGCCAGGACTCTACGGCGTCGGAGCCGTGTTCTGCCATTCAACTCTTTCAGAGTTTTTTGATTGCCGCCTTTTGTTTCGACGACTTCGCCGGTAAGAGGATGTTTTTAAACCTTCAGATGGGGAGGCTTACGACTGCGGACTTTCGACTCGACGGCTGGAGCGCGACGCCCTGCTTGTGGATGCATCAGATTGATCGCGTCTATAAGGCTGTAGCCGTATTCTGAGAGCAAATCGCGCAGCTTGGTTTCCAATTCGATTTTTTCTTCAGGGCGGCGTCACCCTTCAAGGCTTCTAGAGCTTGAGCCTGCTCGGCGAGGTGTTTGTCGAGTCAACGGAATTCGGGAAGTTTAGACAGCAAATCCTCATTGATTTGATATGCACGACCTAAACTTGAATCCTTCAACTTCTAAAATACCTCGCAATCTTCTGTCCGTAGGAATTAAATTTTTGGGCTGCATCACCATAATGAAAGGTAAAAAAGCAGCACCTGGTGCGATATTTGAGAAATGTAGATTTTACCACCTTGTCTGATGTGAGAGAGGTTAAGCTGCGTACTCAAAGCAAAATTCAACCAAGGAGACACGAACAATGAGACCTAGATTTGTCCTTGTTCCAGCGGTTCAAGTCGAACGGAGATCCCATGGTTCAGGATTTCATGTTCAATCTAAGTCCCACCTAGGTCGTTTTGACATTTACGACAATCAGGAGAAAGTAAGGCTAGCGCATGGGTTTCAGGACAAGACTGTTGCACAGGCCGCGTGTACCAAAATGAACTTGGAGGCGAATGATACGAATTTTCGGCAGGGTGAAAAACCCATGAAAAACTAATCGAAAGGCACTAACGCCATTTGTGTATGGCGGTCAGCAGCGTACCTGCAATTTGCATTCACGTTACCAATCCTTGTCCGGAAGCTAATTAAATGTAAACCCCGAAAGCCCCACTGCATCCTACTGCATTAACAAGGCAGATGCCCCATACCACGCCTAAAGGCAATCGCCAGCATCTTGCGATTAATGACAAAGATTTGACCTTCAGCTTTACATGCCCTCCTAGCTATGCGGCCCTCTGCGTGGTTCTATCAAGCGCCAATGCGCTAAAGCTTCCTGCAGCGTCGTCACGCGCAAGCACAAGTCTTCCTGTCTTGGGAGTCAAATTTAACTATAGATCGGCAGAGCCGCGTTCAAGAAATACCAAGTTAAGAAAAGGGTTTGACGCTGGTTGTCAGACAGGAGTTTAGAGAATACCCTGTAAAAAACCTATACAGGTTACACTGCGATGTACAAGAATCAGAGTTGGCCTCTCACACTCTATTTTGATGTAGAGTGTCCACTATGTGCCCGTGAAATCAGGCTCCTTGGAGGCAAGGCAAGCTCTCAACGCCTTCTTTTTGTTGACATTAGCCACGAAGCTTTTGACCCCAAATCCGTCGGGTTCAGCCTCGAGGAAATGAAGTCATCGCTGCATGCCAGGTTCGACGATGGAACATGGGTAAAGGGCTTGGACGCTACCCTTTGGAGTTGGCGAGCAGCAGAACTCGAATTTTTCGTTGCACCGTTGTCTTGGCGTGCACTTAGGCCAATCCTCAACATTGCTTATCGCGTTTTTTGCCGCTGGCGGCCATATATGGCTTGGCTACCCCACCCCGATGGCAGTCGTCGCTGCTGTGACGACAGCTGTGCAATTACTAAAGACATTCCTTCCTCCAAGAACCGGATAGCCTCTAGTAGAAAGCAAACCTAGGACATCTACCAACATCACTGTAATTAGCAAGCACTTATGCGACTGGGTGAGTGGCAACTAAAACTTCGCTTGAGCATGAATCGAAGATCAATAAAGCAGTTGCGTACTACGCACTACTCAGAATCCGCATGAAAGGACTTAACCACGCCCAAGAGCGCTAAAACTGCTTATTGCTGGGACGCTGCGATTATTTAAGAAATGCCGGTGTGAGAGGCAAAATTTTGAATACTCGATTGATTCATACCGCCCATAAACCCCACCTTCCGATCAATTTAAGATTACAACTGGCAACGTCGCTGTATCAGGCCGAGCAAAATAATAGCCTTGCATCAACTCTACCCCCAAATCTATTAAAGTATCACGCTCATCGCAAGTCTCGATACCTTCTGCAACGATAGTTATACCCAGACGTTTGGCGACCAACACCACGCCCTCAATTATTGCAGCCCTGACTGGATCAGTATCTATATCTCTCGTTAGCGCCATATCAATTTTTAGAACATGGGGCTGGAACATTGCTAACAAATTTAGGCCAGAATAACCTGATCCGAAATCGTCGATAGATGTAGTGAAACCTTGACGAGCGTACTCTTCAAAAATCCTTTTCAGGTGCATTGGATCATCTACACGCTCCCCCTCCGTCACCTCGAACATTAGCCTTCCTGGCGGGAAGCCAAATACCGTAGCTGCTTTCAACGTAGCCCTAATACAAGTCTCGGCTTGATACACTGCATTCGGAAGAAAATTGATGCTGAGCTTGCAATCAGGAATGCTAAGTAGACCTAACTCAGTCGCTCTCTCAATAGCCTTGACACGACATGCCTGGTCGAAACTGTATCGATTATCATCATTAATTTGACTCAGAATGCTTGCAGCTGACTCGCCGTTCATCCCTCGTACAAGCGCTTCATAGGCAAAGGTCGTACGCGCTTTTACGTTAACGATAGGTTGAAAGGCCATGGTGAAATCGAAACCTAAGCCCTCGATACTTGGGCAATCTACGCAGCCAACCGAGACGAATTTGGAGGGAGCGATATTGTGGGGCATAGCTTTCCTGACGATATTTTTTTGGGTAATTTCTATGTCGGCACTGATGCGCTGTCCCTGAAGGGCAGCACAATCACAAAAGCTCTTTAAAATTTTCTCAGAGCATCAGAGATTAGTGACACGATCTGCGGACGTTTTAGCCGAGTCCTCAGGGCACCAGCGACTTCATCCTAAAAGATCTGAGAACCCGCGTCCTTGAGCCCTCGTTTGGGAGAATGGATCTAAAACAGCGCCATTCACAACTCAGGGTTGGTTTCACGCACCATAAAATGATGACTGGACGTTTCGAAAAAATTTAGCTTTGCTACCTTTTGATAGTATGGATTTAAACCCTCAAAGGATCTGAAGATGATCAATGCAGGCCTGCTACAACTGGTGCTTGATGCGTCGAATGATGGCATCGTGATTGCAGAGAAGGAAGGCGATGAGAACATCCTGATTTACGCTAACCCCGCCTTTCAGCGCCTCACAGGTTACAGCGATGACGAAATTCTCTACCAAGATTGCCGCTTCCTGCAAGGGGATGATAGAGATCAGGTCAGCCTTTCCGCTATCCGCGAAGCGATCATTAATAATAAGCCTTGTAGGCAAATAGTTCGAAACTACCGTAAAGACGGTACTGCGTTCTGGAATGAGCTGTCGATTACCCCTGTATTCAACGAAGCGGATCAACTCACCTATTACATCGGTATTCAGAAGGACGTTAGTGCGCAAGTTGAGGCTAGTGAACGCGTCCTCCAGCTAGAGGCTGAAATCGTGAAGCTGAAAACTAAGTTGCGTGAATCAAAAAACACATCCTCACAGCGCCAGGAACAAAAGCTTTAGCTGCCAGGATATATTCGTTTGCACCAGCTAATTAACTTTTAGAAGTTTGCCCCTAATGCCTACGATCAATACTCGGCCCCTAAAAATCATCACTTTTTTTTTTGCAAAGCGAAAACTTACTCTCCATGACGCAGCTAGCAGCGCTAGCGTCATGGAGAATTTTTCCCGGGTCGAACGTCCATACGCGCGCATGGCGAGGGGTTGGCAGGAGAACGTTTTTACAAAAGGCCCCAGATTTCCTGCAAGGGGCTTTCCATAACAAATCATTCGAATAGCGGCTTAAGGATCACTTTCGATTGCTAACTCAACGATTCCAATTCATCAATATTCTTCTAGCGCCTCTGTGAACTGTCGTACCGCCTCAACGACCTGTCGCGCACCAGACTGAATTTCTTCTATCACGTCACCTGCTTGGTTGACCAGATTGACGCCTTGATCGACCTTTAGGCGGCTAGATTGCATGCTTTCGACGGCATCCTGCGCTAGCTCATGGTTACGCTTTACTACTTCAACAATCTCCACCGTTGCCTGTGATGTGCGTGCTGCCAAGTTCCGCACTTCGTCGGCAACCACAGCAAAACCACGACCTTGCTCTCCGGCCCTGGCAGCCTCGATAGCGGCATTCAGAGCCAGCAAATTAGTTTGCTCAGCAATGCCCCGAATGGTTTTTACAATACTACTGATCATCTCCGACTGCTGATTTACCGCAGTTATACCTTCAGCGGATTTTGATAGTTCGTCAGCAATTCCTCTAACCACCTCAACTGTTTCGCTAATTACCTTAGCGCCGTGGCGGGCACTTTCATCTGTCTGCTGAGAGATGTCATAGGCAAGCTTTGCCGCATCAGACTCAGCATGTTGCTGCTGCACCTGGGAAGTAATATCACGTGCAAATTTTACTATCTTGTAAAGCTTGCCACTGGCATCAAATACTGGGTTATAGGTCGCACTCAGCCAGACTGTATTTCCATGTCGATTAAGACGTTGAAAGCGGCCAGAAAAGAACTCACCTCGGTTGAGTCGCTCCCAAAAATCGCGGTATTCCGGAGAGTCAACTTCGCTTCGAGTACAGAACATGCGGTGATGTTTCCCTCGAATTTCGTCAAGACGATAGCCCATGGCGTGTTCAAAGTTTTCATTCGCCTCAAGCACCTCCCCTTTCAAATTGAAGGTGATAGTTGCCATGGAGCGGCTGATAGCCTGCACCATGCTGTTCTGTTCTTGCTCTAGAGCCACCTGTTTGGTGATGTCGGTTGCAAGTTTGAGCACGCTCTCGATACGGCCATCAGCACCGCGAATAGGGTTGTAGCTTGCTTCCAGCCAAACTTCTTGTCCCTGCTTGTTACGCCTGAGGAATCGTTCGCGTATGTACTCACCACCACCTAGGCGCTGCCAAAATGTGCGGTAACCCGAATTGGCCTGGTATTCTGGGAAACAGAAGATGCGATGGTGTTGGCCGACGATCTCTTCCAGTCGATAGCCCATAGTGGACAGAAAGTTTTCGTTGGCGGTGATGATGGTGCCGTCCGGGCTGAACTCAATCATGGCTGTGGAGCGATCAACCGCCGCTTTTCTCGCAGCAGCAGACTGCAGTTTTTGTAAAGCATCACTAAGCTTCCGCTTGAGCGCCGTGTTAAACATGGTGGTTCCTGAGGTGAGAATATTTGCGGTTATCAATATGTCGGGGAAATGCGGCGAAACTTTACATCCAAATTAACAACTCACTAGGATTTTTACCCTATCACTGCAATAGACATCCTTTATTACTGAGGAGGCAAGCACCGATAGAGTTTATGACAGATACAAGCACGAACGCCATAAAAATGGCGACTAGAAAACCGCCTAGCGACATAACAAACTAACAACTCCTAGTTAAAATCAAGTCGCTTTTAAACAGTATTCATGCAGTGAATGGGTGATTATAACTATCAACAACATATATTAGATATATTGCTGGCATGTTCCGCAGCAAGCTCAGTCGCCAACTGAAAAACCTCCTGAACAATAAATTTTTCACTGCTACAGTTCTGAGCAATTTTTCGAGTTGAAACTATTTTGCCGATCCTTCATTTCACTGCTGAGCTCTGCTATCAAACTGGCAACGGCGCTGCTTGTAGTAAGGGACGCTGTCGACACACCGGTAACCAAAAGCTCAACACTCCCTGACGAAGGCTCCGTGATCTTGATAGTTAGGGAGCCATCGGGATTCTGAGTGCATAAGCAGGAGAGTGGCAGGAATCCACACTCAATCATCTTCCTGAGCCCTAGATTCCTCATCATTGCACTCATTCTGAATGACGGATAATTTCAATTATTGCCTATAGAAAAAAAATTCAAGGCCCCATCAAAATTTATTTTTATCAATTCTTAGTTCATAATTTCAAATCACAACCACCTGTTCATCATAAAAACTAAGCTTAAGGATAGAAAATTAAGCAGCCAACTTCACTGACTACGAGATCGGCATATACGATTCACACAAAAATAAAGACTATAATTGTATACAGTCTTTATTTCCTGCCCGCAGAGACATGACAGCGAGCTGTGTATAGTTGAATTTTCAATCTATAGAAGAGTCCTTGCATGGAACGCTTTTAAGAGCTGAGACAACACGCCCCCGCCCACTCTCCTTAGCTTCATAAAGTCGCTTGTCCGCTTCGTTTATTAGCTCGTTCAATTCAAGACCTCCCTTGGGCGTAACTGTTGCCACGCCTAGTGAAATAGTTACTACACAGTCTACATCTGAGGCGGCATGGTCGATGCGCAGGGCACGCACGCGCGCCTGCATCCTCTCTGCTATCTCAAATGCACCCAAATGATCGGTCTTTGGCAAAACACAGGCAAACTCTTCACCACCATATCGAGCGACCAGATCATAAGGACGCTTAACGCACTCAGATAAAGCCTGGGCAATTGATATAAGGCAACTATCGCCGGCTTGATGACCGTAATGATCGTTATAGCGTTTAAAAAAATCTACATCCACTAATATAAGCGACAGCGGTTTTTGCTCTCGAAAGCACTGCCGCCAATCTGCTGAAATATCTTGATCAAACTTACGCCGATTCGCGACGCCTGTTAGTCCATCCATGAGCGCCATTGACCTCAACAAATCGTTCTGAAGCTTCAACGTGAGATGTGTTCTGACACGCGCCTTAACAATCGTTGGATTAACTGGTTTGCTAATGAAATCTACAGCACCAAGCTCAAAACCCTGAATTTCGTCAGCCTCTTGCTGATTACCAGTGATAAAAATTATAGGAATATTCTGTGTTTCAGGATTAGCTTTTAGACGTCGACAGACTTCATGACCGTCTATGCCATCCATAACTACATCTAGCAAAATCAAATCTGGAGCTTGGTCTTGACACATCTCAATTGCTTGCTGGCCGCTAGTAGCCATAAAAACATCACAATTCTCACGAAACAACTCATGAAGTATCCGTATATTAGTCGCCTGATCGTCAACCAAAAGTAGCTTTGGTCGGGCGAATGAATGAGGCAGCCAGGTTTCCATTAACTCACCCATTTAAAAAGACTCCAACAAATCTTGGCCCATTGGTATTGCAGCACGAAAATCTAGAGATTCTACTTTTAGGCAGAAATCATTGAATCTTTCACGTAGTAAATCTGGAGTTTTTGGAGCTAAGTCGGCTACTAAGTCCAGAGCATCAAGATTCCCGGTTTGCAACAAGATCAAAATCTCTTCCAGACAACCTTTCCACTGCATCAATTCAATTTTCTCAATGTTGCTAGTGGTACTTGAAGGATAGGCAAAGCCAAAGTCCAGATTCATTTGTTGAATACTTTTGGTCAGCAGCACTTCAAGTTCTGAAATCCATGTTATATCCGAAAGCAAGCTTGCCTTGGCTATTTCGTCTCCATGTTTTATTTGTTGCTCTAGACTGCCTGCATACGCAGACAGTGATGTCGCCCCCATACTGCCGCTGCTTCCTTTGATGGTATGAAGTACGAGCGCCGCATTTAGAGTGTCATGGCGTAGAATATCATGCCGCAATCGCACAAGCTGCTTTTCCAATTCAGGGCCAAAACTACTCAGTACCTTTTGGATCAAATCAAGATTGCCTCCAAATCGATTTATAATTGTATTTTTGTTTTCAACAACGTCTCGAACTTCACCTATCTTATTAGGGCTCTGAAGAATTGGCTTGACTCTACCACTTACTTGAAACAGCAATGTAGCGACGAGATGTTCCAAATCGATAGGTTTGCCCACATGCTCATTCATGCCCGCTGCCATACATGCTTCTCGATCACTAACTGAGGCATTCGCGGTCATTGCTACAATCGGAAGTTCTAGAAACTCCTCATGAGATCGAATACGACGTGTTGCTTCCAGCCCATCAATATCAGGCATCTGAATATCCATTAATACTATATCGAACGAAACTCGCTCATCCACAACCTTTTTCACTCCCTCCAATCCACCCTCAGCAAGCGTCACGTGAGCTCCCTCACTTGTGAGTAACTCATCTGCGACCTGTCGATTGAACGCATTATCCTCGACTACCAAGAGCCTCAAGCCACTGAGACGTTTAGGCCTATCAAGATTAGTGGTTGTATAAGCGGTGGGAAAACTATTTCCCCCACTGAAGGCTTGATTTACAGCATCTGCCAATTGCTTAGGAGTAATGGGCTTCGTTAAAAAACCAACAAAAGGAGCATCCCCATCTTTATTTGCATCGGCTAATACTTCACGGCCATATGCAGTGATCATAATTATCATGGGCGGAGGCAGACCATTAGACGACTGCTGGATCATTTGTGCGGCACTCAACCCATCCATGACGGGCATACGCCAGTCCATCAATACCACGTTGTAAGGTTCGCCTAAAGCTTGGGCACCTAAAACACTTTCCACCGCTTGAGCGCCACTACTCACTTCATCTGCTTTCCAGCCCAACGCACGTACAGTTCTGACTAACAACTCGCTAGCCGTTGCATTATCGTCGACCACTAGCACCCGTATATGCTCATCGACTCTAGGACAAAAAGATCTCAGGAGAGACTTGTCGGCAATATCTAATGTGATATCAAACCAGAAGCGACTTCCAATACCCTCCTGGCTCTCGACTTGAAGGTCACCTCCCATAAGGCTGACCAACCGCTTACATATCACAAGCCCCAGGCCCGTACCACCAAAGCGCCGAGAAGTTGAAGCTTCTGCTTGTGTGAATCCCTCAAAAATCTTCAATAGCTGCTGCGAATTAATACCGATACCAGTATCAGATACTGCAACGCGGACAGTTACATTTGCGTCCGCATGTAGGATCTGGTGAATGCTAACTACAACCTGACCTTCCGAAGTAAATTTTAGTGCATTACCTGCTAAATTAATAAGCACTTGTTGTAGCCGTAGACTATCGCCGACCAGATCATTTGGGAGATTAGAGTCTATATCGAATATGACCTCAACCTCTTTCTGCCCTTGGTTACCGGCCAACACTACCGCAAGATCACACATTAAAGTTTCAAGCTGGAACGGATGCGGATCCAGTTGGAGTTTACCCACCTCAATCTTTGAGTAATCTAGAATATCATTAAGCAAGCTAAGAAGCGATTTTGCTGCGGTTTGGGCCTTAGTGACGTAATCAAGCTGGCGGCCATTCAGCTCCGTGTTCTGTACTAGCTGTAACATACCCAACACGGCGTTCATTGGTGTCCGTATTTCATGACTCATGTTGGCCAGGAATGCTGACTTAGCTGCACTCGCTAAATCTGCTTGCTCTTTTGCATAAAGTAAACGCGACTCCAGCTCTCGCTGTGAAGTTATGTCCTTATTGATGCCGGTAACACATAACGCTACACCTGAAGAATCGCGCTCAATCTGCGCGCCTGCATGAATGAAGCGGATCTGGCCATCAGGACGGACGACACGAAAAACTGTATCGTATATACCTGTCCCATCGACAGCAGCGTTAAGCCTTGCAGCAGCATCTACGACATCATCGGGATGAACGCGCGAATACCAGTGGGTGTAATTCAAACCGCTACTACGCAATGACATAGGTTGACCATAAAGCTCGAACATCCTGTCGTTCCACTGCAAAGCATTACCCGCTAATGTCCAAGACCAGATACCAAGCTCTGCTACGCCAGCGGCCAACACCAATTGCTCATGCATCCTCATTATTTCGCTTCGCTGCCTTTCGGTCGTTTCCAGGCTAGCAGCCAGCTCTTTTTCTGCAGCTTTACGCTCAGTGATATCCACCGCGATACCCAAGTAACCGCTTAGTTCACCATCGTCATCACGCATTGATGTTACGACCAGTGTGACGGGAAAACTCGAACCGTCTTTGCGAACATATGTCCACTCCCGCGTTTCTGCTCCTTCATTATTAGGCTTTTGAGTAAATACGTAGAACCCTTCCACGGTTTGAGAATACTCTTGACTCAGTTCAATGCCGCGCGCATCGACTTCATCCGTGTCGTGGAAAATTATAGGGGTGCATTTATCTATCAACTCGCCGGCTGTATAGCCAAGCATCTGCTCAGCACCATCATTGAATACGCGAATAACACCATCCATGTCTGTCGCAATAATTGAAACCTCAGTAGCAGAACGCAGAACGCTTCCGAGCAAAACATTGAGACTTCGTAATTCGTGAGTTCGCAGCGCCACTTGCTCTTCCAAGCTCGAGTTAAGCTCAAGGATACGTGCCTCTGCCTGCTTTTTCGCAGAAATATCCCTTACGGCCTTAGAGGCGCCAATGACGCGACCATCATCGCCATAAATAGGTGAAACACTTATGGAAACATCAACAAGGCGCCGATTTTTATCGAAACGTTTGGTATCAAAACTTTCTACTCGCTCACCGCGCCTTATACGGGAAAGTAGATCAATCTCCTCCGCCTTTAGCTCTGGCGGGACAATCATATTTGCCAATGATTGGCCTATGGCCTCTTCGGACGTATAAATAAATAAACGTTCTGCCGCCTTATTCCAAGTTGTCACCACACCTTCGAGCGTTTTTCCGATAATAGCCTCAGCCGAGCTTTCAAGAATCGTTGCCAGCCTCGCTTGCTCTGATATCACTTGCCTACGACGATCACGACTGACACTCATGACACCTATCAAAGTCGCCACAAGAAATGTAAGTAAAAAACCCAACAACAAAACAAAAGCCGGTGAAACTTGATTTAACCGATCTAGATACAAAGAGTTTACAGCTAGCTCGATTTTCCATTGCCTGCCGAACACCTCGCGGTCAACTTGATGGGACATAAGCGATGCGTCGCTAGCAGAGCTCGTGCTTTCATAGAAAAGTTGTTCTTGGCCTGGTACAGTCACATCTCGCAACCTTAGATGTACCCCACTATTTTCTATGCCAAGACTGTTAAGTACCTGTTCGGTCTGTAGCACAGCATAGCTCCATCCGAAAGCCGCTTTTTCTCTTTCGGCCTGAGTCACAGGAGTAATACCATCGCGATAAATCGGCATCATTAGCAAGAACGATTGCTGCGGTTTACCAATGGCCTGTACAAGCGTAATGGGCCCGGTGAGTCGCGCCATGCCGCTTTGCATAGATGATTCAGCAGCCTCCCTCCTTGCTGATTCAGACGCTATATCCAAGCCAATTGCCGCACGATTTTCTTCAAGCGGTTCAACATACTGTATTATGTAGCGCTCACCGGTATGAGCCGCGAGCTGTCGTATTGAAAAATCAGCAGCGCCATCGGCCCGAGCAGATTTTAGAAATTCACTTTCATCATGCTGTGGCACACGTCTAATGAAGCCCATGGCTCTCGCCCCGGGAAACTCCGAAGCGAGGTCGCGGGTATTTTGATACCTTTTAAAAAGCTCACGACTGATACCATGCTCGCCAGCAGTAATTACGGCGCCGCGAGCTCCTCTCAAACCATATTGGTAAAGTTTAAGTCGCTCTAAAACCAGACCTGCCACCTGTTCAGTTGTTGCTACAACCGAATCTTCAGCCTCTCGCTCATTGACGCTATAGACGATCAAGCTCGAAACAAAGCTCGCACCTACACCGAGAAACAGGGTGAGAACAACTCCCCAGCTCAATGTTGCTTTTTTTGTTTTAATCAATCGCGAGCCCTCAGCATTAAATTTATAATAGGCCAAACCACAATATGAAAATACCCATTTTAACTGACATATTTACTTGCACCCTCGCCATCAAAAACTATACCGCTGGCTAAATACTTTAACAATTTATCGTATGGTATAGGATGACAGTATAGATAGCCTTGCATGATCCGGCAGCCTTTTTGAAAAAGCGCTTCCTCCTGCGCTTGGGACTCTACTCCCTCAGCAACCAATTCGAGATTTAGTGCTATACCGAGTTGAATGATCGCTTCAATAATTGCCGAGTCGCTTTTATCCGCAAGCATGCACCTAACAAAGCTTTGATCAATCTTTAAAATATCAATTGGAAAGCGCTTTAGATAAGCAAGGCTTGAATAGCCAGTACCGAAGTCATCAATAGAAATACGCACCCCTAATGCTTTGATTTTAAAAAGTGTCTTTCTGATTCCATTAGCATCCTGCGCTAGCACACCTTCGGTTAATTCCAATTCCAAATACTTTCCTCCGAGTCCGGACTCAAGTAAAGCCAGTTCGACCATCGAAAAGAATGACTCTTCAAGAAATTGCACCAAAGAAATATTCACACTTACAGAAATATCATAACCTTGTGCACGCAGCCTCTCCACATCTTTGCAAGCCTGTAACAAAACATACTTCCCTATTGGGATTATCAGCCCTGTCTCCTCAGCCAAAGGAATGAACTCATTTGGCGAAATAAGCGCTCCATCACTATTGCGCCATCGTATTAGCGCTTCCAATCCGACTATTCGCTTTTCCTGTATATTTATTTTTGGTTGGTAATAAATTTCAAAAACTCGCTTCTCCAAAGCATCTCGAATATGACGCTCAAGTAAATGTTTGGCGCGGATATCGCTCTGACTACGCGATGAGTAATAACAATACCGATTACGACCTGCCAGTTTTGCTTGATATTTTGCTGAATCAGCGTGCTGATAAAGGGATTCAGCATCCGTGCTGTCATCAGGATAAATACTTATTCCTATGCTTACAGATAGATCATGGCGTAGGCCTTTTATTGAAAGAGGATTCGAAATATGTTGGATCAACTTTTCTGCGTACGAACCCACTTCTTCAACAGTCAATACTTCCGGTAGCAAAAGTACGAACTCGTCGCCTCCCACTCTGCTCAGGGTATCCTGCATCGGCATAGCTTGACTTAGGCGTGATGCGACAACTTGCAAAACCAAGTCACCAGCAGAGTACCCAAACGCGTCGTTTATAAATTTAAAATTATCAAGATTAAGTAGGAGCAATGCAACTCGCGAACACTTCAGATTCGCACTTTCCAAAGCCTGATCAATACGCCGCATCAAAAAATTTCTGTTGCCTAACCCTGTCAATGCGTCGTGACTAGATATTCTTTTAGCTTCATTACGCAATCCTATGTGCGCTTTAATACGCGCCCTAGCTATAGGAATATTTATCGGCTTCTCAATAAAGTCTACACCGCCGCACTCTAACGCAAGTAACTCTTCATCTTTTTGTGTGTGAGCGCTTACAAAGATAACGGCTATATCAGACAAATCTGGATCGGCCTTTAAAACTTTGCAGACATCAAAACCATTCATCCCTGGCATTTCTATGTCAAGCAACACTAAATCAGGCTTGCACTGCCGTGCAATTTCTAGAGCATCTTCTCCTCTTTGAGCGATATATATCTCAGCTAAACCTCCTACTGCTGCACTTAGCGTGCGCAGATCAAAGACCTGATCATCTACAATCAAAACTACTGATTTTGACATGGGCGTTAAACTCTGCATTCCGTCGCTCCGTATAAGCCCTGAATTACCTAAATTAAACCAGCCAATCTTTTAAGTCTTTGAATGCTCGCCTCGGATTCGCCATTGCCGATAGCGTCAGCTAGGCGCATGACCACCTGTTCGCGACGTACTTGCATGGCTGGCAAGGCATAGGTAGCACCAATCAACTCGCGCAAACTCTTTGGAATTCCCAGTCGAGCTTTCAAATAATTTGCAAACGGTGCAGAGAAATCACGTATCGCGTGAGACAGCGTTTCTTCACTTGTAGCGTTCCCCATGCTCTCCCACTTTTGTATTTGGTAAATCACACAGAGCTCTCCCATACGGTGCAAAAGAGCCGCAGTGCATAAAGGGGCTGGATCCAGGCCGCATTGCTCAGCAATCAGCAAGACTCTTTGCGCTAATTTTTCGGCAGCATCAAGATGGGCTTGTAATAACGATGTAAGCATTCCCTCAGGCTGAACCTCCTTCTGCTGTAAGGCTTGGCTAGACACCAAATTCAAGCTTGTAAGGGAGCCTAAGTGAGCTAACGATGAGTTCAGAGTGGTACATATCTGACCTTTTCCAAGATAAGCGGGGCTATTAGCCGCTGCTATCAAATAGGCCGTGATGGCAGGGTCATTCTGCCAATTTTCCACGAGCTCGCTTAGATTCGGTAGGCACTCATAGCTACCTAATTTAAGCGTCTCATCTACGGACGTGAACAAAGGTAAATCCAACTCAGCTGGCGACAACCGATTGAGATAGTGAATCAGATCTTCAGCAATGATAACGGGCTCTCGTACCCTCTCATCCGGCGGGAGAAGCGACTCCAAGCATTGCACAAGTCGAGGAATTTGAAATGGCTTGGTAAAAAATGCGCTGATTCCTAGCGGCTTTGCAACCAGTACGCTGTCCCTGTCTGCGCGTGCGGTGATAATTATCAGAGGCGTGTGTTGGTCTTTTTGACGAATAATCCTGAGCATTTCCACGCCGGGAGCATCGGGGAGGTTCCAGTCGGCCATAACTAAATGATAGTCATTCTGGTGCCAAGCAGCTAAAGCGCTAGAAACATCAGAAAAGCACTCGACCTGCGCAACGGGGCGAACACTTAGCACCACCTGTTTTAAAAGGTCAGCTATCCAAGGGTCATCATCCAAAATCATCACACGCATACGGTGTCCCTCACCGGACAGTCAGACAGACAGCTTAAAAACTAAGGGCAGATTATCAGTTACCGACTTAAATTGTAGTCGCCGATGCATAGCTTATTAATTTTAGAGTCAAATACCTTAAAACTATCAAACATAAAAACCCAATAATAAAAATCTATTTAAAGCGCAGCTCACTAATTTGCAATTACTTATTATTAAGAAATAGGTGCTTCCAGAGGATACGCTGGAGCAGCCAACCTAGTAGAATTCGTCGAGCTGATTACCGCCCCCTTTGAGATGCTATATGAACTCTGATTTAACTGAAGAAGAAATGCGTCGTGCTCTATTCGGTACGCCTCAGCCCGAAGAACAGGTGCCTGCTCCTCTAGTAAAGGAGCCTGTGGAAGAAGTTGTGCTCGCGAAATCGGTCGTCGCCCCAACAGCCAATAAGAAAGCGGCGAAAGCATTTACGCCCAGGCTGAGGGTCACGTTACGCGTTGGGAACGAATTTGAAGGAAAAATGATCGAGTTTGTTCACGAGGCCGATACGTTGAGCTCGTTGCTTGCTGAGCAGGAGGCTGTGAAGACTGCCAGGAAGAAGTACAAGTACGTGGACGTGGTATCGGTTAAATCGATGTAAACGACGCAACTGAGATCATCAGGGAAAAAGTCGTGCGCTTAGGAAGTTATCTTATCTCTCACGAGCAAGCTCCTATTCGCTCTGCTCTCTATCTGCATCAACTCGGTGGCGTTGTCGACGAACAGCCCGTCACTTGTGGGTAAGTCTGGCAAACCAGCATAATTTTTTTTTTGGGCTCAAAGCCATGATCAATCATGCAGCGTTGCACTTCCGCAGTGCGCCCGATGCTGGCGACGTCCAGATTCGACCCAAGTGGTTTCGCATAGCCGCACGCATACATCACTGGCAGAGCTTCACTATCATTGGCTACCTTGAATTCGAAATGGCGTGATGCTCCCGCTTTACGCCATGAGACCTGCATACGTTCATCCCGACCAGAATTAGGCTTGATTGGGTGAAATGCTTCATCTTCTACAAACGGCAACGCTTCGAGCTGCGACAAACTAAGCGGACGACCCTGCCTTTTTTCGACGCAGGCTGGCATATTCTCCATTATTTCACAGTATTCAAAGCCGTCCTTACGGGTAAAACCGAGGCGCTGCATACATTGAAAGTGAATTATCTGTTCGTTTATTGGGAAATGGTTTTGTGGCCCTGCCACAGGGTCGCCGCATTCCGCCATTGCAGCTCTTACACCATCTACAGAGGTCGAAGTACGCTCCCAACGGGTGAATTCCGGTGATGGGGGGCAGCCTGTGAGTAAAAGTACCGATGAGATCAAGACTGGGATGGTAATGATCTGAGATTTGCTGAGCATATTTTGTCCTTAATTTATGTCAGGCCACACTAATGGTGTCCAACTCTTTGGGGCGAATAATCCCACCACATGACCCATACAGTAATAGCCGTTACCAAGGCGGGCTCAGGTATATCGGGTGTCAAAACTGGTGTTGATCAAAGCGATGTCCGTTCTTAATGAAATCTGATATGCGCTACTCATGGAACGGCTGAGCAACGCTGCAGCTGCCCTCCATCAACGTTACGGTACGCACTCATTCATCGCCGTCTGACGCCCCTGCGAGCGCCTCGACCAATTCTGGGCCCTGATTACGAACACTACCCACAGCCTTGCTTACCTTGTACCAATGAAAATCGGTAGTAGGCCGGCAGTGTTCCATCGCAATTTCCCGCGCACGTTCAGGGGAAGTATCTGAGGCGATCCATTCGCGGGCGTGCTCAGGGGCCAAAACCTGCGGTTTCCGATCATGGATATCTACCATCCCTTGATCACTGGCGGCGGTGATGATGACGAAGCCGTCGCGAGGATCTGGCTCCAGGCCCTGGTGAACCTCAGCTAAACCAGCGAAGAACATCGGAGCCTGCTCTTTCAGGGTTATGAAGTAAGGCTGCTTCTTCTTTGGATCAGCCGGATCTTTGACCCACTCAAACCACCCGTTTGCCGGTGCAAGGGCGCGACCGTTTGGCCAGAGCTGACTGAAGAATTTCCCGCTCATGACTGTTTCAACCCTGGCGTTTATCGGATCAGGGCGCTTTCCTTTCGCCCAAAATGGCGACCATCCCCATTTCACCTTATCAATGCTCAGCTTTTCGTCTACGGGCCGAATAACTTCCACGCGGGTCGAGGGTGCGACGTTGTAACCGGCAGAACCTGCTATACGGCAGGTTCAAATGGGCCTCTTCGCACAACCGCCGCTCTGAGCGAATGCCGTAGCAATAGCCCACGATCAGCATGCGAATCATTAGTTCAGGATCAATCGACGGAAGCCCAATCGGCTATAAAAATCGGCGAGGTAATGGCGCAGGTCGCTCAGATCGAGACACCTATCTATGCTGCGCAGACGGTGATTGGCTGGAGTGTGATCTTCAAGGTTGAACGAGTAAAACAGCCGACCCTGCCCACTCGATATCTGTCCCATCATGCTGCGTGCTTCCCTACTGGCCAATGCAGATATTTTGCCGCAGGCCAGATAGGGGAGCTGCTTTTTCAACAGAACCAACCCGAAGCAGCCGGTCATGGCCGATAGAAACGTGCCAAGTTCAGCTACTCGGATGTGTCTACGAAACTAGGTGCGATTCAATATGCGGTCTTCTAGATACTCACTGGAGATAGGGAGTGATAGACACAGGTTATTCTTTGCGCAACAAACAAGATGTCAACCGCGCCTTTCAACAAAACGCGAAAATTTGACAGTTCCAAGCACAAGCCAATGCTGAAAACATGGTGTCCTGCGTACCTACACTGTTTCGGGCCTCCGCGTTTCCGATTGGCAAAGCGATGGCCCTATCTAGGCTGGTTGATGACTTGTCACACAGTGAATCCCGCCACCACCGGCGGCGATGGCGTCGATGTTTAGCTGTACCACTTCGCGATCCGGGTAGAGCTTTTGCAACAGGTCGAAGGCCTTCTTGTCGGCGTCCTGGTCGCCGAACTCCGGTGCGATCACAGCGCCGTTGATCACGAAGTAGTTGATATAGCCAGCCGCGAAGTCGTCGTTGTACTTGTTGAATTTGGTCTTGCGCGGTTTCAGCGGTGGCGACACGGTGTGGATCTGCAACGATCGACCGTCGGCGTCGGTGGCCTTTTTCAGGATTTCCAGGTGCGCCAGCGTGACCGCGTTGTCGTAGGAACCCAGGTCGGTGTCGAGGTTAGCGATGACCACACCGGGTTTGACGAAGCGTGCGTAGAAATCAACGTGGGCATCGGTGATGTCCTTGCCCTTGATGCCCGGCAACCAGATGATCTTGCGCAAGCCGAGGCGCTCCTTCAGTTCCGCTTCCACGTCGGCCTTGCTCCAGCCGGGGTTGCGGTTTTCGTTAACCCAGCAGCTTTCAGTCATGATCGCGGTGCCGTGACCGTCGACTTCGATGCCTCCGCCCTCGCCCACGAGCTCGCTGCGTTGATAAGTCGCCTGCGCATCGGCTGCCACGCGTTTGGCGATTTTCGCGTCTTTCGAGTGCTGTTGCTTGTTGCCCCAACCGCTGAAATTGAAATCCACGGCGCTCAGGCCGTTCTTGGCGTCAATGACGAAGTTGGCGCTGATGTCGCGCATCCAGATGTCGTCGAGGTTGGCGATCTGGTAGGTGACGTTGGATGTGCCGCAAATCTCTTCGGCCAGGCTGCGTTCGCCGCTGCGGCAGTAAATGGTCAGCGGTTCATAGCGAGCGATGGCACGGGCGATCCGGCCTAGGGCTTCCTGAACGTCTTCAGTGAAGTCTTCCCAAATTGCATCCTGCGCGCCGAAGGCCATGTAGGAGCGTTCGTGCTTGTCGCCCTCGTCGGGCATGAACCAACGACCTTCGCTGGCAAGTACCCGCGTCGGAGACAGGCCGAGCCCCATGACGGCAGCGCCTACGCTGGCGGCGACTGAAACCTGTTTGATGAATTCCCGACGAGTTGGCATGTGTACATTCCTGATGGTGTAGAGGGCTGCTAGAGCAGCCCGAAAAAATCACTTTGCAGTGGCAGTCTTGAACTTAGTCCAGGTGCGCATCCGGGCGCGCATGTCGGCCTGGGGGATATCCTTGCCCGGTATCAAACGAGCATAGGTCGCTTCGTCGAGATAGATATCCGGGTTGTTGCGCATGGCCTCGTCCACTGTTGGACGGGCTTTGGCGTTGGAGGTCGGGTAACCGGTGAAATTGCTGATCGCGGCCATGCTCTCCGGACGCATCACGAAATTGATGAAGGCGTAGGCGTACTCAGGATGTTTGGCATCGACCGGAATGGCCATGGTGTCCATCCACACCGTGGTGCCTTCGCGCGGCACGCGGTACTGGAAGCGGGTCTGTTTGCCGGCGCTGTCCGAGGTGCGCTGGGCCTGGGTCATATCGCCGCTGTAGCCGAGGGACAGGCACAGGTTGCCGTTAACTAGATCAGTCACCGGTTGCGACTGAAACTTGCGGATGTAAGCCTGCTGCGCCGAGCGCCAAACCTTAAACTCAATATCGTCTTCCATCTGCTCTCTCCAGTTGATCTGCGGACTGACTCGCACGAAGTTGTCCGACACGGGTATTTTTTAAAAAAATGACTCGTTGTTTGAAATCAAACTGGATAGCAGCGGCTTACGCCGCTAAGTGCCGACTTTGCTATGCCCACAGGGCAGTCACACATCAGCGTCAGCAGGATAAATGGCAAGAAAAGGCAAAAAGCAGAAGCACTGAATAAGCAAAAAAACCAGACCGTTTCCTCAGCAGGATCGCCGGTAGGAGGGGCGCTGAGATCGCTGCTTTTTTGTTGTCCTCAAATATAAAGATCCGTTGCTCGAAAAAATTTTCAAGGGGCCCTCTAAAAATATATTTTTCTTGACTCGACCTCACGCAGTCACGACGGCCTCCACACTCGTTTTGTTTGGAGATTGCGCAATGCGCGCGTTCAGATCAACACATCTAACAGCGTACAATTACTCCCCCTGTTGAAGCGTCGCAGGTCGTCCAGGAAGGATGTTGCAACAGTTGAAGTCAAACCTGCCGATGACGCTGTGCAGAACGTGGATGTATTAAGGAAAACTTGATGGCGATTGATTTGAAAAGTCTGTGGCAGCGAGAGCGTGCAAGGCGGGCCGCTTTGTGGGGGCTGGAGGACTTGCGACCAGGGGATGATCACGCAAAACCTCACCTAAGCATTCTCGATGAAATTGATCGACAAGACCTCGAACAACCTCATGGGGCTGCTGCGCTTATGACAATCGAGGAGTTGAGGGACTTTGTGCCGGAAACGCCGTACGAAAGCAGCGACGGGCACCACTTTGTAATCGTTTTAGACCAGCACATACCGGAAGTTTGGCGAACCAGATTCGAAGCAGCCAATGCAATTGCTGAGCGTTTTCCGGAAGGAAGCTATGCCCATGACTGGCGTCGTTTTCTGAGAACCTGGGTTCGAGACATGGAGCGTTTAGAGGCTCACCGGTTCCGCTAATTTCCGTTGGCTTTCTGGAGTGACCATCCACTCCTCTCCGCCAGCCTGTCGCACACAAAAAATGAGTCCTTGAGCCGACATGACTTGGCAGTGCAAGGCTGCTTTACCTGAGCCTCCAGATGCGAGCTGAAGTAAATGCCATGCATGAACAAATTTGGATCGAAGGTGCGGCTACGCGTCAGCAAGCGGCTCAGCTACAGATCTAAATCTCTGAACAATTGATCCTCCTTCATGTCGTCGGTGGCCATCTCATTGTCCACCAGATGCCGTTGCAAGTGCTGAGAAAGATGGTTCGTCAGGCGGGATCCGATCTCGATGTAGTTATCTGAGACGCTTGCATATAAATCTCGACCGCTC
The DNA here is from genome assembly GCF_044742875.1 of Pseudomonas sp. NPDC087817. Lineage (NCBI taxonomy): Bacteria > Pseudomonadati > Pseudomonadota > Gammaproteobacteria > Pseudomonadales > Pseudomonadaceae > Pseudomonas > Pseudomonas sp. NPDC087817. Next base: position 356,930 of record NZ_JBIUVJ010000001.1, read on the forward strand.
ACAACGCTTTGCAATATCTGGGCGCATGGTAACCCGAGTTCGGATACGTCAACTCGGATCGGCCAATCATAGATGGGTACACGGCTGTAGGTGGCGACCGCCTCTTCAACCAAACGCACAAATTCATTGGCACCGCATGTCTCATACACTGAGCACCAAATGGCTAAATCACGTTCCCTATACATCACATTCCTTTCTTCATTGATACACAACATCTCGGCAAGAGATTGAAATGAGGGAGAAGGCATACTGCGCCGAACGATGCCGTGAAGTTCAATGCTTGGCGAAGGCGAATTCACAGTGCCCAAAGGTCTGTTTTCATGGATTCAACAAGGAGCTTTCCGAGAGTTCATGCGCAGTCGCTTGGCGGTAACCAATTGACGTGATCAAGGCACCGTACGCGGAGCCAGTCCTCCCCTCCTAACTTCCCAGTCCCGCCACAGACCTCGCAGATAGCCAACGACCTTTCTTCTGCACGAGCGATCAACTCACGGCACGTCGCATCACCACCCGAGTAATAAAACCGCAATCCCCCGAACTTCGCCTTCACCTGACGCGCCCGCACTTGAGGCACCTCGGGGTGAGCTTTCAGGTAGGTTGTCAGCGCGCCACACAGCTCATCTAGCAAATCCAGCCAGCCTGGCAGACATCCGATCTCGCGCAGGGGTACGTGGGAGAAAAACTCCGGATACCGATCGCGCAGGATCGGCAATAGATGTTCAAACATAGGTTTTCTCTGCTCGCATTATGTCAGCGGCCAATGCCTCGACAGTGGGCAAACTCACATGCTTGCGCGCGCCTCGGCCGGCCAAGATGAAGATCCTGTGTTTGCTTTCAAAAATGAAGCCATCAAATTCACATTGGAAATCACTGAGAATGCTGTCGCCAGGCAGGTAAGTGTTTTCGCTGTCGAACTCAGCTGATTGGGCGTACAAACGCGTTGCATCAAGCCCCTGAGTTTTGATTTGTCGCTCCTGAAATTCTGGGAGCATCACATCCAAAACCATCCATCGTCTGACGATGCAAAATGGCTTTCCTGTGAAGCTATCAGCGGCTAGTTCGATCAACTCATCGTTGCTCAGCTTTGATCCACTAAGAGGCTGCGCAGGCCCAAAAAGTAGATCGCCTAGCAGGTCTATATCCGTAACGCTTGTATTCATAATTTCGCTTTAACCTGCTCTTCCCATGAGTACCAGACAGGGATTTTTTTCCCTATTCCCGTTGCCATCTGGAGAGCCCGAGAGTCTTTTAGATCCGCGTATCCGTACCCGCAGTTCGCTCAGTGATAGATGCGATTCATATAGAGATTGCCGCCGCCAAACGCCCAACTGACGATCACGTATCTGCTACCTGCCACGGTTTGGAATAATGCATAACCGTCAATGAAGGTGACACCCGTTATGCGAGAAGTTCGCATACTCGCACCCTCTCGGAAACGGCCCGTGGTATCGCCATAAATCGTTCCCATGATGACGGGTGGACTGTCGACGGCTGCGAAGAGGAACGCCGTGATGCTCACACCAAAATCCTTTTCCATCGCCGCCGCGACCTCTGCCGGAAGAGACGATGCGAGCTGTTGCTTAGTCATCAAGTAGCTCACTTGAACTGCCAGCCAGGGATCGTGTTTTGTTCTCTACTCCACACATCTTTCAGTCCTCCTAAACGATCAACATAGCTGCGCCAGAAGCCATACCCCCCAGAGGGGTGAGCGCTTTCAGGGAAGATCAATCACAAAGCCGTGATTAAAGCCCGTCCGCTCACCTGGATAACCTCTAGGGTTCGAGACCAAACGACAGCTACCCATCGCTATATCGACTGCGCGGTGTGTATGCCCAAATATCCATAGATCCGCTTTATCCAGAAGTGCGTGCCAACGGTTTGAGTAGGCAGCACTCAAATGTCCTTCGTGTTTATCACCCATGACTTCGGGTATAGGTGCGTGATGCGTCACTACGACAGTGTTGCCATCGAATGGCTCATCGAGCTCCTTGGATAGCCAAGCGAAGGAATCGTGATTCCTGCTGATGAGGTCGGACGGGCGCAGCCGGCGATAGTTTTCTCCAGTGCGAATGACACGAAAATCATTCATCCAATCCCATGCTGTTTGGGTAGCCGCAGCTACGTTTTCAGTCGAGGAAAAATCAGTCCAGCCAGTGGCGCAAAGGAACCGTGTTTGATTCCAAATAAAGGTCGCGTTTTCCAGGACGTGAACGTGCGGTAAGGCGGCGTCCTTCATCTTGTGCAGGGTGTGATCGATGTGTCCTTTATAAAACTCATGATTGCCACACACGTAAATCACAGGGCGATCAAACGTCTCATTCGCCCACTCCACTCCCCGTCCTTTCAAGTCGATATCACCGGCCAAAATCACCAGGTCATAGCCATGGGATACGGGCTGATAGGACGAAAATTCGTTGTGCAAATCTGACAGCACGTGAAGTTTGATCAATGGCCTGATCTCGATTTACAGCTAAATTGATAAGGTCAGTATCAGCGTATGGACATGCGTGCCAGCGAAGTAGTCGCAGATGCTGTTGCTTTGTTTCTACAGCTTGGTAGACCTACCGGAAAATCCGGCAGGAGGACTATATACCGTCGCGCCGGACTGAGCAACATGGCTACATCCTCGTTTTTCGAGAGACTCTGATGTCCTTAAGCAAAGGGTTTGCGGCCGTACTACGGACTGCTCGGGCGTTACGAGGCTTATCTCAGCAGGATCTGGGAGATGTCAGTGATCGCAAACACTTCTGGCAAATCGAAAATGCAAGATCATCACCAACGCTGAACAAGTTCGAAAAGCTTTCGAAGGCGCTTCAATTTGATCCCGTTACGTTGCTTGCCCTGTGTGTAGCAACACGCGATAACGTCTCGCCATCCGACGTCCTTCAGCGGGTTCAGAAAGAACTCGCTGAATTCGAAAGTATGGGCGGCACGAAGAAATTGGCCGAGAGTATGGAAAGCGGCGTACTCAAATCACGCGCCAGTGAACAGCTACGCAAGATGGCCGCCGTCCAAGAGTGCAAGCGAGCAGGCCTCACGCAAAAAGCGACGATGGAGAAGCTGGGGCTTCCAAAATCCACGGTTCATGACCTTTGGAAAATGACGGATCAGGACGGGAAGTCTAAAATTTGAATGGAGCAGACATACGAGCCTCTTCATAGGGGCCCTGATCCTGAGCATACGCAAGGGACTCGATCTTTCAGCTCCATGTTGTAACTCACTCCCCCCAAGAATCAGGTGGACTCGTAAGCCGTTCAGTCTGGGAATGGCTGTGCGGTTCTTCAAGTCGACCACCTGAGTGGCGCTGCCGCGATTGGCCATGATCCCCTTTTGCATTGCGCTCGAAACGAAGTTCGATAATCCGGCTCAATGTTTGTTCCTTACCATGACTGGATTCGAGGGCGTGAAGAGAATGCATAAATAAGCATTTTCATGCCCTTCATCTTTCAGTTTTTATTCGCTCCTGCGTAACTCTGAAATCGCAACGCGACATCATTTTGGCCAGCTACACTCCAAAACCATGCGGAGCAGGCTGTGAACGCGCGTGGCGAAGCCCTCTTCCCGCACCCCGCTAGTCGCGCACATCGAAAAATAGGTGGCGCCTTCTAACTGGATGCACTGGCACGAGAAGGAGGCTCCATGACTGTTCTTCAGGAAGTATTGATGTGGTCAAAAGGCTTGCCTGCCTGGCAAGGGGATTGTGTGAGACGCTTGCTGGGACAGGAGACTGTAACGCAACAGGATTTTGAGGATGTACTCGCCCTTCTCAAGTCGGCTTATGGAATCACTGATCCGGAGGGACGTATAGCCTCGCCCCTGAGTGAGGATCAGATTCCTGCGGAGATAAAGCCCACTACTCACATCGAACTGCATGCCGTAAAAAACCTGGTGAACGTCAACGCAATCGCATCAGAACACAGCCTGACATTCGCGCCTCAGGGACTGACAGTGATCTACGGGGGGAATGGCTCAGGTAAGTCAGGGTACTCCCGCGTACTGAAACGAGCATGTCGAGCACGGGATCAGACAGAAACCATCTACCCGAACGCAAATAAACCACTTCCAGCGGATGCTAATGCTCGTGCCACCTTTAGCATTAGCATAAATGGTGTCAGTAGCGATGTGATGTGGATTGATAACCACCCTGCTCCGCCAGAACTATCCAGTCTTTCAATTTTTGACTCTCGCTGTGCAAACGCATACCTGGTTAACGAAGCTGACTACTCCTATGTCCCTCATGGCCTGGATGTTTTCGAACGTCTCGCCGCGCTGCAGCAACAGTTGAAAACTGCGATTGAGCAGGAGCAAAAACAGTACTCCGTTGACCTCTCCGCTTACTCACCGATGCAAGGCCAGACGGAAGTCGGAAGGATGATCGCTACCCTTTCTGCGAAGACCAATCCAAGCGCTGTTCAAACGCTCGGCACCGTTTCAGATGACGAGCTCACCCAGCACACAACCATTGGAAAAAGTCTTCAGGAAAATAATCCCAAAGAAAAAGCCAACCAGATCAGGCGACTGGCGCAACGTATATCTGGGGTTGCCGGCACTGCCTTGAACAAATCGCTACAGGTTGACCAGGATTTTGAACAAGGCCTCAAGCAATCGGTTGAGCGCTATCTCCTAGCTAAGTCGGCGGCCGAACTCGCCGCCAAAAAATTCAAAGAACAGCAAAACCTACTACCAGGCACTGGTGGTGATGCGTGGCGGGAGCTTTTCGACGCAGCTCGTAGGTTCGCTCTCGAATCCCACCCAGGACAGGACTTCGTATCGCTCGATCCGAACAGCCCATGTCCACTCTGCCAACAAACCCTCAATGATGGCGCCGCGCGACTGGCTCGCTTTGAGGAGTTCATCCAACAAGAGGCTGAAAAAACGTCGCGCGCCCGCCGTAAAGCAATGGTTGAGAAATACACACCGCTTACGACACTGGATGTAACGATTGGACTCGATGAGGCCACGCATGCGGAAATCCACTTACTGGCTCCAAAGGTCGCGGCGGACTGTCGGGAATATGAGCGTGCATTAGGGGAGCGTCGTGACCAATTGGTTGATGCTGTGAAATCCAACAACTGGGCAGGTATCACGCCTCCACCGTCAAATCCCTCACCTGGATTACAGGCACTGGTAAACCAACTCAATCAACAAGCTCTCAACCTTGAGCAGGCGTCCGACGAGGTGGCAAGAATTCAACTTCAGCAGACGTACGCAGAACTGGAAGCGCGCGTGCTGCTGAGCAAGCTGAAAGATACCGTCGTAAATTCCATCGCCCGGATGAGCCATGTGGCCATTTTGGCAAAGTGCATCACTGCGCTTAGGACAAATTCTATCTCGACCAAAGCCACCCAGATTGGTGAGACCGTAATATCCACGTCACTCCAGGACGCTCTCAATGCCGAGTTCAAAGAGCTAGGTGTGGGAGGTCTCCAGGTTGCCCTGCAAAGTCGATCAGGGCGTGGAAAAATGCTGCATAAGCTCAAGCTGGAACTGCCGCAGAGTCGGAATCCGAAAGACCTGCTAAGTGAAGGTGAACAGCGAGCCATTGCGTTAGCGTCGTTTTTAGCTGAGGTAGGTCTGAGTGAAAGCACAGGAGGCATCATCTTGGATGACCCAGTTTCCTCTCTGGATCACCAGCGTCGAGAGCGTGTTGCTGCTAGGTTAGTAAGAGAAGCAGCGCACAGACAGGTAGTGGTTTTCACGCACGACATCTACTTTCTTTGCATTCTGGCGGAACAAGCAGATTCGGCCGGCGTAACCGCGCTGACGCAAAGCATCGCTCAGCGTGCAGAAGGTTATGGTGTCGCAACTCCGGAGCTGCCCTTTGAGGGCAAAAATACGACTGGGCGCATCGGATCGCTCAAGGCTCGCCACCAACACATAGCGAAGCTGTTCAGACAGGGTGAAGAGGAGGAGCACCGCAAGCATACCGTCGAGGCATACGTCTTCCTTCGAATGGCATGGGAGCGTGCCGTCGAGGAAGTGCTTTTACGACGCGTTGTTCTACGATTCCGCAAAGGCATAGAAACCCAGCGTCTGTCTGAAGTCACCGTGGATGACAATGATTATGTGCAGGTATCTGCCGGGATGAGCAAGTGCTCCAACTATGCTCATGACAAGGCAATGGTTGGTGGCGTAGCGGTACCGGATCCAGATGAACTGTTGTCTGATATTCAGGCCTTGGACACATGGCGCACCCAAATCGAAACTCGCAGTACTGCGACGAGTCGCGCCAGGAAATGGGGTGCCCCCTCTTGCCCGTGAATCTCTACTTGGCGCTTCTGGTGCCGGACATCAGAGAGAAGCTCGCTGAGGGCATAGAATGGTATTGCTGATGCAATGAAGTAACCGCCTGGATTTTCAGCCAGCGGATGACTTTGCAATTGCTTCAGACGTAGATTGCGAGCCCCACCCTATTTTCAAGCAATTCATACAACCCGAGATCGAGCAGTTATGAACGAGCACGACATGGACGTTGTGATTGCGCCTACCTGGGGAACAGGGCTTACCAAGTGATTCCGAGGGTATTAAGTGGCATCGGGGCTGGCATCACAGACACGATGATTGTCGATTTATCTCTCGCGCAAACTCGCCACAGCTCCGTCCTTCGAAAAGTATTCACCAGAGCACCGCTTTCCCCGTAGCTGCAGATGTCCAGCAATCGCATATTCCCTGAGCCGCTGAAGGGCATCCCGAAATCCAGCAACGCGTGATTCATCCCTACGCATATCACTCTTGGCGTTGATCATCTGCTCGTTCGCTCCGTGATGGATTGGTTTCATGTTGAAGTTGCTTCAGCTCATGTCGCAACTGTTCGACCTCGCTCTGAGTCGTTTCCAGCAGCGCCTGCGTATTCTTAGCTCGTGCATCGGCCTGGCTGGCGGATTCGCGAAGAGAGGCGGATTCTTCGCGGGATTGGGCAAGCTGATCGATAAGCTGCTCTTTGGCCCCCTCTTCTCTAGCTGACGCGATGGCCAACGCATTGAGATCACTGGTCAGTCGCGCGATGGTGTTGTCTTGGGTGGCCATTACCTTGGCCTGTTGGCGGGAGTCGCTAAGCAGGCGCTCGTTGTCACGATTCAGGCGGCTGAGGTCGTCCTGTTTCACCGACAGAGTCTGTTGCAACTGACGATGCTCAACCTGGATTTGCTGGAGCTGGCCTTCATGCCGGCGCTGTTCTTGTTCGCGCTGATCCTTCACGGCTGTGCGGTAGTGCTCAAGTGCGTCACGGGCATGCAGGTGCTTTTCTTCCAGCGAGCGAATCTGCTCATCCTTCTCATGTACCCGTATTTCGAGATCAGCACAGCTCTGGCTCAGACGAGCGTTGCGCGTGAGCTCAGACTGCAAGCTGCTTTGGCTCGTGCTCAATTCACTTGCTTGGACGCCGAGGGTGGCCTGAAGGCTATCGTGCCGGCGCTGCAAATCCGCCATGGCAGCTTGTGCCTGCGCCAGCTGCTCATCGACTGATGCTCGGTGTTTATCGAGCTCAGCTCGCGCCTCGGCCACCTCTTCGGCACCCTCTTCCAGCAATCGATCCACCAATTGGCCGACTAGCCCGGTGAGCTCGTCGCTCAAGCGTTCGCGGCACTCCTTTGGGCGCGACTCCCATTTTCCGAGCTCACCTAGATACCGGGCAATAGTTGTCATCGAGCCAGTATTTCCAAGCTCGACGCGCACAGCGTTGATGCTGGGATTTACACCCCGCGCGATCAGCGCGTCTCGCGCTATCTGGACGACTGCCTTGTTAATACCGCCGCGTGCCATGCCGCCTCCTACGATATCGTAGTGTAAAACGTTTTATGTAATTACATATTACAACTATTAAAGAAACAGTCACAAAATTTCCATTTCTATGATCAAATAATGGAGGCTTATCACATCATAACGCCGTTTTTTGCCATTTCCGTCGCTGGAAAAAGTACGTTTTGCGTAGAAGGGTCGAGATGAACAAGGCAGATCGCTACCTGCAGGCCGGCACCCGGGAAAACACCCGGCGCAGCTACCGCGCAGCGATAGAACACTTCGAAGTGACCTGGGGCGGTTTTCTGCCGGCGACTGGCGACGGCATCGTGCGTTACCTCGCCGAATACGCGGACAAGCACACCATCAACACACTGAAGCAACGCCTGGCTGCACTGGCTCAGTGGCACATCACGCAGGGTTTCCCTGATCCCACGAAGACACCCACGGTTAAGCAGATGATCAAGGGCATTCGGACATTGCATCCTGCCCAAGAGAAACAGGCGGCCCCTCTCCTTCTACTTCACCTGGAGCAAGCGGTGAGCTGGCTTGAGCGCGAAGCGGGTCTTGCGGCTGAACGTGGCGACTATAAAAACGTGATGAGGCATCGACGCGACATCGCCCTAGTGCTGATTGGATTCTGGCGTGGCTTTCGGGGTGACGAGCTAGCGCGACTACAGGTGGAACACACCCAAGCAGAATCAGGGGTAGGCATCACCTTCTATCTGCCGCACACGAAAGGCGATCGCCAGCATCTGGGTGCTTCATTCCACACCCCTGCCCTCAAGAAGCTTTGCCCTGTGCAGGCTTATATCAACTGGATCACCGTAGCTGGTATTGCGCGCGGGCCGGTGTTTAGGAAAGTCGATCGCTGGGGAAACCTTGCTGAGGACGGCATCAACTCCGGTAGCCTGATCCCCCTGCTTCGCCGCATCTTCAAGCAAGCAGGTCTCTCGGCTGACCTCTATAGCAGCCACTCGATGCGTCGAGGCTTTGCGACCTGGGCTTCAGCGAATGGTTGGGACATCAAAGCGCTAATGACCTACGTCGGGTGGAAGGACATGAAGTCGGCGCTAGGGTACATGGACGCGAGTGTATCCTTTGCTGGGCTAGCGGTGGGAGCGCGGGGATCTGACACGCGAACCTGGATCGAGCACCAGTGTGTTAAATGAGAGAGTTGCATGAGATTTAACGCTTTGGTCGATTTGGACGAGGGGAGCGCAATATAGCTCCATCGAACCCTTCCAAAAAACTCGACATCGTGGTGGATGATACCGCCTCCAGCCTGGCCAGTTTCTCTTGAAGGAACAGCACTTCCCCTGCGCTTAGATCCAGAGTAACCATGCGTGCCAATTGCTGTGGTGAGGGAGGTACAGTTCTGCGGACGCAATGGTCATGGCGCCCCAAGTAGGCTATTTCAGCCGGTGACACCTTACCGCTCAACCATCCGATCAAAAGCAAAGCCCCCATGCGCTGGTATGGATCACTGTCATTCAGTCCGAACTCAATGCGCTCATGCAGATCCAAGTTGACTCTGCACAGAAACTGTTGAGTGCGAGAAAACCCTGCCGAGGCTATCCCACCGGGTGCAAATGCCGTCCGCTTCGCAAGCAGCAGTCCATACAGAGTTTCCACTCCTTCTGTGAGTCCCTGCCCTGGTACCAAAGATTCAAACCATTGCTGCACGCGTATTGTGATTCCCGCAATCCGGCGGTCAAGCAAGGAGTCCTTCACTGACCGCTCACCCGTTGAATGGAGGTAGGAATTCCAGATCCGCCTACCAGGGGTAAACGTCTCTCTAGGCCTCATCAGCGCGCGTCGGTGATCAACGCAAAATGCGCTGGTCGTGTAGCACCAAGATTGACGCCAGATGGGAAATCCAGTTCTCACCATACTTTCGAATAGACAGGAAGAGCAGTATGAGTGCCTGAAATGGATGTGAAGCAACCTAGACTGACGGGAGGCAAATTGCTTCTGTAGCAAAACCCTATCGGTACCATAGGTGGCACACATCACTTTAAAAAGCTCAGAATCACAATCAAATTCAATGTCCTCGAATGCGGGAAAAGGCCACGACTCCACGACGCCGGGAACCGCGCGTTTGGGGACAGAAAGGCCTCGGTCAATTGCCGCCCGAAATAGATGAGGGTTTTGGAGCTTATTGTGGGCGAGCCCTCGCATGACCCAGGAAAGTAATGTTTCTCCCAGAACGAAACGAGGCGCTGCCCCTGATGAGAACTCGTCAAACAAATTAGAATTTCCACAGGTTACGCAGACACTCAACAGGCAAAGAAGGACAATCCCTGTAGCTCGAATTTCGCGCTAGTGCCTGGAGAGATTTAATGATGGCTCCACTGGCACCATGAGATCTTTCCAGAAGACCTCTCATGAAATCATCATTAGTGAATTGAGAACGCTTGAAGCCACATACCTCTCCAACCTGGGTGATGAAGGTGCGGTACTGCTGGTCATACTGCCACACACCGATATCGACGTAGCGTGCCTTCTTAGCAACGACCTCTTTCAGTGCTCCATCTAAAATCTTGGGCTTGGACACAAGCAGTATTTTCAAGTTTGGAAATCGTCGGATCAGGGTTCGCACTAAATCAATAGTAGCGTTCCGCTGCTCCGCACCGCCTCCAAAGTGAACGCTTGCATCGTCAAAAATCAGCCGAAACTCTCGACCACCAATCATATCCTCAAGCGGGCGTTCGACATTTCGAAAGGACATGAAATCACTGGTCACGGGTAGCCCCAAGGCTGACGCGAATGCCAGGCCGACGTTGCCATATGCTTTAGTAAAGTTTCCAGGCACATAAGTAGTATACACGTGTGCCCGATCAGCATTTTTAAGTAGTCTCTTGGCAACTGTGGTTTTTCCCGTTTGAGCATCCCCGCCGAGAATCGTAAATTCGTTATCAGAAAAACTATCCACCACGCTCCGTTCAGCTTGATACTGTTTTGGACACAATAAGTACTTCACTCGACAACACCTGACCGCCGTACACGGGTATTCCATTTTGACTGAGTAGCGGCCTGCAGGCTCTCAAGAGTAATTTTTTCGTCTCCCCATGTGACCGCCAAACATCCAGCAGCTCGAAGTAGTGAGCAGATATTGCCAATTACACCGGACGTTTGATTATAGATATAGTCCGCAATTGACTTGGAGGAAAGATGAGATCTCTTGGCAAGAGGTACGATTTCCTCCCAAGTATCCAAAAAATTAAGATACTCCGCATCTGCCCTAGCCCAAGGTGCAAGTTCGTAAAGTTCGAACCGACGCACATACTGGGCATCGATCGCGAGAGCGTTGTAGGCCTCATCAATACCAAAAACAAAAAAGCTCAGGTAAGCGGGTGCTCCGCACAAACCTCGCAGCAAGGAGAGAAAAGTATCCTGCTCTCCCTTGGAAAGACCCTTAATAGAATCATGGAACTCATCCATAAACAAACCGCGAATATCGTTGGCAATACAGTATTCGGCTACCATACTAATGGGAATACCCGCTTTCCCAGGCTCCATGCCCAAAGCCGTCAAGAGCTTCACCATAGGCTTTGTCTTCTGAGTGTCTTTGGCGAAGGTCACATACCTGATTTTATGGCGCCAGGATTCATCCATACCCCTAACCGCATTGCAGATGGTTGTTTTCCCGTGATTAGAACCGGCGGACACTAGTAGACACGGAGCCTCCGTACTACCACGCCTGATGCTAAGCATGTTATGAACAATGTTCGAAACGGTGAGGAGATGCTCCGTATCGATCTTGATGTCTTGCCGGATAATCTGGCAACGCTCCTCATCAGACAAGGCCAATGCATAACGCCGACTCTCATGCAAATGTTCCCCATCCATCATCACTCTCCCCACTTCAGTTTTTTGCGTGTTTGATCAGTACTAGGTTCTTTGGTCGTCCCCTGAAGCAAATTCCCTTCCCCGCCGTAGGAAAGGAAAGACATGGTTTCAGCGGCCGCAACTTTTTTGGCGACATTCTGCCGGAGCCGCTTCGTCGCAGCCTTGGAACTTTCCACTAGTTCATAATTCTCCAAACGAATCTGGTGTAACTCTACGTCCACCAGTGTGCCTGGGCGACGCTCGCGCGGTCGCGCAAACGCCCAATACTCGCTGTAGGAGATAGGTGTTTTCGTAAGATCGGAATAGGGAACTTCATGATACCGCCCATCTTGGCGCAACCATATCTTTGATAGGTTCAATGGATTGTATTTAAACGACAATCTTTGACCAACAAACCTTCTCAATATTGCAGAAGAGTAGAAAGAACGACTAAATTCGACACCCTTTGGTTGAATTGTTCGAATCACGCTTGGGAAAAAGTCAAGAGCAAAGGTTTTGTAGTTCCCCGGCATAGGCTGAACATAATTCGGGCCCTTCTTGGCCATCTCTGCATCCCAAACCTCGAAAGGCGCAAGCCTGTTCAGCCCCTCATGAGCACGCCCATGATAAATAGCTACTTCATTCGCGAACCACTCACAAAATGCTGAAAAAGTCATGGCTGAATGTTTGGCGGAGTCGTAGTCCGCTTTTTTCAGCACATTTGAATAAGTAGTACCTGGCAGAAGATGCACCTTCCCCATCAGCGTGCCGATGATCCGCTCAACGTGCCCTCCATAATGCTTTTTACCAATAGGCCGTAGCATGGGGATGATTTTGTAATACTGTAGGGTGGCTTCAAGCTCCGGGCTAGTGAATTCGGCGGCGTTATCCATACCCACTGTGCCAGGTACGCCCCAGAACCTGTGGCGAGTATTCTGACCGCCACCAAGAGCGATCGGAAAGTCTTGCTTTGGAAAACAAGCTGAAAGCATCGCCATGGCAACGCTGACTGAACTAGGCGGATGCAGCGCAAGATAGTAACCAAGAATGACGCGACTTTTGAGATCGATAACTACCGTCAGCCAAGGTCGCATAAGGGGGCGACCATGTTCATCGCAGATAATGACATCTACCCGCGTATGGTCGATTTGCACCATGGTAAGTATGGTATCTACATCGATCATCCCAGGCTTCAGATCAAACTTTTGAAGCATCGCCTCCCTGCCGTTCTCAAGGGAGTAAATGGCTTTCTGCCCGAATGACTCAAGCCTTCGCTTCAGGGCATTCAGACTCGGGGTTTTAACCCCCATGGTATGGCTAAGAGAGTCGACATATTCCCAGAGAGAAGAAAACGCCTCTAACTTTTTCGTCTTATCCTTAAGGCGTTTTGAAATTGCTTTCTCCATAATCTTCTCTTGAATATCAGAAAGCAATCGAGAGTTTTTCTTTCGCCCTCTGATACTTCTAACAAGAGAAACTGCTCCAAGCTCCGGATCATATCTTTTCAATAGGCGTCGAGCCGTTGTTTCCGAGGAGTCAAGCTTTTTAAGAAGATCCGCCCTGGATATTTTACCTTCTAAGTAGTCATGAATATTTTTGGCTCGCTCCGAAGCAATAGCCAACTCTTTTGGATTAGCTTCCGTTTGTTCCATCCAAATCAATCGGCGATCGTTGTGTAGCTGATACTTTTCTTCATCTACTTCAGCCAGAGTCACCTGAGTGAAGAGCACATCAAAGGAGTGCTCACTTTCTTGGCTTTTCAGGGTGATAGTGCCATCAGCTCCACAAGCTATTACTCGATATGTCTTATCCTCAAAGCTAACTAAGCTTCCTTCAATTATGGGTTGCAGCATAAGGACTCAGCACCTAGTGATTGAAAAGCTAATTGCGAAAGCATAGCCCCACGACCACTAAGCTTGTCAACGGTCATATAATTGGCGCTATATTTAAACTAATATTGAATTAACTTAGATCAGCTCTAACGAATATCACACTAATTGATTATTTTAGTTGAAGCAACAAACGAGCCATGACCTCTAAACGCTGTATTCATGAGGCCTTGAATATTTTTTAATATTATTTTTCGATCACTGCATGGAAAATCAATTATCGGTCAAATACAATTAAATTCAAAATAGCTCATGTTCTGATTCGGGAATTTGAACTCCGCTCAAGTTGGCGGAAGAAGTTTTTCGCCAGCCCGCCGCATTTACTGCCTTGATCGGATTTCCTTGATTCGCCGATTGGAAATGACTGCCAAAAAAATGACACAGCTTCATCATCCGCTGTCTCAGGCCCCGCATCTGTCCCCTTGAAAGGCTATTGCTTGGGAGCAAACGCTACTTTTACTTATATATTGACGGTGAAAGAGATGAGCCTATCAGGCACCTGTAATCTCCGCTTCGTGAGCCGCATTCGACATCCAATGGCATAGCAAGGAGGACAGTTGCCCCCTCCCAGCGCTCATAGCCAGCCAGGGTTGAATTTCAATGACTGTGAGGTTCACTGACGGATTGCGGGGGGTCTCCACGCGCTGAGCAGCGTTCACAGGGTGGGTATCCAGCCTTGCGAGGTTGTGGCTGAGAATAGTGAATAGTCCCTACCTGATTTCGAGACCTCCTCCCGATCCTCCATGCTAGCAAACACCCTTTTGAGCAACGACCTGATAGGGGGATCAGGAAGCGATCTTTCTGGCTTTTAAAACTGGCCGAATCTTCTAGGCCTTGCGGGCTTCAACTTTTAAAAAAAGTCACTACAAATCAGCATGTTGGCAAGATCATCAATACCAGGATGCAAAGGGAACCTCAGCCACGCCCTGTGTTTACGGGCTAAGATTGCTCTCCTTTAGAAATGGCCAAATCCGCTAATACGCCCGAGCTTTCAACCATTTCTAAAAGTCAGAGTCGCTGGAAGCCACGGATTGCAAGGGCTTGAGCGTTTGACCACTTTTAAAGGAGGGCCACATATGCGCATCAGCTTTCATACCGGGATCGGAAATCCTTAAAGTTCTCAGAAGTAAATGTGTGAAAAAACGGGAAGTAATCGCGTGAATCCAGCCTTTCGCCTCACGTTCATGGTTTTACTCGCCATCAATGAGCATCCTAGCGCTACAGGCTCTGGCACGGCCTTTACCGACGCTGCAATGCCTGATTTTACGTCATGCACAGCGAATCCAAAAACATTACCACCCTTTGGCGTGATCGCACACCGCTTGCGAAATTGCCTATTCATTTGATTTAAGGAGTCTTTTTAGGCAGCGCTTGTGCGTTTACGGCATTACTGACACCAGGAATCCACCCGGGAACGCGTCGCTGTGTGAAATCTGCGGCGTTCAGCATGGAGTTGGTGCGCAGATTTCAAAGGTTGCCACACGTGGAAACCACAAACGCAGGTTGATTTACTTGCAGATGCTGCAGGCTTAGCGGTACATGCCTTGCGCTTGAAGCCTGTGGGGCTTTCCAGCCACTAAATACCTGGGTGGCTCGCCAAAATCTGTTTGGCCGAAAACTCAGTACAATGCTCGTCCGATATGGTTGTTAACCACAATTTTGACTTGTTAATGACCGTAGTTAACAAGTCAAATAACTAGTTTACAGAGTAATACTGAACCTGCGTGTTAGCCCTTGATTCTCCCAGTGAACCTAGGAATTTAAAGCTCCGCTGTGCTGTTCGAACTCCGGGATTTTTCAGTCGAAATCCATACCCCTATTATCAATTGCGCTTGACGGTCAACAGCGACAGTAATCATGGGGCTCGATAGGAGTTTTTCCGACTTATCTACCAATATAACGTCAAGCTCAAAGGGAAAAATTTCAACAGGCTTATCCATAGCTTGGCACCCTTTTAGGTGGGGTTGGGGCTCATCAGAACGTCATGTCTGACGAGTGATTTGTGCTATTGAGGATAGTCTATGTATTACCGGCCACCTGAGGCACCTCAAAATTTTTATATGGGGAATATAAATCAACTCAACTAAACGAGCATTTAGTGTAGTTAAATATTTGCCTCCTGCAGTTATAACTTAAACTTGAGAAAAAGGTGCCCGCAAAAGTGCATTATAAAAAACATGAAGCTTGCACTTTTGCAGGAGCGCTTATACTAATAAAACTTAACAGTTATGAGATCTCAAGTTGGTCGTGCTGAACTTCTACAACGCCCTCCTCCAGCCATTTCTCGAACTTGAACAGGGCGACCCCTTGCTCCATTGGCGCGTAGTACACAAGGCGCAGATGCCGTTCGACATCGATTGTCAGCGTGGTGTGTTCCAGAGTGACGTCGCCAAATGAATCGATCGTCAGGTGCCGAATACCCTGACAGGGACCATGAATATCCTGCCGAGACCACCAGCCTTTGAATTCCGCACTGACACTCTCAAGTTCACGCACCAGTGAAGCAACATCACTTTCGTTTGAGGCGTGAACATAATCCCGGCGAAAACTGGAGAGCATCTGGATTGCCTGGTCGTCCCAAGGCTGGAAAAGAGATTTCGTGCGCTCGTCGGTAAACAACATCGATAAAAAGTTGCGTTGCTCAGGTGTTTTCTCGGAGAACTTGAAAATCTTGTCAGCTGCGGGGTTCCAGGCCAGGACATCCCAGCGAAGGTTCAGCACATAAGCGGGTCGCAACGGCAGATCCGCCATCAGGCGATGAACGATCTGGGGAACGACGCACCAGGTTTTGCCCTCCTCGGCCGGCGGTCGCTGGTGTGAAAGCAGATAGAGATGGCGACGCTCGACCGCATCGAGCTTGAGGACCCGGCACAGATTGTCCAGGAAGGCAGGTGACACACCAATATCGCGTCCCTGTTCGAGCCATGTGTACCAAGACAATCCGACACCCGCCAGTGCCGCTACTTCTTCTCGACGCAGCCCGGGTGTACGGCGTCTGCCAGTCGGGGGTAACCCTGCCTCTGCAAGAGATATGCGCTCTCGGCGGCTGCGTAAAAACTCAGCCAGGTCCTGTCGAGTGCGCTCAAGATTCCTTTCCATTATCCAGTTACTCCTAGTAACACTATAAACAGTAGCCATTGTACTAACTATTAGGTTGCTAAAGAATCCGCTCGGCCCGGAAACAAGCGGCCAATTGCATCCGCGAAGGATTATCGCGGGATTTGATGCCAAGGAGTAGAAAGAATGTATCAAGCACTGCTGCAGGATAAGCTCGAGGCCTTGCATACCTCTGGCCAATACCGGCAATTTACAACGCTTAACAGGATTTGCGGCCGTTATCCTCTGGCTCATCTCACTGACAATAATGACAGCGAAGTTGTAGTTTGGTGCAGCAACGATTATCTCGGCATGTCCCAGCATCAGGATGTCAGAGCGGCGATGCATCATGCCGTTGACAGCTACGGTGCCGGTGCCGGTGGATCGCGAAATATCGGTGGTACGCATAATCTTTTCAGCCGTCTTGAAGCGAGCATTGCCGACTGGCATGGCAAAGAGGCTGCGCTGGTTTTCCCGACCGGTTTTGGCTCAAACGATGCCACGCTTCAATGCCTGCTCCGGCAACTCCCTGACTGCGTGGTGTTCAGTGATGAACTGAATCACGCGTCCATCGTCAACGGAATTCGCGCAGTCACCGCAGAACGTCAGGTGTTTCGTCACAACGACGTCGCTCATCTGGAAGAGCTGCTTTCGCGGTATCCGCTCGATCGTCCGAAAATCGTCGTGTTCGAATCGATCTACTCAATGGACGGCGACCGTGCGCCCATTGCCGAAATCGCAGCCGTTGCGAAAAAGCACAATGCACTGACCTACCTGGATGAAGTACATGCGGTCGGCATGTATGGCCCTCGAGGCGCAGGATTGGCGGCTGAACTGGGTGTCGAAGACCAGTTGGATATTATTCAGGGCACCATGGCCAAAGCCATCGGCATCATCGGTGGCTACGTAGCGTCAAGCCGGACGATGATCGATGCCATTCGCTCGCTCTGTACCGGTTTCATATTCACCACGGCCCTGCCACCCGCCGTGGTCGCGGGTTGCATTGCGAGCGTCGAACACCTCAAGGCCAGCAACACCGAGCGAGAGGCACTGCACGCCAAAACCCGCTACCTGCGCGACCAATTGCAGATGCGCGGTATCCCGGTCATGCCCTGCTCGACCACGCACGTACTGCCAGTGCTGATCGGTCAAGGCGCGTTGTGCAAGGCGGCTGCCGAACGTCTGCTGTATTCGCACTCCGTGTATTTGCAGCCGATCAATTCGCCTTCCGTGCCGATCGGTACAGAACGCTTTCGAGTGAACGTGACGCCGAATCACTCTGAGGCGCAGATCGAACATTTGGCTGCCGCGCTGCAAGAGACATTCCTGCATTTCAATATTCCGCTGGCGCCCGGCTTCGAACTCAGAGGTGTCGCGTGAGCCGTAGCGAGCCAATTGTCGTTCGCCAAGCAACGAGCGAACATTTCGACGCGGTCATTGAGCTCAGAGCGCTGTTGCTTGAAGGCTCGGAGGCCAGCTATGCCTGCACCTCCGTCGAAGAAAAGAAACTCTGGCGAGCGACCTATAAAGCCTGGCTGCACGACGTGCTCGGCAGTTCGCCGTCAACCCGTCTGCTGGTCGCGCTCAACGGTGACCAGGTGGTCGGCTGCGTCACCGGTTTTGTTGATCGTCGAGCGCCCGGGCCTGACTGCATCAATGGTTTGTGCGGCTGGGTGCAATCGATGGTCGTGCTGCCGGCGTTCCGTTCTCAGGGACTTTCGCGGATGTTGATGGCGTCACTCATGAACTGGTTCGACTCGATGCAAGTCGGCAAGGTCGTGCTGCAGGCGACCCCGGCAGCGGAACCCCTTTACCAGCGAATGGGTTATCGCCGCAGCTCGGAATACGTCTGGGCCTGGCAGGCACGGGAGCAATGCGCATGAACATCCTGATTATCGGATTGGGCTATGCGGGCAAACGCTTTCAGCGGGCATTTGAGCGATTGAGCCAAGACTACGAAGTCAAGCTCTCCTATTGCTCGCGGCGAGAAAAGAACAGCCGTCTGCCCTACTACGCCAATCTTCAAGATGCACTGCGTGAACTGCAGCCGGAGATCGTCGTGGTCAGTGCCAACGACATCAACCATGCCGAAGTCTTGACCGATCTGGCCGGCTACACCGGTTTCATCATCTGTGAAAAGCCGATGCTGACCTCCCGGGACGACCTCTTGACCATCAGCAAAGGCTTGCGTCACGTCAGTGGTTTTGCGCTGGACCTGGTTGAGCGCTATTCAGAAGCGACTGCGCGCCTCAAGCAACTGGCTGAAAGTAATGACTGGCAGTTGTTGCGCTCAAGTTTTCATTGGGGCAAAGACCGCATCAACGACTACCGCCCGACCTGCGGTGTGGTCAGTGAGGTCATCCATGCGCTGGATCTCGTCAGCTGGATCTGCCCTTCGCCCTCCCCGCTCAAACTGCAACATGCCATAGGTGTCAGGTCGGACTTCTCGATTTCCGGCAACGATGTACTCGACACGGTGATGTTCACCGCCGACCTCGGCGGTGCAGCAGTGGCAGGCTACGCGAGCTTTGTGAACATTCACCGGCAACGCACGGTGGATTTCACATTCGCCGATCCAGCCGGGCAGATCATCCACTCAAGGCTTGAGTTCGACGAACCGGATTGGGACAGCGACCACCTGCGCATCTGGACGCGAGATGAGCGCGGGGCAATTGTCGAGATCGAGCAACGCAGCTATCAGAGCGCATCCGACCCATCGACCGCGACGATCCTCAAACTCAGCCGTCTGTGCCGGGATGTCTTGCGTTTTGTCGCCGACAGCGAGCAACCCCTGCAACCCTTCGCGGGCCTGGGGACGACGATAGAACTGCAAACGCTGCTCAATGAAATCGACACCCAGTCATTGACCGCCAGCGCGGTCCAGTATGTCCAGTCGGGCATGCGCACCCTCATACCAGAAGACGCTGACCTAGAAAGTCTCGGCTAAAGAATTGAACAAGGAGTTTTAATATGTGTGGTATTGCCGGATGGCTTTCTTTTGGCCAGGACCTGATTCACCAACAACCGACGCTCGAACGCATGACCATGACCATGGCCAACCGTGGGCCGGACGCGGGTGGCATCTGGATCGATGGCCCTGTGGGCCTGGGCCATCGTCGCCTGTCTATCATCGACCTGGAAGGCGGTCGCCAACCGATGCTTGCGCGTAACGCCGGCACGGTTGCAGCGGCCATCACTTACAGCGGTGAGGTGTACAACTTCCGCGAATTGCGTAACGAACTGCTCAGCCGTGGGCATCAGTTCGAAACCCAGAGCGACACCGAAGTCGTGTTGCGAGCATACGTTGAATGGGGCGTGGCGTTTACCGAACACCTTAACGGCATGTACGCCTTTGCAATCTGGGATATGCACACGCAAACCCTGCATCTGATCCGTGACCGGATGGGTGTCAAACCGCTGTATTACTTCGAGACCGCAGACGGGGTGATTTTCGGCTCCGAGCCCAAGGCGCTGCTCGCCAATCCGCTGGTGCCGCGCAATGTCGGTGCAGACGGCCTGCGCGAAATTTTCGAAATGGTCAAAACCCCCGGCCAAGCGATCTTTGAAGGCATGCGAGAAGTGCTGCCCGGTGAGTTTGTTTCCATCAATCGCAAGGGCCTTAAACGTCATTGCTACTGGAAACTGGAGGCGAAAGAACACACCGACAGCCTCGAACAAACCATCAAGCACACCCGCGATTTGCTCGAAGACATCGTCGACCGCCAGATCGTCGCGGACGTGCCTTTGTGCAGCCTGCTGTCGGGTGGCCTCGACTCCTCCATCATCACCGCACTGGCCTCGAAAAAGCTGCTGGCGGCCGGCAAGGAAAACATTCGCTCGTTCTCGCTTGATTTCATCGATCACGGCGGCGGTTTCACCAGCGATGCGGTGCGCGGCACACCGGATGCGCCTTTCGTCAAAGACCTGGTGCAGAAGATCCGCTCCACTCACGGTGAGATCCTCCTCGACAGCCGCGACATGGCCGACCCGGAGCTTCGTACCAAGATCATTCAGGCACTCGACTTGCCGCCGGCGTTCTGGGGCGACATGTGGCCTTCGCTCTATCGCCTCTTCGAAGAAGTCCGTCGGCACTCGACCGTTGCGCTGTCCGGCGAGTCCGCCGACGAAGTCTTCGGTGGCTATCGCTGGTTCCATGATCCGGATGCGATCCAAGCAGACACCTTCCCTTGGCTGACGTCGGTAACCGGCAAGTATTTCGACGGCAAACCGCTGTTCGCCAAAGGGCTGATGGAAAAACTGTCGATGAACGAGTTCGTCGCAGACTCCTATCAGCAAGCGCTGCGTGACGTACCGGTGCTGCCGGGTGAAAGCGCGACGGATCGGCGGATGCGCGAGATGACGTACGTGAACCTGACACGTTTCGTGCAAACCCTGCTGGACCGCAAGGATCGCATGAGCATGGCCGTCGGCCTCGAAGTCCGCGTGCCGTTCTGTGATCACCGCCTGGTCGAGTACGCCTTCAACATTCCTTGGGAAATCAAGGCGTTCGACGGCCGCGAGAAAAGCATTTTGCGCGCAGCGACCCGCGACCTGCTCCCGGCCTCGATTTCTGATCGGGTGAAAAGTCCATACCCGTCGACCCAGGATCCAGCCTATGAAGCCGTGTTGCGCGCAGACCTCGCCGCCATCATGGCTGATCCGAATGCGCCGGTTCGAGCCCTGCTCGACAACGAGCAAGTCGGCGCTACCCTCGCCCGTCATCTGGGCGACAACTCGCCTATGTACGATCGCATGGGCATGGAGTTGGCGGTTGGACTCAACGCCTGGCTCACCGAGTACGACGTCAATCTGGTGATCTGATCACACCCGGGGGCTGCGGAGTCAGCCCCCTGCCTTGCACAAGGAGTAACTTATGTCCAAAACAATACCGGCCCCCGTTTACCTCATCGCGATCGGCGCTTTTGCGCTGGGGATGGCGTCTTACGTCACTGCAGGCCTGATCCCGATGATCGAACAGGCCTTTGATGTACAGGTCGCCGTCGCAGCACAACTGGTCACGGCGTTCACCCTTGCTTACGGCATTGGTTCGCCAGTCTTCGTGGCGATGTTGCCTGCACAGCGCCAACGATTTGGTTTGTTGGTCGCATTGGCGTTGTTCGTTGCAGCCAACGTCGCCAGTGCCCTGGTCGACGATTTTGTCGCCCTGTTGGTGTGTCGAGCCGTTGCAGGCATAGGCGCCGGCGTCTATCTGGCCACCGGCATCGCCGCATCGGCGGCGGTTTCAGCTCCGGAACTGAGAGGCAAGGCGATTGCCGTGATCATGGGCGGCATGGCCAGCGGCACGGTACTTGGGGTGCCTGTCAGTCTGCTGCTCGCCGAGCAATTCGGTTGGCAGATGGCCCTGTGGCTGGTGGCTTTCCTCGGCCTGATTTCCTGGCTGGGCCTGCTGATCAAACTGCCGGCGATCTCTGCCGGACCGGCGATGCCGATCAGCCGCAAACTGGCCCTGCTGGGCGACCGTAACGTGATGACCATTCTCCTGGTTTCGCTGCTGGCGGCGGTCGCGAGTCTCGGCATGTACACCTTCATGGTGCCGTTGATGGCGGACCCGGCCTATGGCGGTGTCAACAACATCACGCCGTATCTGTGGGTCTGGGGGCTGGGTGGTGTGGCGGGCAGTTTCCTCGTCGGGCCGCTGGTGGATCGCATCAAGGGACCGATGCTCACGTTCCTGATTCTGGTCATCCTCAGCGTCTCGTTGCTTGCGCTGCCGGCTGCCGCAGCCGTGACACCGTGGCTGGCGATGATTCCGATCGCCGTCTGGGGCGCCGTCGGCTGGGCGCTGCAAGTGCCGCAAAACAACGAGTTGATCGCCGCGCGTGATCATAAAGGCGACGGCAATCTGGCCGTGGCGCTCAACGAGTCGGCGCTGTATCTGGGCAGCGCCATGGGCGCCGCCGCCGGTGGCTTCATATTGCTGCTGCAAATGCCGGGCTGGACATTGGCAATCAGTGCAGGTGCGGTATCCGTTGTCGCCGCGCTGTTGCAACTGGTGCATCTGCGCAACAGAAGAACCCACGCGGTCAACGGTGCGCCAAGGGTTTCTGCGCAATAACCCTTTTGCATGACTTGTGTGCGAAGTCAGGTGCCGAGCCCTCGGCACCTGATGCCGTGGTCGCGAAGAATAATTTCAACACGCCGCCACTGTCGTCTCTATCTGCCTAACTAAAACACAACAACTAACACAACACTCAATCGCGGTGGTGAATTCATGGAAGCGTCATGTAGGGATGCCCACGTCTTTCGGCTGACGTCTGCCGAACACGAGGCAATACGTAATGCATTCGTCGATATATGTTATGAGCCTACGGGTGGACGCAATTACATACAGACGATCCGCACAACAGCGTATCGAGTGTTCTCCGAGCGTTTACTGGAAAAACTCGAGTCATTGAAAAGCGATGACGCCTCTTTTTGTGTATTTGAAAACTTGCCGGTCGATGAAACATTCGGTAGTCCGCAACATGATGCGGACAGCCTGGGGTTCAAAAACGGTTATGTGTCGGAAAACGTTCTGGTGGCGTTCGGCAGTTTGATTGCGGAGCCTTATTCCATTGGTCACGAAGGGCCAAAACTGGTCAACGACCTGGTGCCCCACCCTGAAGCGGCCACGGAATACACCGGTAACGGCTCGGAAGTCGAGTTGGACTTGCACACCGAAAACGCCTTTCAGACCTATGATTCGCGGGGTGACACCTCGCCCTTGGCGCTGTTGCTGCTGGGCGTGCGGTCCGATCCGCACACGGAAGGTCCGAAAACCTGGGTCGCTGATGCCCGCGAAGCACTGAAGGCGCTGACTGACAGTGAAATAAAGCTGCTATATGGCAAGCACTTCATCATTCGCCAGCCTTACCGCTGGAGAAATACCGACGAACAATCCAGTGAAACCCGGCTGTTTCCCATACTGTCCGGGCCGATAACGCTTCCTCGTGTCACCGCAGCGTTTTATCCGGACATGGTTATTCCTGTGGATGACGCAGCGAAAAAAGCCTATGCGAAGTTTTATGACGCTCTTAAACAAGTTGCCCACGGCACAGACATACAGCCGGGACGTCTCGTTTACGTCAACAATCGTTTCACACTTCATTCCCGCGACAAGTTCACTCCCGGTTTCGATGCCAATGGATATGCTTGGCGCTGGGTTCAACGGCTGTTTCTGACCAATAACCTGTGGAACTTCCGTTCATTCAAAAAAGACGGCGCACGCATCTTTTCGCCCGTTGCCTGATGACTTCAAAAGGTAAATCAAATGTTGGCCGCAAACAGTTACACCTCGATTATCCATAACATTGGCACTTTCCTGACCGGCGACCTCGAACGCCCCCTTATAGATGCCGACACCCTTGTCAGCGTTGACGGCGTCATCACTTTCATCGGTCGCGCCGCAGACGTCGATTTCTCGGAAGCAGACCTGCTGATCGACGCGAAGCGGACCACGGTCATGCCGGGGCTGATCGACAACCACACGCACCCGACGCTCGGTGAATACAGCCCGCGCTCCGGCAACCACAACTGGATCTGGCATTCGTTGCAGGGCGGCGTCACGACGATGATTTCCGCCGGCGAGGTGCATGTTCCGGGCTTGCCGACGGACAGAGTCGGCATGATGGCAATGGCGATTGCCGCACAACGTTCGTTCTCCAGCGCGCGTCCTTCCGGAATAAAAATGGAGGCCGGCGCGCCCCTGCTCAATGATGAGTTTTCCGATCAGGACTTCGCTGAAATGGCCGCCCAAGGCATCAACCAACTGGGTGAAGTCGGCATTGGCCCGGTCAAATCCGTCAGTCGCGCCGCCGAGCTGGTGAAGATGGCGCGCAAACACGGCATGACCTCGATTACCCATACCGGCGGCCCGTCGATTTCCGCCTCGCAGAGCATGGGCGCCGAGGAGATCCTGGAAATTGCCCCCGACATCATTGGCCACATCAACGGCGGTTACACCGCACTCGCTCCCCGGCAGATCCGGTGCCTGTGTGAGGGCTGTCTCGGCGCTTTGGAAATCGTCCACAACGGCAATGAATTCGCTGCGGTGACCACCCTCAACTATGCGCGTGAACTGAACCAGCTCGATCGCATCGTGATCGGCACCGATTCGCCCGCCGGCTGCGGTGTCCCTGCGCTTGGCATGCTCCGCGCCATTGCCCTGCTCAGCAGTTTTGGCGACGTGCCGCCGGAAAAGGCTGTGTGCTTTGCCACCGGTAATACCGCCAAGGTCAGGAAGCTCAACCGCGGCGTTCTCAGCGTCGGCAGAGAGGCCGACATTCTGGTTGCCTGCGGCCCCCTCGGCGGCGCCGAACCCAGCGTACTGGGCAGTTTCAGCAGCGGCGACCTGCCGAGCATCACCGCGATTCTGATTGATGGGCGCCTGGTCGTGCAGCAGTCGAAAAACTCGCCACCACCGTCCGTGTCACCGGTCATTACCCACAACGCCTAAGAGAAGCGTCCCCTCACGGGACGCATTCTTGAGACCCCCTGCATGCATCGAATCCTTGCCGAAATTACCCGCAGAGGCCCCACGGTCCTTGCTTCCGGGTGCGCAATCGGATTGGCAATCCCTTATCTGGCAGATCTGGCGAGACCGCTACTGCCGGTCATGGTGTTTATCTTTGTGTTGGGTACGCTGCTGCGCATCAACAACGCTGAAGTGATCAAAGCAGCAAAAAACCTGAAGATATCGCTGATATTTCCAGCGCTGATGGTAGTGGCGTGTCCGTACGTGTTCGGCATGGCGGCGCTGTATCTCAGTGGCAATCAGGAACTGTCGCTGGCCATTGCCATTGCCGTTGCCGCACCGCCGGCCAGCGGCAATGCCGCCGTCGCCAGAATGCTCGGGCTGGATCCGTCGATGTCGCTGGTCACTGCGCTGTGCTCGATGGCCATTATTCCGATCACCGCCCCGCTCATCCTCCACCTGTTCGCAGACGGCCTGTCCCTGTCCATCGATCCTGCTGATCTGGCGATCAGGCTGGCCATATTGATCGGCGGGGCCGAGGGCGTGGCGATCCTGATACGACGGTTTTCCCACGGTTTCGTCGCTCACCATGGCCTGGCGATCGACGGCGTCGTGGTGATGGCGCTGTTTCTGTTTGCGATCGGAACAATGGCCGGCATGCAGCAGATCATCTTGAATGAACCGTCACTGGCCCTTTCGATGATCGCGCTGGCCTACGGCGTGAATTTCGCCATGCAACTGCTCTTGGGCAGCTTGTACCCCGGAACGCTGATCGCGAAATTCACCATGGGATTGAACGGTGGCAACAGAAATGTCGGGCTCTTGTGGTCGGCGCTTGGCGTCAGCCTGTCCCCGACCATGGCGTTGTATTTCGCCTGCTGCCAATTGCCTATTCACACCATGCCGAAAATACTGCAATTTGCATTGCCAAGAATCGCAAGCTTTTTGAAAAAGCCCGCTGTCACCCCAAGCTGAACCCGAGCGCTAACCGTCTGGAACCTGATGACAATGACACTCACACCGGAAAACCTTCAGCAGCTCGCCGTGCACTCATCCACGGAAACCAAAACCTGTTCGTGTATCCGGGGGCTGTCGCGGGGCTGGGAGAGTTTGCCCGCCGCACTGGCGTCGGGCACGTTGTTGCGGCTCATTGGCCATGTGACGGACGATCCGGAAGACGAGCAGACGCTCGATGAATACCACCCGCACGGAACGCACTTCTGGTCTGAAGATGCGCCCATCTGCTTCAAGTTTTTCCCCTACAACATTGCCAGCGTCTGGGGCTGCACCCAGTGCTCGCGCGCATTTCTGCGGTTCAACGACGCGGGCGCGTATCACTCGGAACCGCGCATTCGCTTGCTTGACGCGGCGCTGATCAAACCTGACCCGCGCCGTGACGCGGGCGTTATCGATGGGTATAGCTGATCGCGTTCGCTATTGCGCCGACACGGCTTTGAGGCCCGCGAGCGCGTAAGTCATCATGTGTTCGATCAGCACGGCGGGTTCCATTTTCAGACCCGGCAGCACGTTCTCGCTCAACGCTTCGTGGGCCAATAGCAGGAAAAGACAAGGCGCAAATACGCCCAGCGCACAGTGCAGCGTGGTCGGGTGATCGTCCGGCATGCCCAGGATCTGCCCCAGAATGCCGCGAAAGACCTTCGCTTTCGGATAGGCCTGCTGCTCCAGCACCGAGGGCAGCAGACTCGAAGGCGACAGCAATTCCCGGCTCAACACCTTGAGCGCCCAGGCATCTCGATGATTGCGCACACGCTCGATCAGGACGGTGATGATCAAACGCAATTTGTCCTCAGGAGAGGCAGGGCTCTGGCTCAAGCTGAACAATATATCGATGCTGAGCAGGCGTTCATGGGCTTCGAGCAGCACGGCACGGTACAGGCCCTCCTTGTTCTCGAAGTGATAATTGACCGACGCCACGTTCGAGTTGGAGTTCTCGCAGACCTGTTTGCTGGTGGTGTTGGCATACCCCAGATCGGCAAACAACTGCCCTGCTGTCTCCAGAATATGCTGGCGGGTTACCCGGCCATCTTGTCGCTGAGCACGTAGAGAGGCTGCCTGATTCGGACCGTACACGAGCATGAACTCCTATTAACTCAAATTCAAATTTGACTTTTATTTTTATGAAGCTTAGCTTCAAATCACCTACATACCTCGATAGGCATGGATATTGGCGACGAATGTTGTCAGGTCCAAGGCCATTTAGCCAAAGGAAAACATCGCAATGGATGCGCGCGTAATGACCCCGTTCACCTACTTCTCTCTGCCGATGCAGAAGCAATTCCTGCGCAATCGCGAGGCGATCAAGGACAAACCCTACGCCAAGTATTTCTCTGCGCAGATGAATGTCCCCCTTTCCGCCGTGTGCAAGATCCAGCAAGGACCACTGCCGCTGGAACAGGCCCTGACGCCGAGCATCGAGGACATCAATCGGTTGCTGGAGGCAGACTTCGTCAGCGAGGAATCGGGATACGCCCTGCTGCCCGGGCCAATGGCGTATGTCCAGAGCCGCAAGTTTTTCCCGCGCTCGACCGCAGCGATGCTGAAATGGTGGTTCATGTGGCACCCGCTGGAAGCCGAACGCTATACCCTGTGGTTTCCTTATGCCCATGTCAGCAATCCCTGCGTCAACCACGAACGCCTCAAGCAGACGTCCCTGAGTTTCGAACAGCGCTTGTACGGCAACACCTTCTGCGCATCGGAATATGTCGGCGATCGACTGATGCACCTGCATATCCACTTCCAGGACCCGGAAAAACTGGGCTTGCGTGCCGATCTGTACCGCGAAGCGAAAATCGACGGAAGCGTCAGCGCGTTGATGAGCCTGGCGGAACAACCCGAGGTGCCGGTGTCGCTGATGGTGCACCTATTCAAAGAAACTCCGGAAGGCCTCTATCTCACCAGCCGCTACTGGGTCGGCAGTCATCCGTCGATGTCGCGTTTTCCTGGTGCCGAAAAGGCTGCCGCACTGATGGAGGCTAACGGTTTCGGCGAAGCGGAACTGGAAACCCTCGCCTATGAATTCGCCGTTCATGACCTGTGCGAATTCAACCATCTGGCCAGTTTTCTGCCAGAACTGTATCGAGAGTTCGGCGCTGCCTGACCCCGCAAAAAAAATGTTCCCCCCAGCGACAAGGCTAAGGGGAACATCTCGAAAACCAGAATTATCCCTTCGAACTGATACCGTTCAGTAAAAGAGTCGTAAATTCCTCGATATCTTTCTCCATCTCCAACTGCTCGGTCAGCAACCGGTACCAGCAAAATCCAAAGATCATATCCAGCAAAAGTTCTCGATTGGTGTCCTTCGGTAACTCACCACGGCTGATGGCATTTTCCACCAATTTCTTCGGCATTTCCCTTCTGCGCTCCATGAATTGGTTCTTCAACTGAACCAATGTCACAGGGTCCAACTGAGCCTCGGCGATGACGCAGCGAAATGCTTCTCCGCAAATCGTTTCACGCCAGACTTTCCAGAGATTGTGTAGCAAAAAGTCGAGATCCGCTTTTAATGAGCCGAGATCAGGATGCTTTCTGACCTGCTCACTTTCGTTCTCGTAGACTTCTGCGATCAATGCAGCCTTGTTGCTCCACCAACGATAAATCGTCGGTTTACTCGCTCCCGCCCGTCGGGCAACCGACTCAATACTGAGTCCCGAATAACCGCATTCCTTGAGGATCTCAATCGTCGAACTGATGATCGCCTTGTGCGTGTGGGGATTCCGTAGGGATCCGATGGAGCTGCGAGAGGGTGTACGAGCCACAGTAAATTCTCCAGGCAGGGTGCTTGACAAATACAATGCAAGGTATAGGATTTCCGAAAATCGCAACGAAACGGTCCGTTTCGTTTCGAGTGGAGTAAACAAGCTGAACATTGACTCCAATCAGTTCGCTTCGGGCTTTTTTGGTTACTTTAGGGGTTTCCGACTCCTTGAGCATGATGTGTGAGCAAGTAAGCGTCCTCTTGCGCTATCGAGTCTGCAGATTTAATTCTGAAACGATACGTACCGTATCATAGCAGCGAGAGAGGCAAAGTGGCAGTATCAGCGCCCTTTTTTGAGTAACCGTCCGGAAACTCCAAGCGGCTGATTTTGCTGGCTAAACGACAAAACTCCGATATCGGGGGCTTTAAAGATAGTTTTCCGTATGTTTCACGATATACGGCGACGCGACACCCTTGTTTTCTGACAGCGAATGGAATCAAAAGGAAAATGAACGTGAAAAAAGCAGGAATAGTGAGCTATGGCACTGGCGTTCCCGTTTGTCGCTTGAAAGTCGAAGAAGTGATCAACGTCTGGAAGAACACCGATCTGCATCTCGTGCAAAACCAGTTGGGGGTGGTCGAAAGAGCCGTTCTTCAACCTGATGAAGATGTGATCACTCTCGGTGTATTGGCCGCCCAGCGTGCACTGGATATGGCCCCCGGCAGTAGCGTCGAGGCTTTGTATCTGGGCACTTGCACCAACCCCTATGACTCCCGCGCCTCGGCCTCTGTCATCCTCGAAATGCTCGGTTCCGGCTATGACGCCTATTGCGCCGACGTCCAGTTCGCGGGCAAATCCGGCACGTCTGCGCTGCAGATTTGCCAGGCACTGGTCGCTTCCGGCATGACCGGCAGCGCCCTTGCAATCGGCGCCGACACTATCAATCGCAACACCGCCCCAGGTGATCTGACCGAATCCTATGCGGGTGCCGGTGCGGCAGCATTATTGGTGGGCACGGAGAATGTCATCGCAGAATTCGATGGCAATTTCTCTTGTGCAGCTGATGTCGCCGACAACATTCGCCCGCAAGGCGATCGTTATATTCGCTCCGGGATGGGGCTTGGCTCGGACAAAAACAGCATCGGTCTGGAAGACCAGACTCGCCGGGCGGCGGAAGGCTTAATGGCCAAATTGCGCACCTGCCCGCAGGACTACGATTACGTCGTGTTCCAGCAGAATCTGGTGTCCACGCCCTACTCCCTCGCCAAGCATCTGGGATTCAATCCTAAACAGGTTGAGCCCGGCATCTATGCGAGCAGCGTTGGTGACACCGGTGCTGCCAGCCCGCTCCTCGGTTTGATTAACGTGCTCGACCAGGCGCGTCCCGGTCAAAAAATCCTGCTGGTGTCTTACGGTTTCGGTGCCGGCAGCGACGCAATCGCTTTGACGGTCACCCCTGCCATCGAGGCCTACCAAAAGCGCAACAGTCCACTGCGCGAATCGCTCGAAAACAAGCTGTACGTAGATTACGGCACGTCCATCAAATACGAGTTCAAGTATTTGCGAGCTGACTACGCCCTCACCGCCTACCTCTGATTTCGCCTGTCTACGCAAGGAGCATGTACATGTGCGCACGTCGTGTTGCAATCGTTTCGGCCGCCTATACGCCGAAACCGGGAAGTTCCAGGGTCCGGCAGACGTTCAAGGAAATGATCGTCGAGTCGGCTTATAAAGCTATCAAAGACGCCAGGATGCATCCTCGGGAAATCCAGGGTGTGGCCTACGGTTATCACGGCGAGGGCATTTCGGAATATGGCGGTCTCGGCCCGACCATCTCCGACACTTTGGGCATAAGCCCGGCGCCGACGTTCATGAGCACCGCCAACTGCACCAGCAGTTCCGTGTCGTTCCAGATGGGCCATCAAATGATTGCCTCCGGGGAATACGATATTGTTCTGGTCGGCGGCTTCGAGAAGATGACCGACCACTTCAACTATGCCGAATACATCGGTTCCAGTACCGAATGTGAGTACGACTACTTCCTGGGTATTTCCCACACCGATGCTTTTGCCCTGGCGACGGCGGAATACTTTGAAAAGTTCGGTTATGCCGGGCGTGAAGCTGATGTGTTGGCGACCTTTGGCCGGCAGATGCGTATTTATGCGCACAACACCCCGAATGCCACGCGCTTCGGCCATCCGATTCCATCTATCGATACCCTGAAAAACAGCGAAGCCTTTGGCTCGATGCTGGCTTGGGGTGAAGCGAGCGGTTGCGCGATTCTGGTCGCCGAACACCTGGCTCACAAATACACGGACAAACCAGTATTCGTTCGCGGATGTGCCTATACGGGCGTTTCCCATTACTTCGGCACGCGTTTTCACAACCCGACCCTGCATCACCCGGGCCTGCCAAAAAATGTCGGCATGGCGGTGTCGGCCAACTCCATCGCTTGCGCTGAAATCGCCTATAAAAAGGCCGGAATCACCGCGAAGGATATCGATGTCGCGCAGGTCTACGACTTGCTCGGCGCGGGTCTGATCCAGATGGAATCCATGGGGGTCTGCAAGCAGGGTCAGGCCGGTGATTTTGTCCTGGAAGGCGGCATCGGCATTGACGGTCCGCTGCCATTGAACACCGACGGCGGCAACATCGGGCGCGGTCACGCGTCCGGTTGTGACGGCATTCTGCACATCACCGAACTGTTCCGTCAGTTGCGCGGTGAATCCGACAACCAGGTCAAGGGCGCGCGCATCGGCGTGTCGCAAAACCTGGGAGGTTATGCCGCCCACAACTCAGTGATCGTTCTTTCCAACGACTAAGGAGCCGGACCATGTCTATGTACCCCGAACAGATTCATCGGATGACCACTGCCAGCATGCTTCGCGAATGGCGAGAACACGGCGGCAAATATCGTCTGGAAGGTAGTCAATGCGAAGACTGCAAGGAAATCTTTTTCCCACGTCGTACTGTTTGCGGCGCCTGCAATTCGCTCAACGTAAAACCGTACCGCTGCGCCCGCAGCGGCAAGATCGAAGTCATGGCTCACGCCGAGAATCCGATCCTTGCCGCCATGGGCTACGGCGAAACAGTGCCTCGCTGCATGGCGATGGTTCGTCTGGACGATGGCTTGGTGATCGCTTCGGAAATCGTTGACGTCACTCATCCGGAACAACTGAAAACCGGCGCG
Organism: Pseudomonas sp. NPDC087817; assembly: GCF_044742875.1. Taxonomy (NCBI): domain Bacteria; kingdom Pseudomonadati; phylum Pseudomonadota; class Gammaproteobacteria; order Pseudomonadales; family Pseudomonadaceae; genus Pseudomonas; species Pseudomonas sp. NPDC087817. The sequence continues at coordinate 388,862 of NZ_JBIUVJ010000001.1, forward strand.
CCGGTGCGCATGGTCGTACGCAAACATGTGCGCGAAAGCAATCTGGCCTGGCAATACGCCTACAAGTTTGTATTGGACGTATAAATAAAACCGTCGAGCGTTAGTTTCTGACGCTCGACCGTTTGAATATCAAAACAAGAATTGCGCTACTTATAAAAAGAACTTACTCGCCAAAAGCTTTTAATCCTTGTTCCTCCGGGAATAGCAAACTGCCGTTATTTTAAATCGGGAATTATCCCAAAACTATTTATTGGCTTTATATGGCCGAGGACTCATCATGTCGACTCTTTGTCTCCCGCACGTAATGTTCCCGAAAAACAAGATCACTCAACAACAGATGATTGAACATCTGGAGAGCCTGCACGCCGACCATCCGCGCATGGCCCTGGCCAAGCGTATGATCCAGAATACCGAAGTCAACGAGCGGCATTTGATCCTGCCGATCGACGAGCTGGCGGTGCACACCGGCTTCACTCACCGCAGCATCGTCTATGAGCGTGAAGCCCGCCTGATGTCTTCCGCCGCTGCCCGCCAAGCCATTGAAAACGCTGGCTTAACGACCAATGACATCCGTATGGTGGTGGTCACCTCGTGCACCGGCTTCATGATGCCATCGCTCACCGCACATCTGATCAACGATCTGGACCTGCCGACTTCCACCGTGCAGCTGCCGATCGCTCAGCTCGGTTGCGTCGCCGGTGCCGCAGCAATTAACCGGGCCAATGACTTCGCCAAACTGGATTCGCGTAATCATGTGTTGATTGTCTCGCTGGAGTTCTCGTCGCTGTGTTATCAGCCTGACGATACCAAGTTGCACGCGTTCATTTCCGCTGCACTTTTTGGCGATGCTGTTTCTGCCTGCGTATTGCGCGCTGATGATCAGGCGTCAGGGTTCAAAATCCGTTCCACCAACTCTTTCTTCCTGCCGAAGAGCGAGCACTACATCAAATACGATGTAAAGGACACCGGTTTCCACTTTACCCTGGACAAAGCCGTCATGAACTCTATTAAAGATGTCGCGCCGATTATGGAGAAACTCAACTACGACACTCTTGAACAGAACTGTGCGCAGAACGACTTCTTCATCTTCCACACTGGCGGCCGCAAGATTCTTGACGAATTGGTCCTGCAACTGGACCTTGCCTCGAACCGGGTTTCGCAGTCGCGCAACAGCCTCGCCGAAGCCGGCAACATTGCCAGCGTTGTGGTTTTCGACGTGCTCAAGCGACAGTTTGAGTCGGGTCTTAACTCCGGCGATGTCGGCATGCTGGCAGCTTTCGGCCCAGGCTTCACCGCCGAAATGGCCGTGGGTGAATGGGTAGCCTGATTCCCACGTTTTGCCGGGGCTACGTTTGAGTCTGCAAGAAACCTTGGCGGTCTGTAGGACGCCAAGGTTTCACGGCCTCTTTCGCAAACCCTTCATTGCACCTGATTAATGGTTTCACATGGAGGATGAACGATGATCAGAGACAATCTCGCTGCGCCGCCCAAGCGGCACTATGAACAACGGATGGTTTTGCTGCTGTCACTGAGTTTCGGCCTCGTCGGGCTTGATCGCTTTATCATTCTGCCGCTGTTTCCCGTGATCATGCGTGACTTGCAGCTGGATTATCAGGACCTCGGCATGCTGTCGGCAGCACTGGCCTTCGCCTGGGGCTTTTCAGCCCTGGGCGCGGGTTACGTGATTGATCGATTGGGTCGCAAGAACGCGCTGGTCCTGTCAATTGCAGTGCTGTCGCTGCTCTCGGGGATGTCGGCTCTGGCCGGGGGACTTTTCGGGCTGGTCGTTATCCGCGGGCTGATGGGGCTCTGCGAAGGCGCGTTCACACCGACCAGTATCATCGTCACCGATGAGGTTTCGCATCCGCAGCGCCGCGGACAGAATCTGGGTTTCCAACAGGCGTTATTCCCGATTCTCGGACTGTGCCTGGGGCCATTGCTGGCTGCCAGTCTGTTGGAACTATTCGACTCGTGGCGTATGGTTTTCGCGATTATCTCGTTGCCCGGTCTACTGCTGGCCGGCTATTTGTGGAAAATCTATAGACCCGCGCCCTTGCCGGCACATCAGCAACCCGCATCAGGCAGGGGTTGGGCGAACTGGTTGAGTGCCTTCAAAAGCGGCAATGTCAGCCTGAACATCCTGATCATGTTTTGCATTCTTACTTGCCAGTTCGTCCTGTGTGCCATGTTGCCCAGTTACCTCACGGACTACATGCACCTTGAAACGCTGTCGATGGCCGTCGTGATATCCGCCCTTGGTGTTGGCGGTTTTATCGGTCAGTTGATCATTCCGGCAATGTCGGACCGACTGGGACGCAAACCGGTGGTCATTGTTTCCTTCATGACCAGCGCAACGTTGGTGGGGCTGTTAATCATCAGCCCGGCCATTACCGGGTTGTTATTTCTGCTGCTGTTCCTTTTGTCTTTCTTCAACTTCAGCCTGATCTGCATGACCGTCGGGCCGTTGACCAGCGAGTCGGTGCCACCTGCACTGCTTCCCACTGCCACCGGCATTGTCGTCGGGTTCGGCGAGATCCTTGGCGGTGGCGTGTCACCCGCCGTCGCCGGTTACGCCGCGATGCATTTCGGCCTGCCATCGATTTTGTATGTCGCACTGGCCGGGAGCATCGGCGGCCTGCTGTTGTCGCTGGGTCTGCGCGACAATCTGCAACCCCTCCCTGCCCTGTCAGCCGCGAACGCGTTGCCGATCAGCCTACCCCTCAAGGATTAGAGATCATGGGATATTATTTGATGTTGCTCGACCTTTGCCAACATGAACGCCGAGGCATCGGTGTGTTCGACTTCCAGACAGGCCAGAGCCTGCGCATGTTTCCCGAACAGGGCGGGCTGTATGAAACATTGCAGTATTGCAGTCGCTGGCATCGCGGCTGGGCCGAGCATCTCAAGCGTCTGCCCGCCAGTGACAGCACCCAGGACATCGACCTGCAGCCACCACTCAAACCCGGCAATAATTTGCTCGCCCAGGTCAGTACGGTCAACCTGACGCTGTCGAAAAAGCAGGCGTGGAGTTACAAAGGCAACGGCAGTCTGCTCAAGACGCAGGGCGAGGCGCTCAACATCCCTTATCAGGCGCTGAGCATTGCCAGTGAACCGGGAATCGTCTGCATTTATATGGTCGACTCCTTCGGCAAACTGCACTTTGTCGGATTCACCATCGGTAACGAAGTGCACGATCCACTGCTCGGCAACCTCGACTCGCCGGACGCCAACCAGGCGTGTCTTCGCGAATGCGCACTGGCTCCGGCCATGATTCTTGGAGAGTTGCAGTGTCGATTGTCGATCAACGCTCGTATCGAGCGTCAGGACAGGCAAATCTCCTATCGCGAATACGATATCGATCTGAAGGAATGGCGCTCACTGCGCAAATACACCCAGGCATTCCTCGAACAGCACGAACAGTTCCTGCAGCCAGGCATGGTCCACTACGTGTTTCATGGCCTGGGCCATCCTGACAGCGAACCCCCACTGCAACACGGTGACTGGCTCGATCTCGATTGCCCGGAACTGGAGTTGGGCTTGAGCAATCGCATCGTCGAAGAAGAGTTGTTGCATCTGTGCCCGCTTGATAAACGCACGCTTGGAGCGGGTCTGCCCCCGCGGGCGACGCGACTGCAGCAGCGCTGCAACGACCCGAATGTACTCAAGCGCAAATAACGCTGACAGCGTTATTTGCGCACCAGCCCCCGTCAGTTCTTCTCAGGATTTCCCTGCACGCGCGCGAATCGAGAGGCTGTGCATCTGCGATGACACAAGCACAGCCAACGCTGACAGATCGCTATCGGGCGCCAGTTCACCGGCCTCGATCGCGGTTTGCAGGCGCGCCTCCAAGTTGAATCCAAAACCTAAGCACTTAGCTGCTTGATCCAGTCAAGACTCGCAACAGTAGATCCAGAAGGACGGTACTCACACCCGATCCATCCCGCGTAGCCGCGTTGCTCCAGCGCCGCGAACAACGCAGCAAAGTCGATATTCCCCGTTCCCGGCTCGTGACGCCCCGGGCAATCGGCAATCTGCACATGGACGGTTCTGTCATAAAACCGCGCCAGCACAGCGGCTGCGTCTCCAGTCAAAAGCTGGGCATGGTAAAGATCAAGAATCAGCCCGACACTCGGGAAGGTTTCCAGAATCTGTTGCGCCTTGCTGAAGTCAGACATGTAGTAGCCCGGCATCGCCTCCGCGCTGATCACTTCGATAAGCGGCCGCAGCCCCTGGTCTTCCAGGTACTTGACCGCATATTCCAGGTTGCCCGCGTAGATACGCTCAGCGTCATTCTGCGTTGTAACGCCCGACATGATGTGGACATCCGAACACGCCAACGTCTTTGCGTAGCGGGCGGCCTGGCGTAACCCGTCACGAAACTCCACTGCCATGCCCGGTAACGCGGCGATGCCTTTGGTCACGCCAGCCGGGGCGGCGAACTGAATCAACGGCAAACTGTATTGGGCTAGATGGTCGGCAAGCAGACTTGCGTCGAATTCATACGGCGACGGAAACTCCACCGCCCGGAAACCGGCGGCTGCGGCGGCTTCGATGCGCTGCAGAAAAGGCAATTCATTGAATTGGAAACCGAGATGAGCATTGAACTTGAGCATTGGGTAATCATCCATCCTGGGAAGAAACGACATCATTAGCCTGGAGCATCCTTCGCCGCTCCAGCACTGCACTATCGCAATTGCGTTCAACCATTAAAACCAGGTTTCCATCTGTATACCGTATTGCCATACCCCTCCCGCCTGGAAGTCGGACATGCCAAAGGAGTCCGCAGTACTGAATTTGTCCAGATCCGAAGACCAGTTCATGTAGCTTGCGAACACTCGCAACTCCGGACGCGTGAGAAGATCGCCAACGTCAAGTTTGAAAGTCGGGGCGACAGTGAACTTCCAGAAGTTACCATCGACAGCATTACGTTGTAGATAGCCTTTAGGGTCGAGGTTCATGGTTTGCCAGCTCATTTCGTAGGCCATTTCGAAGTTGCTGTTGATTGTGTTGGCCAATCGCACGTTCAAGGTCAGCCAGCGGTAGTCGTCACCTTTGACGTATCTATCCTTGCTCTGTTCGGCCAGCACGCTGGGGCCGATGCGCCAGTCAGAGCTCAGAGGGGTTTCACCGTAAAGTGCCAGACGCAGCGCGCGGGCCTCGTCGATCAGCTCACCATCCGAACCAACGTTCTTGACCTCGGCCCCCAGGCCTTGCCCATAGAGCAGCGCGGTTTTGAAGAACCCTTCCCTGCCGAAAAAGGTTTTCTGGTGATTGGCCAGCATGCTGTGCAAACCGCTATCCGCAGGCGTCAAACCGGCTTTATTGGTGCGGGTGCCGAAATCGTTTTTCTTTGCGCCGATGGCGTTGTACATCCACTGCCACTGGCCATCCTCGAAGAACTGGTTGGAGGTCAGAATGTAACTTTCCACATCGGCATCAATACCGCCCTGACTGAAATCCCCGTAGCTACGCCCAATCAAGGAGTAATTCGAACGCCAGTGCTTGTTCATCTGCACATCGTAAATTCCGCCGCCGGTGCCGGCCAGGTAAACGACGTCGGAGTCCAGCCAGTGGATATCGAAGTTATCTCTATCGAACCGCTTGCCTGCCCACAGCGTCGCGTTCTCGAACACTGAATTGCCTTTGAACGCAGCGACATGGTCGAGCGTGGCGAATACCTGGCGTACGTTGAGTTTGCTTTCGTCCGCCGTCCAGTCATTGGAGCTTTCCACACCGTCGGCGATGGAAACCGTGAATTTGGAACGGGTGCCGTTTTGCGCATAGACCTCTTTCGACAGGTCGATGCGCATGTAGGTGTCGTCTTCGTTACCGAGTCGCCCGACTGCACCGCCCACCGAGCCGGCCGGCGTTGCGTAAGGGCCGCCACGGCCGCCACCCAGCCCCTCGTCGACCAACAATCCGGAGCGCGCATAGCCGTTGAAGCTGAACCCATCGGAGAGGTGTCCGGTATTGCTGTCTTTATCCAGGCTTTGCTGACGGGCTTCGAGTTTTGCCAGTCGGGTATCCAGAGCAGGCGCGGAAATGGCTGTTGCGTTAGACGCGACGGGCTGCAAGGGCGGCGCCGCGAGTTTGATCTGCTGCAATTCCCGGGCAAGTACTTGGGTCTGCTGTTCGGCCGTGGCTGCGCGCTTTTCCGCTGCGCTGGCGCGAGCTTCAAGTGCGGCCATGCGCTCTTCCAGTGTCGCTGCCTGTGCGGTCGCCGCGGATGTGCCGAGCACACCTGCCAGTAGCCAGCCTGTTGCTTTGTGCATATGAAATCCCTGTTTTGTTTTTATTGTTGGTTGACGCAAACGGCCGTTTTTTTCTTGCGCTGCGAGTTGTCGCAATCAACGAAAAAAAGGGTGCCTCATCGCAAATACGCTGCTACATTTGGCGATGTTAACGTTAACTTTTCTAAAAACAAAAATAAAGGACGCTCGATGAAACACCTGAAATCGCTCCTGCCCGTTGCATTGCTCACCCTGTCTGCCGCACTTCCATCCGTCTCGAGCGCAGCCGATCTGACGATATCGTGCGGTGCGGTGGGGGCGGAATTGCAGCTGTGCAAAGAGGCCGTCGAGACATGGTCGAAACAGACTGGCAACAACGTCGAGGTGGTCTCCACGCCTAACTCGGCGACCGAGAGGTTGTCGTTCTACCAGCAGATCCTCAGTGCGCAGTCCACCGACATCGACATCATTCAAATCGACATGGTGTGGCCGGGGATGCTGGCCAAACACCTGATGGATCTGCGTGAGGTACTTCCCGCCAACGCGACCCAAGGCTACTTCCAGGCACAAGTCGAGAACGCCACGGTCAACGGACGGCTGGTGACGATGCCGTGGTTCACCGACTCGGGGCTGCTGTATTACCGCAAAGACTTGCTCGATAAATACGCAAAGCAGGTTCCTCAGACGTGGGAGGAAATGACCGCTACCGCCAGGGATGTGCAACAGGCGGAGCGCAACGCCGGGAACGCCAATGTCTGGGGTTACATCTTTCAGGGACGTGCCTACGAGGGCCTGACGTGTAATGCGCTGGAGTGGATCAGCAGCCAATCGCAAGGCGGACTGATCAATCAACGCGGAGACATCGTGGTTAACAGTCCGGCCTCAAGAGCCGCGTTGACGCTGGCGAAAAGCTGGGTAGGAGATATCTCTCCGCGTGGCGTGCTCAATTACACCGAGGAAGAAGGACGCGGCGTATTCCAGTCGGGTAATGCGCTGTTCATGCGTAACTGGCCTTATGTCTGGGGCCTGGTGCAAAGCCAGGACAGTGCCGTAAAAGACAAGGTCGGCGTCGCTCCCCTGCCCCGCGGCGGCGAGAACGGCGAGCATGCTTCCACCCTCGGTGGCTGGGGCCTGGCGGTATCGCGCTACAGCGCTCATCCCAAACTTGCCGCCGAGCTGGTGAGCTACCTGACCAGTGCCCAAGAGCAAAAACATCGTGCCCTGACAGGCGCCTATAACCCGGTGATCGAGTCGCTGTATCAAGATCCCGAGTTGCTCGCGGCCATGCCTTATTACGCTCAGCTACACAGCATTCTCAACGACGGGGTCATGCGCCCCGCCGCAATCACCGCCGACCGTTATCCACGGGTCTCCAATGCGTTCTTTGATCGGGTGCATGGCGTGCTGGCGGGCGAGTTGCCCGTCGATCAGGCACTGGCCGAACTGGAAAGCGAACTCACGCGTATCAAACGCCAGAACTGGTAAGCCACAAGGAAGGAAATCACCATGTCTGTCTCTACTGCCCATGCCCCCTTCGACGAGCTCCTGCTCACGAGGGAAACACCCGTACAACGTCGCCGGGTGCGCGCTGCCTGGCTGTTTCTGACGCCAATGCTGGTCTGTCTGGCCCTGGTGGCCGCCTGGCCGTTGCTGCGCACGTTCTGGTTCAGCCTGACCGACGCCAGCCTGGCGGACACCGGTGGCGCAACCTTCATAGGCTTGAGCAACTATCTTTTGTTCAGCGGTTCCGGCTGGTCAGGCATCCTCGTCGACCCGCAATGGTGGAACGCGGTGCGCAACACGTTGTATTTCACGGTGCTGTCGGTGGGACTGGAAGTCATTCTGGGGCTGTTGGTGGCGTTGCTGCTGAACATCAAGTTCACCGGCCGTTCTCTGGTGCGTGCGTTGATTCTGATTCCGTGGGCGATTCCGACGATTGTCTCGGCGAAGATCTGGTCATGGATGCTCAACGACCAGTTCGGCATCATCAATCACCTGATGCTCAGCCTCGGCCTGATTGACGCCCCCCTGGCCTGGACGGCAGATGCAGACCTGTCGATGTGGGCGGTGATCATCGTTGACGTCTGGAAGACCGTCCCCTTCGTCACGCTGCTGATGCTGGCGGCCCTGCAGATGTTGCCAAGCGATTGCTACGAAGCGGCCAGGGTCGATGGCATTCATCCGCTGAAGGTGTTCTGGCGCGTCACGCTGCCACTGTTGATGCCTGCACTGCTGGTGGCGGCGATCTTCCGTATCCTCGATTCCCTGCGGGTATTCGACGTGATCTACGTGCTGACCTCGAACTCGTCGAGCACCATGAGTATGTCGGTGTATGCCCGCCAGCACCTGGTGGAGTTCCAGGACGTCGGGTACGGCAGCGCGGCGTCGACGCTGTTGTTTCTGCTGGTCGCGGTGATCGCCATGCTTTATCTCTACCTCGGACGCCGTCAACTGGAGGTCCGCGCATGAGCCCGCGCCTGCTGAAAAAAACACTGTTGCGCCTCGGGTTCTGGTGCCTGATCGGGGTTTTGCTGCTGTATGCGGTCTTCCCGTTCTACTACGCCATCGTGACCTCACTGAAGCCCTCCAGCGCCCTGTTCGAGGTGAGCTACTGGATCGAAAATCCCGACTTCTCCAATTACTCGGCGGTACTCCACCAGGCCTCATTCCTGCGGGCGATTGGCAATTCGCTGGTGGTTGCGCTGTGCGTGGTGACGCTGGCGCTGTTCCTCAGTCTGACCGCCGCCTACGCCCTGGGCCGGGTGAAATTCCGTGGACGTGGCACGGTGTTGATGATGGTCCTTGGCGTGTCGATGTTTCCCCAGGTTGCGGTGCTGTCAGGGCTGTTCGAAGTGATCCGTGCCTTGGGTCTGTACAACACGTCCTGGGCGTTAATCCTCAGCTACACGATTTTCACCCTGCCCTTCACCGTTTGGGTGCTGACCACGTTCATGGGGCAACTGCCCCATGAACTGGAGGAAGCGGCAATCATGGATGGTGCGTCACCTTGGGTGACGCTCACCCGCGTGCTGTTGCCGCTGCTCTGGCCTGCACTGGTCACCACCGGTTTGTTGGCCTTCATCGCGGCGTGGAACGAGTTCCTGTTTGCCCTGACTTTCACCCTCACCGACAGCCAACGCACGGTGCCGGTTGCCATCGCCTTGATTTCCGGCGGCAGCCCCCATGAGTTGCCTTGGGGCTTGTTGATGGCTGCCTCGGTGCTGGTCACCGTCCCACTGGTGATTCTGGTGCTGATCTTCCAGCGCCGAATCGTTTCCGGTCTCACTGCCGGCGCGTTAAAGGGTTGATGCCCAATAAAGACAAGGAACAGCATCGTGATCAAATTGAAACTGAACAATGTGAACAAACAATTGGGCGGCGCGCGGATTCTTCGCGACATCAACCTGGAGATCGCGGCGGGTGAATTCGTCGTGTTCGTGGGGCCTTCGGGCTGCGGAAAGTCGACCCTGCTGCGACTGATCGCCGGACTGGATTCGATCTGTGCTGGCGATCTGCTGATCGACGGGCGGCGGGTCAACGACCTGGAACCGCGCGAGCGTGGTGTCGGCATGGTGTTTCAGTCTTATGCGCTGTACCCGCACATGAGCGTCTACGACAACATCAGTTTTGGTCTCAAACTGGCCAGGACTGAAAAGAGCAGCCTGCGCGAGCGGGTGCTGAAAACTGCGCAAATCCTGCAATTGGACAAACTGCTGCAACGCAAGCCAAAGGAACTGTCTGGGGGGCAACGTCAGCGCGTGGCCATGGGCAGAGCCATGGCGCGGGAACCGGACATTCTGTTGTTCGATGAGCCGCTCTCCAACCTGGATGCCTCTTTGCGGGTACAGATGCGCAACGAAATCGCCCGGCTGCATGCCCGACTGCGCTCAACCATGATCTACGTCACCCACGATCAGGTGGAAGCGATGACCCTGGCCGACAAAATTGTTGTGCTCAACGGCGGCCATGTAGAGCAAGTCGGCTCACCGCGCGAACTCTATGAGCGCCCGGCCAGCCGTTTTGTCGCCGGTTTTCTCGGTTCGCCGAGAATGAATTTCCTCCCGGCCCGTCTGCATGCGCCGGGCGAAACCAGCCTGGTTGATGCTCCCGTTTTGCGGATGACCACCCTGCCCTTCGACAGCTCGAACCTGGCGGCGGACGCTCTGCTGAGTCTCGGCGTTCGCCCGGAACACCTGTCGCTCAAAGCGGCGCAGGGAACGGCTGGCGTCGTCGTGACCGGGGTCGAATACCTGGGCAGTGAAACCTATGTGCACCTGGATAGCGGGCAGGACGAGCCACTGATCTGTCGTTGTGAAGTCAACGCCGGATGGCAGACAGGTGATCGGGTCGAACTGCAACTGGACATCGACAAGATCCACCTGTTCGACACCGACGGCACGGCATTGCAGCGCCACCCGCACGCCATTGAATCCGTGCCCGATGACCTCTCTCTACGCTCAATCCGAGCAAACGCCCTATGACCTTGTCTTTGAATACCCCGAGCGATCCCATGTCTTCGACCCTTGACCTTGCGCAGCGCGCACTGGCTGCCAGCCAATCTCGCGTCATCGAGGACTATCGACCCGGTTATCATATTTCTCCGCCGGCAGGCTGGATGAACGACCCGAACGGGGTCGTGTACTTTCGTGGCGAGTACCACGTGTTCTATCAGCATCACCCCTTCGACGCGAAATGGGGGCCGATGTATTGGGGCCACGCCAAGAGTGCCGACCTGGTTCATTGGCAGCACCTGCCCATTGCGCTGGCACCCGGCGATGACTGCGACCGTGACGGCTGTTTTTCCGGTAGCGCGGTGGTGTGTGGCGATACCCTGGCCCTGATCTACACCGGGCACACCTGGCTGGGGGAAGTGGGTGACGAGCGTTTCATCCGTCAAGTGCAGTGCCTGGCGACCAGTACCGATGGCATCCGCTTCGTCAAACACGGCGCGGTGATCGACAGCGCGCCGCAAGACACCATCATGCACTTCCGTGACCCCAAGGTCTGGCAGGCGGATGACTATTGGTACCTGATTGCCGGCGCACGTCTGGGCGATCTGCCGCTGCTCCCGCTGTACCGTTCCACGGATTTGCACGCCTGGGAGTTCCTGAACTATGTGTCTGGCGGCAGCGAGGGCGATGGCTATATGTGGGAGTGCCCGGATCTGTTCCGACTGAACGGACGCGATGTGCTGCTGTACTCCCCTCAGGGCATGCCATCCCAAGGTTACGAACGGCTCAACAAGTACCAGACGGGTTACCGTGTGGGTCGACTGGACAACCAATGGAATTTCACTGGCGGGCCTTTTATCGAGCTGGATAACGGCCACGATTTCTATGCCGCGCAGACGCTGTTGGCCGCCGATGGTCGGCGCCTCGTATGGGCATGGCTGGACATGTGGGAAAGCCCGATGCCGAGCCAGGCCCATCACTGGTGCGGCATGCTCGGATTGCCCCGCGAACTTGAACTGTGCGCCGATCGCCTTTGCGTGTATCCGGCACGGGAGCTCAGCGCACTGCGAATGTCGCTATTGCCGGGTACGCCGTGGTGGGGAGAGTCGGGAGCCCGCTGGGTACCGGAAGTGAATGGCGATATGCTCGAAATCCATGTGCATCTGGATCTGCTCGGCTGCACTGACGGCCACTTGGGAGTCGCCTTGCGGTGCAGCGATGATGGCCGTGAAGAAACCCTGCTCTACTATGATGCGTCACTGCAGCGCCTGGTGCTTGACCGCAGCCGCTCGGGTACGCAAGTCACAGGCCAGCGCAGCGTCTCGATAGACCCGACACAAGAGCGACTGGAACTGCGCGTGTTTCTCGACCGGTCATCCATCGAAGTGTTCGAGGAAAACGGTCGCTTCAGCCTCAGCAGTCGCCTCTATCCGCGCTCCGACAGTCTCGGCGTGAAACTTGTGGCAAGCGGAAGTGGCGGGCGTGTTTCGATTCCCAGGGCATGGCCGCTCGGTTCAGGATGGTCATGAGGGTCGTCATTCGGGTCGCGAGAAGCCCGGGCCCTGTGTCATGATCCTGCGTCAACCTGACCGGCTGCACTTCGCATGACTTCAGTGAAAGACGTTGCACAGCTGGCCGGCGTGTCCCTGATGACGGTTTCTCGAGCGCTCAATACTCCGGAAAAGCTGAGCCCCGAAACCCTCCTACGGGTGCGTCGCGCCATTGATGAACTGCAATTCGTACCCAGCCTGTCAGCGCGCAAGATGCGCGGTGACAACCTCCAGTCGCGAACCATCGGTGTGTTCGCGCTGGACACCGCGACCACACCCTTCGCGGTCGAGTTGCTGCTGTCCATTGAGCAGACCGCGCAGCAAGCCGGCTGGAATGTCTTTATCCTCAACCTCCTGAGCAACCCGCCCACCGACCAGAACATCGACCTGATGCTGTCGCACCGTCCGGACGGCTTGATCTTCAGCGCCATGGGGTTTCGCCAGGTATGTATTCCCGAGCGATTGAAGAGCAAGCCTCTGGTGCTCGCCAATTGTCTGGCAGATGACAGCCGCCTCGTCAGCTATGTGCCCGACGACGAAATGGGCCAGTACCGCGCCGTACACCACGCGTTGAGCCTTGGCTATAAGCGTCCTCTGTGTATCAATCTGCCGAAACAGAGTCTGGCATGGGGGTTGCGACAAAAAGGTCTGCAGCGTGCCTGTCAGGCATTCGGCCTGGCGCCTGAAACGCTCCTGCAGTACGACCTTTCCGATCATGATGCCTACAGTGAAACAGCCGCTATCCTCGACCGGCATGTCATCGATGGTCGTCCCCAATTCGATATTTTGATCTGTGGCAACGACCGCATTGCCTTCTGTGCCTATCAGCTGTTGTTGGGGCGTGGCCTGAAAATTCCCGACGATGTCGCCGTCCTCGGCTACGACAACATGATCGGCATTGCCGAGTTGTTCATCCCGCCGCTGACCACCGTGCAACTGCCGTACTACGAGATTGGTCGCAAGGCTGCACGCCATCTGATCGAGACCCTTGAGCTGTCGGGAACTCAGCGAGTTGACTGTCCACTGGTGGTCAGGACATCACTATGAGAGTGAGTCAGTTCGCTGATAGCGCTCCCGATGGCTTTCGATTTGGCGAGGGCCGTTCACGCCAGAGGTGGAATCAGAAATCCACCGTCGCTGAAAGCAGATAGGTTCTCGGTGTCGACAACGTCAGCCCCGGCTCACTGTCGTCCGAAGCGCCTGCCGAACTCCAATAGCGCTTGTCCAGCACGTTCTCGACATTGGCGCGCAGGGTGATGGTTTTCTCATCGACCTTGAAGGCGTATCGCGTACCCACGTCAAATCGCTCCCAGGAATCGATTTCCTTGTCGTTCGACTGATCCAGATATTGCGAGCTGGAATAGAGGCCGCGTCCGGTCAACGTCAGGCCCTGTACGTTCGGCACATCCCATTCCGCGCCCAGATTGACGTTGTACTTCGGCGTCGCCGGCGCGCGGTTGCCATCGAATGTGCCGTTGGTGGTCCGGGTCAACTCACTGTCGATGTACATCACGCCGCCGAGCAAGCGAAAGCCTTTCAGCGGCTCACCGAACACGCTCAACTCAACCCCGTCGTTCTGCCGTTTGCCGTTCGGGCCGAACACCCGCGTCGTGGCGTTGGTTTCGTACGCCGGCTGTTTGATGCGGAACACCGCGGCAGTGAGGGCATATGAACCGGCATCGTACTTGGCGCCGACTTCGACCTGGCGGCTGATGAACGGCGGGAAGATCTCGTCCTCGTTTATCGACGTCGAAGGCGCGATCTTGCCCTGGCTCAAGCCTTCCATGTAGTTGGCGTACAGCGACAACTTGTCCGTTGCCTTGAACAGAATGCCACCCGAGGGCGAAACCTTTTCCTCGTCGTAGGCGGTATCGCCTTTTACATCATCGCTCCAGTCGTCGACCTTGACCCGCTGCCAACGGGCGCCAAGGGTCAGCAACAGACGATCATCAAAGAAACCGAGAGTGTCGGACAACGCCACGCCACTGAAGCGGTTCTCGGTGTAGACCTTGGCGTCATAGCGCGTTGGCCGAGCGGGTTTTGCGGTTTCTACCGGGTCATACAGATTGCTGCGGCCCGCCGCATAACGGGCGCCGCCGTTTTCAAAATCCATATAGAAGTAGCTGGCGGCGAGGTTGACCTCATGACTGACTGGACCTGTGTGGAACCAGTTGCGCACGCCCGCCGTGGCAGTGCGAACATTCTCGTCACGGGTGAAATCCCGTGGTTGTACGCTGAAGTCGCCGGCATCGTTAGTCACGGAAACCGCATGTCGAAGGAAGTCGTGATTGCTTTTGCGAGCACCAACACCCCCGTAGACCATCACCGAATCACTGACATCAAACTCAGCGTTGAGCGTGCCGAAGGTGTCTTTGGTCCGCGCCTGGCTCCACGGTTGCGCGTAGTTATCGCGCACATCGTTGGCGTTGGGCACCTTGGCATTGGCGGCAACTTGCACGCGTTCTTGCGGTGCGTCGGTATCGCGCTCGGTGTGACCCACATCGGTGGAAAGCCGCAGCCGCTCACCGCGAAAATCCAGACCCAGCACGGCCATGTCGCGGTCGACACTCTGGTGATCCCACTCCGTGTCGCCGGACTGTTTGACGCCGTTGAATCGCAAACCGAACTGGTTGTCCTCACCAAAACGCCGGCCGACATCCACCGCGCCGCCGATTTGATTGTTGGAAGCGTAATTGGCGGTCAGCGAGGTGATGGGTTTGTCCGTCGCACGTTTCGGCACGACGTTGATCCCGCCGCCGACGCTGCCTCGCGGCGAAATACCGTTGATGAGCTGGCTCGGGCCTTTGAGGATGTCGACGCGATCGGCCATTTCCATGTCGATCGTGTACGTCGGCAATACGCCGTAGAGGCCGTTGTACGCCACATCACTGTTGAACAGGCTGAAGCCACGGATGGTGAACTGTTCATAGCGCCCGCCCGCCGGGTTGGTCGCGCGCACGGACGGGTCATTGGCGATCAGGTCGCCGAGGGTTCGGGCCTGCTGGTTCTTGACCGTCTCGCTGGTGTAGGTGGTCATGCTGAACGGGGTTTCCATGAAGTCTTTCGACCCCAGCAACCCTTGCGAGCCTCGGCGTGCGACCTGGCCGCCCGCAAACACGTCCGCGTCCGACGAGTCCGTGGCGCCGAGGATCGAGGTCGGCGCCAGTTGCAGGCTACTGCCCTGCGCCGCCGGAATCAGCGTGTAAGCCTGCTCGCCCACCGGTTGCAGTTGCAGGCCGGAGCCCAGCAACAACCGGGTGAAGCCCTCCTCCACGGCGAATTCACCAGACAAACCATTGCTGTTGCGCCCGCTGACCAGTGCCGGGTCCACCGACAGATTGACGCCGGCCAGACCGGCAAATCGGGTCAGCGCGGAACTCAGGCTGCCGGCCGGCACCTGATAACTGCGCCGGGCTGATTCGTCGGCCCAACTGGACTGGATCAGCAGCGGACTGGCACTCAGGCTCAACAGCAAACTCAACTGCAACAACGGACGCATACGACTGGGGAATACGGCGGGCATTGGAAGAAGCTCTCGATTTTGTTCACTTGCCTGGAATGACCAGCGAGGCGAAAAAAAGGGACAGGCTTCAGCCAGTTTTTTCTGCGGGGGGAATGTTTCGAGGAACGAGCGATACCCAGAATCGCGTACGTGTATGAATCTCGACCGGCAAACTCGCGGCCAGCAACGACAGCACTTGATCGGTGTTGTCGAGACGGAAACTGCCGGTGATGCGCAGGTTTTCCAGCGCGGGATCCCAGCGCAACAAACCGGAACGATAACGGCTCAGTTCGCGCAGGAAATCCCCCAGCGGCTGGTTCTGCGCCATCAACACGCCTTCGCGCCAGCTCGGCATTGACGCGTCGAATGGCGTAACAGGCCCGGCGCCGGAGGCTTGCAGAGTGACTTGCTGTCCTTGCTGCAAGGTCAGCGCCGGCCCGTGCAGCGGTTTTAATTGCACCGCGCCGCGGACCACCGAAACGTTGCAGTCGCGTTCATTGAGACGCACGCAGACTTCACTGCGACTGACGCTGATCCGGCCGTAAGGCGCATTGATCATCAGTGGTGAGCTGCCGGGAACGTTGAGCGCCATTTCGCCGCGTACCAGCGTCAACTGACGCGCAGCAAGATCCACATTCACCGCGCTCGCGGTGTTGAGCTGCAACGAACTGCCATCGGCCAACGCCAGCCGTTTGTGTTCGCCGGTGCTGGTGTGTAAATCGGCGCGCCAGACGTCCAGCGGCAATTGCCGACTGATCAGCCACGCCGCAGGCACCAGCGCCGCCAGACCGAGCGCGCGTTTCAGCGCCGCCCGACGTGCCGGATCCGGACGGTCCAGCGTCGCCATGGCCAGTGCCGAGGGCAAATCGGAAAAGCGTTGGCGCAACAGTTGAATCTTCTGCCAGGCGTGTTCATGCCGGCCATCGCTGCTGCGCCAATGTTGCAGGCGCGTCTGATCGTCCTCCGTGGCCTCGCCGGATTCCAGTAACGCCAACCATTGCGCGGCGGCGCGGGCGACTTCCCGCGCTTCGGCGCTGGGTGCGACGCGCATCAGAAATCCACCAGCAAGCAATGCTCATAGGCTTGCGCCATGTAACGTTTGACCGTGCGCTCAGATACCTGCAAACGCTCGGCGATCTCGCGATAACCGAGGCCTTCGAGCTGGCTCCACAAAAACGCCCGGCGTACCGGACGTGGCAAGCCATCGAGCAATTCATCCAGAGTCTGCAGGGTTTCCAGCAGCAACCAGCGGTGCTCCGGCGAAGGCACGCTGTCCTCCGGCAACTGCGCGAGGGCTTCGAGATAGGCTTTTTCCAGGCTGCGGCGGGTGTAGAAATTGCTCAGCAGACGCTTGCCCACCGTCAGCAAATACGCCCGGGGTTCGCGCATATCGGCAATCGGCTGAGCGCTGCACAGCACGCGCAAGAAGGTGTCCTGACTCAGATCCGCCGCATCCCAGGCGTTGCCCATCCGGCGGCGCAACCAGGTTTCCAGCCAGCCTCGATGCTCGCGATACAGTTGCTGCAGGCTCTGCTCCGAGGGTGCGGCGACTTCAATCATGTCAAGAGACCCTGCGCGAAGAAGAATTCAAATGAGACTGATTCTAATTAAGTTCATTCGCGATACAAAGGTCTTTCTCACGCGCAGACGAGACTGGCGCGCCCAATCCAATTGACCGCGCCCTCCCCTTGATGCTCGGAGCAGATTATTTGTGCAGGCGTTTAAGCGTCTCGCTGGGCAACTCGTTGAACAGCGCCCGATAACTGCTGGAAAACCGCCCCAGGTGCCAGAAGGACCAATTCATTGCCACTTCGGCCACCGTCGTTTCCGTTGGCCGGCGGCTGAGCAGTTCGCGATGGGCACTGTTCAACCGGCGCAAGCGCAACCAGTGGCTTGGCGTCATCCCGGTGTAATCCTTGAAGGCTTGCTGCAATTGACGCAACGAGACGCCCGCCACGTTTGAAAGCTCAAGCAGATTGAGGGTTTCTTCGGGCGAGTCGGCGGCCCACTCGCCGACGCGCTTCATGATCGTTCGCTCTTCGGTGCGGCGCTGCAAGCCGCCACGGTCGAGCTTGACCCGGGCGTTATCGAGGATGAACAGACAGTCCTCCAGCAGCTGTTTCGTCAATGCATCTTTGCTAGGCATATCAATAGCTTGCGTCAACTTCGTGAGAGTCGAGCTTAACCAGCGACTGAACAGGGCGTTCTGCCCGCCATTGAGTGGCGCCATGAACAAGCCTTCGAGTTTCGCCACATCCAGACCGTGCTGACGGACAAATTCGGGGCCGAACACCACGGCAATTTCCTGGTAGTTCTCCGGGGTGATCCAGATGTTGCGGCTGTCTTCATTGAGCAGATACAGCGCGTTGTCGCTGCGATCGAAACAGAACGCGAGGGCACCCGATGGCGCGCTGAAATTCTGCTCGACCCGGGTGTTCATCTGCTCTTCATAAACCTCGACACCTTGCAGGTCCAGATACCTGATTTGCCCGGCGAAATGCCCCGGCGACATCTGCTGGTAATGCTGGACCCAACCCGGCGTGGCGCGGATTTGCTCGGAGACATCAGCGGTGCTGAATGCTTGAACCTGTAATGGATTGCACGTTGTCATGGGGTGACCTTGCGCACTCTTTTGGTGCGCTTTGGTGCTGCTTAAAGTGGATAGATGGAACTGCAAGGCGCGCCCAAGATAGTCGTCAACGCGCCACAGGGGAAGGGGCGGAAGATGAAACCCGCCCTCCCCGGCGTCTATAAAACCAATAACGAGGTCTTTATGAATGCCCCTTTCGATCAGCTCTTCACTTGGCTGAAAGATCACAAGATTACCGAAGTCGAATGTGTGGTCAGCGACCTGACCGGCATTGCCCGCGGCAAGATCGCACCGACCAACAAGTTCCTGCATGAGCGAGGCATGCGCCTGCCGGAAAGTGTGCTGCTGCAAACGGTAACCGGGGATTTTGTCGACGACGACATCTACTACGACCTGCTCGATCCTGCCGACATCGACATGGTCTGCAAGCCAGTGGCCGACGCCGTGTACGTGATTCCATGGGCGATCGAGCCAACCGCCATCGTCATCCACGACACCTTCGACAAGTTCGGCAACCCGATCGAACTGTCACCGCGCAACGTGCTGAAGAAAGTCTTGCAGCTGTATACCGACAGAGGCTGGAAGCCGATTGTCGCGCCGGAAATGGAGTTCTACCTGACCCAACGCTGCGAAGACCCTGACTTGCCGCTCAAAGCTCCGCTGGGCCGTTCGGGCCGTGCCGAAAGTGGTCGGCAGTCGTTCTCCATCGACGCCGCCAACGAATTTGATCCGCTGTTCGAAGACGTCTACGACTGGTGCGAACTGCAAGGCCTGGACCTCGACACCCTGATCCACGAAGACGGCCCGGCGCAGATGGAAATCAACTTCCGTCACGGCGACGCGCTGGATCTGGCCGACCAGATCACCGTGTTCAAACGGACCATGCGCGAGGCTGCGCTCAAGCACAACGTCGCGGCGACGTTCATGGCCAAGCCGATTGGCGACGAGCCGGGCAGCGCCATGCACATCCACCAGAGCGTGGTGGACATCGCCACGGGCAAGCCGATCTTCGCCAACGCCGACGGGCAAATGAGCGAACTGTTCCTGCACTACATCGGTGGTTTGCAGAAGTACATCCCGAAGGTGCTGCCGATGTTCGCGCCGAACGTCAACTCGTTCCGCCGCTTCCTGCCGGACACTTCGGCGCCGGTCAACGTCGAATGGGGCGAAGAAAACCGCACCGTCGGTTTGCGTGTGCCGACCTCAAGCCCCGAAGCCATGCGCGTGGAAAACCGTTTGCCGGGCGCCGATGCCAACCCGTACCTGGCGATTGCCGCGAGTCTGCTCTGCGGTTACATCGGCATGGTCGAGGGCATCGAGCCGAGCGCCGCGGTACAAGGCCGCGCCTACGAGCGCCGCAATCTGCGCCTGCCGATCACCATCGAAGAAGCGCTGACGCAGATGGAAGAGTGCGAGACCGTCGCGCAGTACCTCGGCGACAAGTTTGTTCGCGGCTACGTCGCGGTGAAGCGTGCCGAGCACGAAAACTTCAAACGCGTGATCAGCTCGTGGGAGCGCGAGTTCCTGATGCTGAGCGTCTGATCAAAGCCAAAAGATCCCCTGTGTCGATCGTTCCCACGCTCTGCGTGGGAATGCAGCCCGGGACGCTCTGCGTCCCATCCAAAGCCGAACGCGGAGCGTCCGTTGAGGCATTCCCACGCAGAGCGTGGGAGCGATCATTCGAAAAAGAGGTGTCGAAATGCGTCTGTTGAAATCCGTACTTCCGGTCGCGCTAAGTGTTCTGTTCAGCGCCGTAGCCCACGCCCAGCCACAGGTCAGCGTCTACAACTGGACCGATTACATCGGCGAAACCACCCTCGCCGACTTCCAGAGCAAAACCGGGATCAAGGTGATCTACGACGTTTTCGACTCCAACGAAACCCTCGAAGGCAAGCTGCTCGCCGGGCGTACCGGTTATGACGTGGTCGTGCCGTCCAACCACTTCCTCGCCCGTCAGGTCAAGGCCGGCGCGTTCCTCAAACTGGATCGTGCGCAGCTGCCGAACTGGAAAAACCTCGACCCGAAACTGCTTGAGCTGCTGGAGAAAAACGATCCGGGCAACCAGCATTCGGTGCCGTACCTGTGGGGCACCAACGGCATCGGCTATAACGTCGACAAGGTCAAGCAAGTGCTGGGCATCGATCACATCGATTCCTGGGCCGTACTGTTCGAGCCGGAAAACATCAAGAAACTGTCGCAGTGCGGCGTTTCGATGATGGACTCGGCGGACGAAGTGTTCCCGGCCATCCTCAACTACATGGGCATGGACCCGCGCAGTGAGAACCCGGAAGACTTTAAAAAGGCCGAAGCCAAACTGCTGAGCATTCGTCCGTACATCACGTATTTCCACTCCTCGAAATACGTGTCGGACCTGGCCAACGGCGATATTTGCGTGGCCTTCGGCTATTCCGGCGACGTGTTCCAGGCCGCCAACCGCGCCAAGGAAGCCAAGAACGGCGTGAACATCGCTTACGCCATTCCCAAAGAAGGCGCCAACCTGTGGTTCGACCTGCTGGCCATTCCCGCCGACGCCAGCAACGAAAAGGAAGCGCACACCTTCATCAATTACCTGCTTGATCCACAAGTGATCGCCAAGGTCAGCGCGTCGGTCGGTTATGCCAACCCGAACCCGTCCGCGAAACAGTACATGGATCAGGACCTGGTCAATAACCCTGAGGTTTACCCCTCCCAGGCCGTGCTCGACAAACTCTACATCTCCTCTACCCCGCCCCAGGCGATCATGCGTCTGATGACCCGGTCCTGGAGCAAAGTGAAGTCCAACAAATGAATCAGTACACAACAGAACACGCCCGCTCCTACTACGCAGCCTCGGCTCGGGCGTCCACACCTTATCCGGTCATCGACGGTGATCTGAGCGCCGATGTGTGTGTGATCGGCGGCGGGTTCACCGGGGTCAACACGGCCATCGAACTGGCGCAGCGCGGGCTGTCGGTGATTTTGATCGAGGCGCGCCGGATAGGCTGGGGCGCCAGCGGGCGCAATGGCGGGCAGTTGATTCGCGGCATCGGCCATGAAGTCGAAGGCTTCGCCAAGTATGTCGGGCAAGAAGGCGTGCGCTATTTGCAGCGCGCCGGGATCGACTCGGTAGAACTGGTGCGCCAGCGCATCGAGGCCAACGCCATTGAATGCGACCTGCGCTGGGGCTTCTGTGACCTGGCCAACACCACTGCGCAGTTCGACGCTTTCAAGGATGAACTGGTCGATCTCGCCGAACTCGGTTATGCCCACGAAATCCGCATGATCGGCCCCGAGCAAGTCCGCCAGCAGGTGGTGGACTCCGGGATTTATGCCGGCGGCCTGCTGGACATGGGCTCGGGGCACCTGCACCCGCTGGATCTGGTGCAAGGCGAAGCACGGCTGGCTGCCTCACTGGGCGTGCGCATCTTCGAGCAGAGTCCGGTGCTGGAAATCATCCACGGCACGACCGTACAGGTGCGCTGCGCCACCGGCACCGTACGTGCCGGCAGCCTGGTCCTCGGTTGCAACGCGCATCTGGACGAACTCGAACAACAACTCACTGGCAAGGTGCTGCCGGCCGGCAGTTACATCATCGCCACCGAGCCGTTGTCCGAAGAACGCGCCGCGCAGCTGATTCCGCAGAATCTCGCGGTTTGCGATCAGAAAGTCGGCCTCGATTATTACCGGCTCTCGGCCGACCGGCGCTTGCTGTTCGGCGGTGCCTGTCACTATTCCGGGCGTGATCCGGCGGACATCGCTGCCTATATGCGGCCGAAGATGCTCAAGGTCTTCCCGCAACTGGCAGACGTGCGCATCGATTACCAGTGGGGCGGCAAGATCGGCATTACCGCCAACCGTTTCCCGCAGGTCGGGCGCCTCAAGCAGCACCCGAACGTGTTCTACGCCCAAGGCTATTCCGGCCATGGCCTGAACGTCACCCACTGGTGCGCCAAGTTACTTGGCGAGGCGATCCATGCCGGCCACAGTCAGGGCATGGACGTGTTCAGCGGCGTGCCGCACATGACCTTCCCCGGCGGCCCGGCGCTGCGTTCGCCCCTGCTGGCACTGGGCATGTTCTGGTATCGCCTGCGCGAAATGCTCGGCTAGCAGAACAAACAGCGCTGTCGCGATCTGATCGTTCCCCCGCTCTGCGTGGCAACGATCAATTCTGTTTTCTTACCTGGCGAGCTATACACATTTGCTCTATCGCCAAGCACTTCTATATTGATGAAGTGCTTTTGCGTTCCTGACGCTCAGTGCCCAATCATTGAAGGAGGACACGGATGAAGTCGTCAGCCACCGACGAGCCGCGAGCACCAGGCCAGGCCCCCATCAAGACCCGTCGCTTCGGCATATCGCTGGTATGGATCGTGCCGATCGTGGCGGTGTTGGTGGGCATTTCGCTGGTGGTGCACAACCTGATGCAGGAAGGGCCGACCATCATCGTCAACTTCAAGACCGGCAGCGGTCTGGTGGCCAACAAGACCGAAGTCAAATACCGCAACGTGGTGGTCGGTCAGGTCACCGATGTCGAATTGAGCGACGACCAGAAGAGCGTCAACGCCACCATCAAACTGGCCAAACAGGCCGAAAGCTTCACCCGCGAAGACTCCCAGTACTGGGTCGTGCGCCCACGCATTGGCGCTGGTGGCGTATCGGGCATCGATACCCTGCTCTCCGGCGACTACATCGGCGCCGACATTGGCCAGGCCAACAACCGCGCCAAACAATTCAAGGGCCTGGAGAATCCGCCGCCGATCACCTACGGCGAGCCGGGCAAGCGTTTCATGCTGCATACCCAGGACCTCGGCTCGCTGGACATTGGCTCGCCGGTTTACTACCGCAAGATTCCGGTCGGTCAAGTCGTCACCTATGCCCTCGATGAAGGTGGCAAAGGCGTGAACATCGAAGTGTTCATTCATTCGCCCAACGACGCCTTTGTCACCGAAAACACCCGTTTCTGGAACGCCAGCGGTATTGACGTCAGCGTCGGCGCCAACGGCTTCCAGGTCAAAACCGAATCGCTGTCGTCCATGCTGGTCGGCGGCATCGCCTTCCGCGCCCCGGACTACAGCCCCAACGACGTGGTGGCGGCCGATGACAAAGACTTCGAACTGTTCGCCGATCAGCAAACCGCCCTCGCCCCGCCCAACGGCAAGGCGCAATACCTGAGCCTGCGTTTCGACCAGTCCCTGCGCGGGCTCAAGGTCGATGCACCGGTGGAATTCCTCGGCATGGAGATCGGCCGGGTGGTGGCGATCAATCTGGATTTCGACGCGAAAAAACGCAGCTTCCCGCTGAACGTCGGCATCGTTATCTACCCGCAACGCCTCGGTATGGCCTACGGCAAAATGCTCACGGCGTTCAAGCACGACCCCAACGACGAAGCCGCCGGCATTCGCCTGATCGGCACCTTTATCGACAACGGCCTGCGCGCCCAGGCCCGCAGCGGTAATTTGCTGACCGGCCAGTTGTACATAGCGCTGGATTTCTTCCCGAAAGCCGAAAAAGTTGCCTTCGATCCAACCTTGCGCCCGGTGGTCATTCCGACTGTGCCGGGCAGCCTCGAACAGTTGCAGGAAAAACTCGAAGCCGTGGTCGACAAGCTCAACAAAGTGCCGGTCGATCGCATCGCCAACAACCTCGACAGCAATCTGGTCGAACTGCGCAAAGGCCTGACCCAGTTCAACGCCAAGACCTTGCCGGGGGTGCAGAGCACGCTCGCCGATGTCAGCAAGACCCTGCAGTCCGCCAGCTCGACCCTGGCCGAAGATTCGCCGCAACGCGAAAAACTCACCGAGACCCTCGACGAACTCGGGCGCATGTCGCGCTCGTTGCGTGAGTTGTCGGATTACCTCGGTCGTCATCCGGAATCGCTGATTCGCGGGCGTCCGGACAACGCGGCGCCACTGGATCTGAAAGGACCGCCACGCAATTGAGCACAGGAGTCAAACCGATGGCTGTACCGCTGAAGATCACCCTGCTCGCTGCGTTCCTGCTACTGGGCGCCTGCCGCAGCGACCCGATCAGCTTTCATACGCTGACGCCGGTGCAACTGAGCAATAAGGGCAGCGGCACACAGATCCCGATCGAAAGCCTCAGTGTGCCGCCGCAGGTCGACCGTGCACAAATCGTCATCCGTCAAGGCAACAGCGGCCTGGCGATTCTGGAAACTGATTGGTGGGGCGCGACACTTGCCGATGAGTTGCGCGGTGCGTTGAGCGATCAACTGAGCAACAGCAGCGGTCGCAGCAACGTCTCGGTGCGTATCGAGGTGCAGCGTTTCGACTCGATTCCCGGCCAGTATGGTTTGATCGATGCAAAATGGCGGCTACGTCCACTCGGTGAGACTGACAGCAGTCTGGTGACATGCCGCTCGACGTTACAGACCCCGTCCGGACCGAGCATCGATGACTTGGTGACGGCTCAGCAGAACAACGTCAAACGTCTCGCTGCGTTGATCAGTCAGGCGGCTGGCAACTCGCGAGGATGTCCGCCAGGTCCTTGATCAGTCACGCCGCTTTACCTCGATACTCGATGTTGGTTAAACCCGGGCGCAAACAAAACTGCATTTGAGTTTATTTATCAAATGTCTGCTTTAGTTGTGCCCGGTAACTTCCGGCAATTTTTTCACATGTTCTTCACTGCCCCGCCACGCCCCCGAACGTAGTGTTCAGCCTGCATTCAACTCAGTCGTCGTAAAGTCGCTCGCAGCCTGAGCCTTACGTTGCGCTGAATGAAATACCGAACATTCAAAGGGGCAGGATTGTGGCGCCGTTATTTCAACTGAAAACGTTATTCAGGTCGCCGCAAACCCTGCGTTTGCGCCTGTTGCTGGCACTGGTTTGCGTGGTGTTCGTGGCCATTCTGGTCAGCGGTTTCGTGTTCTGGCCACGCTCACCGAACGATCTGGATCATGCAAGCCGCCGCGTCACTGCCGAATGGATGCAGGCCTGGCAAGCCGGCGAAGTGGTCGCACTGGTGCGCCATACCGAACGTTGTGATCGCTCCGGCAACACTTGCCTGGGGCCGACCGACGGGATCACTCAGGTCGGTAGCGTGGCGGCGGTCGCCGTTGGTCAGGGCTTTCAGCAATTGGGCATGCAGCAGGCTCAAGTGCTGAGCAGTCCGTTGACCCGAACCGCACAAACCGCGCAGTACATGTTCGGTCAGGACGCCAGCACGCAAGACTGGCTGGCCACCTGCGGCCCTGTGCTGCGCGATGAAGTGATCGCCCACAAAACAGCCGGGCAGAATCTGGTGTTGGTGACCCACAGCGGTTGCATCAGCGACTTTGAAAAGCAAACCGGCTTCCCCCACGCGATTGCCGCTGAATACGGCAGTGTATTGCTGGTTCGCATTGACAGCCATAAACAACTAAACGTACTGGGCATTATTAATGTGCCGTTCTGGAAAACCCTGAACATTGCTGATGCACAGAACTAACGCCCATTCAATTCAACGTTTCGCACCCGATACTTATATCCGCGCCAAGGTCCAGTGATGACGTCTGATAACAAACCGTTGCGCCACGCCGTCCGGCATTTACCGCAGACGCCAACAGCACGAACATTTGAGCGCTGGGCGATTCCCGGTCTGATCCTCGCTTGTGTTGTTTTACCTGTTGCCGCTGATGACCCACGGCTTATGGATCCCCGACGAAACCCGTTACGGCCAGATCAGCCAGGAAATGCTCCTGAGCGGTAACTGGGTCGCGCCGCATTTCATGGGCATTCGCTACTTCGAAAAACCCATCGCCGGTTACTGGATGATTGCCATCGGTCAGGCGATTTTTGGTGACAATCTGTTCGGAGTGCGCATCGCCTCGGCGTTGAGCACTGGCGCCAGTGTCTGGCTCACCTACCTGCTGGCCCGGCGACTGTGGAAAAGTCCGCGTCTTAGCGCGGCGTGCGCGCTGCTGTTCATGAGTTTTGGTCTGATTGCCGGTCAGGCCGGTTATGCCAACCTCGATCCGCAGTTCACCTTGTGGGTCAACCTGAGTCTGGTGGCGGTCTGGTTTGCCATCGACAGTCGCACCACGACGACGCGGATTGGCAGTTGGGCGTTGTTGGGCGCTGCGTGCGGCATGGGCCTGATGACTAAAGGGTTCCTTGCGCTGCTTCTGCCGGTGTTGGTCGCCCTGCCCTACATGATCTGGCAACGCCGTTTTGGCGAATTGCTGCGCTTCGGCCCGGTGGCGGTGCTGGTGGCCGCCGTTGTCAGCGTGCCGTGGGCGTTGGCTGTGCATTACCGGGAACCGGACTTCTGGCGATTCTTCTTCTGGCATGAACACATCCGCCGTTTCGCTGCGGGCGATGACGCCCAGCACGCGCGGCCATGGTGGTTCTACCTGCCGCTGCTGTTTGCTGCCAGGTTGCCATGGGCGCTGTTGTTACCATCGACGCTGATCCGCACCTGGCGCGAAAAGTCCGAGCCGAAAATCGCCTTCCTCGCCCTATGGTTCTTGCTGCCGCTCGCGTTCTTCAGTCTGAGCAGCGGCAAGTTGCCGACTTACATCATGCCGTGCCTGATGCCGCTGGCCTTGTTGATGGGCCACACCGTGGTGAACTGGCTGGACCACGGCAACGCGCGAGTGCTGCGTCTGAACGGCGTGGTCAACACCGTGCTGGCCAGTGTCGCGCTGATTGCCCTGATCTACTTGCAGGCCACCAGAGAGATTTATGAAAACACCGAGATGTTCAACCTGTCGCTGGTGTTTATCGTGCTGATCGGCTGGATCATCGCCAACGCCCTGCAAATCATGCGGCCGCTTACGCTGTGGGCGATGCCGGCGCTGGGCATCGGTCTGCTGATTGCGCTGTTGCCGGCGGCAATGCCCGCACAGATCGTCGATAGCAAGATGCCCGATCAGTTTATTGCCGAGCATCAACAGGCATTGAGCGAAACCACTTCACTGCTGAGCAACGACCTCGGCGCCGCATCAGCCTTGTCGTGGCGCCTGAGACGCCCGCAGGTTGACCTCTTCAACACCGTCGGCGAGTTGAAATACGGTCTCGACGATCCGGCCATGGCTTCGCGCAAGGTCGGTCTGGATGATGTCGGCCAATGGATGATCGAGGCGCGTAAAAAAGGCACGGTAGGCGTGGTGATGCGCGTCAACAGTGTTCAGGAAGTTCAGGAAATCGAGCGGTTGCCAATCGATGGCCAGCACTTCCAGCGCGGCAATCTGCATATCTACCTCTTCAGCAAAACCCGGCCATAACCTCAAAGACCAGGCGCCCCGGCGCCTGGTAGCTTGTATCCCTCCTGCCATGAATGACGCTGAATGACGCACGGCAATCGTGCGTCTGCCAGTCGCTGCTAATCTGAATGGCAATGACATGTATTAACGGTTTCTTTGACGTTTTTTTCTCATTTGCTTCTCTACATTGCCGGCGGCCCAATATCTGCAAATCATTCGCATTGAAACCTGCCCGCGAATGCCTGCCCATAACGTCTAAAAAATCAGGAGCGTTCTCGTCATGAATCCACAGTTTCCTGCCTTTGTGAAACGCGCTTTGCTGGCCACCGCCCTGCTCGGCGCAGGTCAGGCGTTTGCTGCCGACAGCATTGGCCTGGTGGTCTACAACGCACAGCACGAAAGCCTGACCAAAGCCTGGGTGGCCGGGTTTACCGAAGAAACCGGGATTCCGGTGACGATTCGCAATGGCGATGACACCGAGATGGGCAATCAGCTGGTGCAGGAAGGTTCGGCCTCCCCGGCCGACGTGTTCCTCACCGAGAATTCCCCGGCGATGGTGCTGGTGGACAACGCCAAACTGTTTGCCCCGGTAGCGCCGGCGACGCTGGAACAAGTGGATTCGGCCTATCGTCCGGCCCACGGTCAGTGGATCGGTATCGCCGCGCGCTCCACGGTGTTTGTCTACAACCCGAGCAAACTTGCGGAAAAAGACCTGCCGAAATCCCTGCTCGATCTGGCCAAACCTGACTGGAAGGGTCGCTGGGCCGCCTCCCCGGCCGGCGCGGACTTCCAGGCAATCGTCGCCGCCGTGCTGGAACAGAAAGGTGAAGCGGCCACACTCGACTGGCTCAAAGGCATGAAAACCAACGCCACCGTCTACCGTGGTAACAGCGCTGTGCTCAAAGCGGTGAATGCCGGGCAAATCGACAGCGGCGTGATCTACCACTATTACAGTTTTGTCGATCAGTCCAAGACCGGCGAAAACAGCAAGAACACCCAACTCCACTACTTCAAACATCAGGACCCGGGTGCCTTCGTGAGCATCTCCGGCGGCGGTGTGCTGGCCTCCAGCAAACACCAGGATGAAGCTCAGCAGTTCCTCAAGTACATCACTGGCAAACAGGGCCAAGAGATTCTCCATAGCGGTAATTCCTTTGAATACGCGGTCGGCAAAGACGCGCCGTCCAACCCGAAACTGACGCCGCTGAAGGATCTCGATGCGCCAAAAGTCGATGCGGCGAAACTCGACAGCCAGAAAGCCGTCGAGCTGATGACCCAGGCCGGACTGCTGTAAGTGATGCCCGAAACTTTACCGGCAGAGGTGGCGGCAGCCTCCTCCGCCCATCGTCCACTGAAAGCCCGCGCCCTTTCCGGTCGCGGGGGATCGTGGGTGGTGGCGTTGGCGATCGGCGTGTCGTTGTTGTCGCTGCTGCCAATCGCTTTTGTGATCGGCGTGTCGTGGGCCACCGGTTGGGCGACCATTCAAGCCTTGGTGTTCCGCCCCCGTGTGGGTGAGCTGCTGGTCAACACCGTGCTGCTGGTGTTGATCACCCTGCCGCTGTGCATCGTGCTGGGTACCACGCTGGCCTGGCTGACCGAACGCACCAACCTGCCGGGTCGGCGTCTGTGGTCGTTGCTCGCGGTGGCACCGCTGGCGGTGCCGGCGTTCGTGCACAGCTACGCGTGGGTCAGCCTGATTCCCTCGATTCATGGCCTGCCCGCCGGCGTGCTGGTGTCGGTGATCGCTTATTTCCCGTTTCTGTATTTGCCGATTGCAGCGACCTTGCGCCGCCTCGATCCGGCCATTGAGGACGTTGCCGAATCCCTCGGCCTCAAGCCCTGGGCGGTGTTTTTCCGGGTGGTATTGCCTCAGTTGCGGCTGGCGATCTGTGGCGGTGCGCTGCTGGTCGGCCTGCATCTGCTGGCCGAATACGGCCTCTACGCGATGATCCGTTTCGATACCTTCACCACGGCGATTTTCGATCAGTTCAAATCGACCTTTAACGGCCCGGCGGCAAACATGCTTGCCGGGGTGCTGGCTCTGTGTTGTCTGGCGATGCTCACCGTCGAATCTGCCGCCCGTGGTCAGGCGCGCTATGCGCGAGTCGGCTCCGGGAGCGCCCGCGAGCAGCGCACCATGCGCTTGAAACGCAGCGCAGTGGTCGCAGGACTTGCCCTGCAAAGCCTGACCTGCCTGCTCGCGCTCGGCGTGCCGTTGCTGACATTGGGTCGCTGGTTGATCGCTGGCGGTGCCGAGGTCTGGGAAAGTGCCGAGCTGCTCCCCGCCCTCCTGCAAACCCTGTCGTTCGGTGCGGCCGGGGCCTTGCTGACCAGTCTGGCGGCGATTCCGATTGCCTGGCTGTCGATTCGCGCGCCGGGCAAATTGCAGCGCTTGCTCGAAGGCTGCAACTACATCACCAGTGCGTTGCCGGGGATCGTCGTGGCGCTGGCCCTGGTCACCGTGACCATCCATTTCGCCCGGCCGATCTACCAGACCACCATTACCGTGCTGCTCGCTTACCTGCTGATGTTTTTGCCGCGGGCGCTGGTCAGCCTGCGCGCCGGTTTCGCTCAGGCACCGGTTGAGCTGGAAAACATCGCGCAAAGCCTCGGCCGCTCGCCACTGCGCGCCTTGTGGCTGATCACCCTGCGCCTCGCCGCGCCCGGTGCCGCTGCCGGTGCGGCGCTGGTGTTTCTGGCGATCACCAACGAGCTGACCGCCACGCTACTGCTCGCTCCCAACGGCACACGGACCCTGGCCACCGGTTTCTGGGCCATGACCAGCGAAATCGACTACGCCGCCGCAGCGCCTTACGCACTGCTGATGGTCCTGCTTTCACTGCCGCTGACAGCCATTCTCTATCACCAATCCAGGCGCACCGCTGGCCGATGAACGCACTCGAACTGATCTCCCTGAGCAAAGCCTTTGGCGCACAGAAAGCGCTGGATGACATCTGCCTGTCCGTCGCGACCGGCAGCCGCACGGTCATTGTCGGCCCTTCCGGTTCCGGCAAAACCACATTGTTGCGGATGATCGCCGGTTTTGAATTTCCCGATGCCGGCAGCCTCACCCTCAACGGCCAGACGCTGGTCGACAGCAGCCATGCCGTGCCGGCCTACCAACGCCAGATCGGCTATGTGCCGCAGGACGGCGCGCTGTTTCCGCACATGACCGTGGCCGCCAACATCGGCTTCGGCCTGGCCCTGACCGGTGCGGCCAGAACCGAGCGCATCGCGCAATTGATGGACAGCGTGGCGCTTGACGCCCACATGGCCAGCCGCTGGCCGCACGAATTATCCGGCGGCCAGCAGCAACGGGTGTCCCTCGCCCGGGCGTTGGCCCAGCAACCGCGCTTGATGCTGCTCGACGAGCCGTTTTCCGCCCTTGATACCGGACTGCGCAGCGCCATGCGCAAAATGGTCGCGCGCCTGCTTGAAGAGGCCGGCGTCACCACCATTCTGGTGACTCACGATCAGGGTGAGGCGCTGTCATTCGCCGATCAGTTGGCGGTCATGCGTGGCGGGCGGCTGGTGCAATCGGGGCACCCGATGGACCTCTACCGCTACCCGGACGATGAGCAGACCGCGCATTTCCTCGGCGAAGCGGTGGTGATGCCAGCGCGCATCGAATCCGGTTGGGCGCACTGCGATCTCGGCCCGGTGCCGGTCAACAGCAACGGCTTCATCGGCAATGCACAGATCATGTTGCGCCCGGAGCAGTTGCAGGTGGCCGACGGGGTAAACGACGCGCAGGCCTGCAATGCCGTGGTCACCGAACGCGATTTCGCCGGCAACACCTGCACGCTCACCGTCGAACTGCGCTCGCGAACCACTCAGGATCCGGGCCGTTCGCTGTTGGTGCGCAGCTCCGGCATGCACGCGCCACCGGCCGGGAGCGCGGTGCAGTTGTCGATACTCGGCGCCGCCCATGTGTTCGCCGCGTCCTGATCAGAGGTCGAAGCGATCCACTGCACGGCGCCGCTCGTTGTCGTCGCGCACGTCGTAGTTGGCCGTGGTCTGGATGTTGCTGTGGTGCGCGAGCTTCTGCGCAATCGACAGATCGTGCTCTTCAATCACCCGGGTGATGAACGAGCGGCGGAAATCGTGGGGCATGATTTTCACCCCGACCTGGGTGCCGCGCTGGCGGGCGATGTAGTAGATCGCGTGTTTGGTGATGCGCTCGCGGGTGATGTGGCTGCCGCGACGGATGCGGTTGAACAGAAAGGCATCGTCGCTTTCACCCTCCTTGAGCTGCGAGCGGCGAAATTCCAGCCAGGCATTGAGCTTGGCAAACGCCCAGGCCGGTGCGTACTTGATCAGTTGTTTATTGCCCTTGCCGGTAACGGTCAGGCTGCGTTCGCTGAAGTCGACCTGATTCAGGTCCAGATCCACCGATTCCGACTTGCGCATGCCGGTGCCGTACAGCAAGGCAATC
Organism: Pseudomonas sp. NPDC087817; assembly: GCF_044742875.1. NCBI lineage: Bacteria > Pseudomonadati > Pseudomonadota > Gammaproteobacteria > Pseudomonadales > Pseudomonadaceae > Pseudomonas > Pseudomonas sp. NPDC087817. The sequence continues at coordinate 420,801 of NZ_JBIUVJ010000001.1, forward strand.
ACGGCGGCGTCCCGCAGGCCTTGCGGGCGTGGATCGGCGGCGCACACCTCCATCAATTCGTGAATCAGCGTGCGCTTCAAGTTGCGCCCCTGCGACAAACGCGTGCCGGCAATGCCTTTGACCGAACGCATCTTCAATAAATGATCCTGCGTAATCAGGCTCATCCGCCACGCTTCATTCATCACGCCGCGCACGGCGTTTACATAGAGCGAAGAAGTGTTCGGCGCATAGTTGTCTTCGCGCAACGCGGCGACTAAGGCGACAACATCTTCAGGCTGCAAGGCGTGCCAGGGAATGTCCTCGACATTCATGTCTTCAAAACCGAGGCGGTCGGCAGCGTCCTGCAAAACATAACGCATGGTCAGTTGGCTGGAGGGCGCCAGACGCGCCAGATACACAGTCATCGGATTGGTTTGGCGGGTTTCCAACGGGACAGCGGACAAGTCAGTCAAACGTAAAGGCCTTGAGTAAAAACAATTCAACACACCAACTAACAACTGCAACATTCCCAGTATAAGGGGAACACTTCTGTAGGACTTTTCTACTAAAAATGACGATAAACGGTAGAAGTCTGAACAGTGGCTGTATGAGTTTCATATAAACGATTCGCCAACCGCTTTTTCATGTTCCTTTCACAAAAACGGGCATAACCTTAATTCCAATAGAACCCGCGGCGGCGGTGCCCAAACTGCCGCGCAACGCCCGAAAAGTCAACCTGACCCCGACGGTAAGTCATTTCAGCAACTTATTGATGCGAAGGTATTTTTTGCGTCTACGCTGAAGTTGGATCCGATTTTTCGAGTTGGTTTTCTTCTGATTGTTTGTGATGAGGTGTTCATGAGTCAGGCGTTTCTCCCCTTCTCTCGCCCCAGTATCGGTGATGAAGAAATTGCAGCCGTAGAGCAAGTATTGCGTTCCGGCTGGATTACCACCGGACCAAAAAACCAGGCACTCGAAGAGCAATTTGCACAGTACGTTGGCAGCCGGCAAGCGGTTGCCCTGTCTTCGGCCACCGGCGGCATGCACATCACCCTGCTGGCGTTGGGTATTGGTCCGGGCGACGAGGTGATCACGCCATCGCAGACCTGGGTCTCGACCGCCAACATGATCTCGCTGATCGGCGCCACGCCGGTGTTCGTCGACGTCGACCGCGACACACTGATGACCGACGCTGCCCGCATCGAAGCCGCCATCACCCCGCGTACCAAAGCGATCATTCCGGTGCATTACGCCGGCGCGGCATTCGATCTCGATCCGCTGTACGCCCTGGCCGACAAACACGGCATCGCGGTGATCGAAGACGCTGCCCACGCCGCCGGCACCCGTTACAAGGGCCGTCACGTCGGCGCTCAGGGCACGGCGATCTTTTCTTTCCACGCGATCAAGAACATGACCTGTGCCGAAGGCGCGATGTTCGTCACCGACGACGAAGCGCTGGCCAGTCGCGTGCGCATGCTCAAATTCCATGGTCTGGGCGTTGATGCCTACGACCGCCTCACCGGCGGCCGCAAGCCGCAGGCGCAGGTCATGGAGCCGGGTTTCAAATACAACCTGGCCGACATCAACGCGGCGATTGCGCTGGTGCAACTGGAGCGTCTGGACGCGATCAACGCCCGCCGCACCGAACTGGCCGCCGCTTACCGGCAAAAGCTTGAAGGCCTGCCGGTGCAACCGCTGGCCGTGCCTGCCTACGCACAAACCCACGCCTGGCACCTGTTCATCCTGCGCATCGACAGCGAGCGCTGCGGCATGGACCGCGAAGCCTTCATGAAGGGTTTGCAGGATCAGGGCATCGGCACCGGCATCCATTTCATCGCCACCCACCTGCACACCTGGTACCGCCAGCGTGACCCCGATCTGTATCTGCCCAACACCGAATGGAACTCGGCGCGGCTGTGCTCGATTCCGTTGTTCCCCGACATGACCGATCAGGACCTTGATCGCGTGGTCGGCGCCATCGCCACTCTTATGGACAAACGCCCGTGAAACCTTACCCAATCCGTTGCGTGTCGATCGTCATCCCGGTCTACAACGAACAGGACAGCCTGCCGGAACTGTTGCGCCGCACTGAAGCGGCGTGCCGGATGCTGCGTCACGACTACGAAATCGTCCTCGTCGACGACGGCAGCCGTGACGAGTCCGCCAATTTACTTGAGGAAGCCGCGAGCCGCGAAGACAGCCCGTTTGTGGCGGTGATCCTCAACCGCAACTACGGCCAGCACGCGGCGATCATGGCCGGGTTCGAGCAGTGCAAGGGCGACGTGGTGATCACCCTCGACGCCGACCTGCAGAACCCGCCGGAAGAAATCCCGCGCCTGGTCGCCGAGGCCGAAAAAGGCTACGACGTGGTCGGCACAGTGCGCGGCAATCGTCAGGATTCGGCGCTGCGCCGCTACCCGTCAAAATTGATCAACCTCGCCGTGCAACGCTCAACCGGCGTTGCGATGAGCGACTACGGCTGCATGCTCCGCGCTTACCGCCGCACGATCATCGACGCGATGCTCGCCTGCCGTGAGCGCAGCACTTTCATTCCGATTCTGGCCAACAGCTTCGCACGCCACACCACCGAAATCGTCGTCGCCCACGCCGAGCGTGAGCATGGCGATTCGAAGTACAGCCCGATGCGTCTGATCAACCTGATGTTCGATTTGATCACCTGCATGACCACTACGCCGCTGCGTTTGCTGAGCATTGTTGGCTTCGCTATGGCCGGGCTCGGCGTGCTGTTTGCGATGGCGTTGATCGTCCTGCGTCTGGCCTTCGGTTCCGGCTGGGCCGGTGACGGCATGTTCGTGCTGTTCGCGGTGCTGTTCGTGTTTACCGGTGGCCAGTTCATCGGCATGGGCCTGCTCGGCGAATACCTGGGACGCATGTACAGCGATGTACGCGCCCGCCCGCGTTTCTTCATTGAAAAGGTGCTGCGCAGCCACCCCGCTACGCCGGCGCCGGCCGTCACCGTTGATGGTCTTTCTTCTACTCCTTCTACAACTTCTACTACCGGTCAGGTTCTCTCATGAGTGCAAAAACTGTTGTCTTCGCTTACCACGATATTGGCTGCGCCGGCATTCAAGCCCTGCTCGACAGCGGCTTCGATATCGCCGCGGTGTTCACTCACGCCGATGATCCGAAAGAGAACGCTTTCTACGCCTCGGTCGCGCAACTGTGCGCCAACAAAGGCATCCCGGTGCACGCGCCGGAGGACGCCAATCACCCACTGTGGATCGAGCGCATCGCCAAGCTCGACCCGGATTACATTTTCTCCTTCTACTACCGCAACCTGCTGAGCGAGGCGCTGCTGGCCACCGCAAAAAAAGGCGCGTTCAACCTGCACGGCTCGTTGCTGCCACGCTACCGTGGCCGCGCGCCGGCCAACTGGGTGCTGGTCAACGGTGAAACCGAAACCGGCGTGACCCTGCACCGCATGGTCAAACGTGCCGATGCCGGCGCCATCGTCGCCCAGCAACGCGTGGCCATCGAGCGCAGCGACACAGCGTTGAGCCTGCACGGCAAACTGCGTGTCGCCGCCAGCGATCTGCTGCGCGACACCCTGCCGGCGATGCTGCAAGGCAAGATCAGCGAAACTGCGCAGGACGAAAGCCAGGCCACGGTGTTCGGTCGCCGCACCGCAGCGGACGGCAAACTGGTCTGGGCGCAGCCCGCCGAGCAGTTGTTCAACCTGGTCCGCGCCGTGACTCAACCGTACCCGGGCGCCTTCTGCGCCGTGGGCGAGCACAAACTGATCGTCTGGAGCGCCGAAGTCGCCAAAGGCAACGAAGGCCAGGCCCCGGGCCGGGTGATCAGTGTCGATCCGCTGCGCATCGCTTGTGGCGAAGATTCGCTGGTGATTCTCTCGGGGCAGCGCAACGACAACGGTCTGTACCTCAGCGGCCCGCAACTGGCCAACGAACTCGGTCTGGTCGACGGCTCGCTGCTGCGCGGCGCCGAGTCCGGCCGTGGCCCACGTCGCACTCGCGTGCTGATCCTCGGCGTCAACGGTTTCATCGGCAATCACTTGTCCGAGCGTCTGCTGCGTGATGACCGCTATGAAGTCTATGGTCTGGATATCGGCTCCGACGCCATCGAGCGTCTGCGCAGCCATCCGCGTTTTCACTTCGTCGAAGGCGACATCAGCATTCACTCCGAGTGGATCGAGTACCACATCAAGAAATGCGACGTGGTCCTGCCGCTGGTGGCCATCGCCACGCCGATCGAATACACGCGCAATCCGCTGCGGGTGTTCGAACTCGACTTTGAAGAAAACCTCAAGCTGGTGCGCTACTGCGTCAAATACAACAAGCGCGTGATCTTCCCGTCGACCTCGGAAGTCTATGGCATGTGCCAGGACAAGAACTTCGACGAAGACACTTCCAACCTGATCGTCGGGCCGATCAACAAGCAGCGCTGGATCTACTCGGTGTCCAAGCAACTGCTCGACCGGGTGATCTGGGCCTACGGCGCCAAGGGCCTGAATTTCACGCTGTTCCGGCCTTTCAACTGGATGGGCCCGCGTCTTGATCGTCTGGATTCGGCGCGCATCGGCAGCTCCCGGGCAATCACCCAACTGATCCTCAATCTGGTGGAAGGCACGCCGATTCGTCTGTTCGACGGCGGTGAGCAAAAACGTTGCTTCACTGACATCGCCGACGGCGTCGAAGCACTCGCGCGGATCATCGATAACGACAACGACGTCTGCAACGGCCAGATCATCAACATTGGCAACCCGGACAATGAAGCGAGCATCCGCCAGTTGGGCGAAGAGTTGCTGCGCCAGTTCGAAGCGCATCCGCTGCGCCACAACTTCCCGCCGTTCGCCGGTTTCCGCGACGTCGAGAGCAAGGCGTTCTACGGCGCCGGGTACCAGGACGTCGAGCACCGCAAACCGAGCATCGCCAACGCCAAGCGCCTGCTGGACTGGACGCCGACCGTGGAAATGCGCGAGACCATCGGCAATACGCTGGACTTCTTCTTGCGTGAAGCCATGCTCGAAATCGCGGACAAGCATTGATGCAGGCCGGTCTACGCATCGACGTCGATACCTTTCGCGGCACCCGTGAGGGTGTGCCGCGGCTGCTGGAAATGCTCGACGAAGCGCAGATCAAGGCAACGTTCTTCTTCAGTGTTGGCCCGGACAATATGGGCCGGCATCTGTGGCGCCTGATCCGCCCGCAGTTCCTCTGGAAGATGCTCCGTTCCAACGCGGCCGGCCTGTATGGCTGGGACATTCTGCTGGCCGGTACCGCGTGGCCGGGCAAACCGATTGGCCGCGAACTCGGGCACCTGATGCGTCAGGCCCGAGACGCCGGGCATGAGGTCGGCCTACACGCCTGGGATCACCACGGCTGGCAGGCCAATGCCGGGCGCTGGAGCGACCAGCAGCTGATCGAGCAGATCCGTCAGGGCGTCGACACCTTGAGCGACATTCTTGGCGAGAAGGTCACCTGTTCGGCCGCTGCCGGTTGGCGTGCCGACGAGCGCGTGATTGAAGCCAAGCAGGCGTTCGGCTTTCGCTACAACAGCGATTGCCGAGGGACGCGAGTGTTCCGTCCGCTGCTGGCTGACGGCACACCGGGCACGCCGCAGATTCCGGTGGATCTGCCGACCTTCGACGAAGTCGTCGGCCCCATCGTTGCGGCGCGGGATTTCAACCGCTTCATCCTCGATCACTTTCTGCCGCGACAACTCAACGTCTACACCATTCATGCCGAAGTAGAAGGGATTCTGATGGCTGAGGACTTTCGTCAACTGCTGGCCGATGCGCGCCAGCGCAACATCGACTTCACCCCGCTGGGCGACTTGTTGCCCGAGTTCTTCAACACCTTGCCCGTGGGTCGTGTTCAGCGCGGCGCCCTCGACGGCCGCGAAGGCTGGCTGGGAGTGCAAGGCGCATGACTAAACGCTGGACACTGCCGCTGCTGTTGTTGGCGATCTGTCTGCTGGCCTATCTGCTGCCGCTGGGCAGCCATGGCTTGTGGATTCCCGACGAGACCCGCTACGCACAGATCAGCCAGGACATGCTGCTGAGCGGCAACTGGGTGTCGCCGCATTTCATGAGCCTGCGCTATTTCGAGAAGCCGATTGCCGGCTACTGGATGATCGCGCTGGGGCAGGAATTGTTCGGGCAGAACCTGTTCGGCGTGCGCTTCGCTTCGGCGCTGAGCACGGGTTTGAGCGTGTTGCTCTGCTACCTGATCGCCCGGCGCCTGTGGAACGAGCCGCGCAAAAGCTTCGTCTGCGCCCTGCTCTACATGAGTTTCACCGTGGTTGCCGGGCAATCGGGCTACGCCAACCTCGATCCGCAATTCACGTTTTGGGTCAACCTGAGCCTGGTGGCGCTGTGGTTTGCCGTCGACAGTCAAAGCAGCGGCAAACGCATGGCCGCCTGGGCCGTGCTGGGATTCGCCTGCGGCATGGGCTTCATGACCAAGGGTTTTCTCGCCTGGGTGTTGCCGGTGCTGATCGCCTTGCCGTGGATGCTTTGGCAAAAACGCTGGCGCGAATTGCTGCTGTACGGCCCGGTGGCGATTGCTGTGGCGATCATTGTCAGCTTGCCGTGGGCGCTGGCGGTGCATGCGCAGGAACCGGACTACTGGCGGTTCTTCTTCTGGCATGAACACATTCGACGGTTCGCCGGGGACGATGCCCAGCACGATGCGCCGTGGTGGTTTTATCTGCCACTGCTGGTGGCGTTCAGTCTGCCGTGGGTGGGGTTGTTGCCGACTGCTTTCAAGCAGGCATGGCAGAGCCGTACTCAGCCCAAAGTGGTGTTTCTGTTGCTGTGGTTGCTGATGCCGCTGGCGTTCTTCAGCCTGAGCAACGGCAAATTGCCGACGTACATCCTGCCGTGCCTGTTGCCGATGGCGTTGTTGCTGGGCCATGCGCTGACCGATCGCTTGCGACTGGAGCAAGGCCGGGCGTTGGGCATCAACGGTTTACTGAATCTGTTGCTCGGAATCGCGGTGCTGATTGCGCTGGTGTATGTGCAGCTGACGCGGCCGATTTATGACCATGAACTGCACAGCCTGGTGCTGGTGTTCATCGCCCTGATCGGCTGGATCATCGCCAACCTGCTGCAAGCCTTCCTGCCCTTGCAGTGCTGGGCGGCGCCGGCCTTCGGCAGTCTGTTGCTGATCGCGCTGTTGCCGGCGGCATTGCCCAAATCGGTGGTCGCCAACAAGACACCTGATCAGTTCATCAAGCATCACGTCAGCGAACTGGCGCAGGCCGAGCATCTGTTGAGCAACGATCTGGGCGCCGCGTCGGCCCTGGCCTGGCGGCTGAAACGCCCGCAAGTGGCGTTGTACAACACGATAGGCGAATTGAAATATGGCCTTGCCTATCCTGACGGTATTCAACAACGGGTCGATCCCGAACAGGTTCAACAGTGGATGCGCGAGGCGCGCCGCAGCGGTTCGGTCGGCGTGGTGATGCGCGTCAAGGGGCAAGACGAACTGGACGAAATCGACAGACTGCCAAAGGACGGCGTGCGTTATGAGCAGGGCAACCTGGTGATCATGATTCTGCCCAAGGAGGCGTCATGAGCCTGTTGCTGCTGTTGCTCGCCTGCCTGCTGACCTGCCTCGGGCAGGTCGCGCAAAAGTACGCCGTGGAAAGTTGGCGCGGTGTCGAGTCGTCCTGGGCCGACAAACTGCGCTCGCCGTGGTTGTGGCTGGCGTTGCTGGCGCTGGGCTCGGGCCTGCTGGTCTGGCTGCTGGTGCTGCAGCGTCTGGAAGTCGGCATCGCCTACCCGATGCTCAGCCTCAACTTCGTGTTGATCACCCTGATTGCGCGCTTCGTTTTTCGTGAACCCATCGACCGCCAGCATTGGCTTGGCGTGGCGCTGGTGATCGGTGGCGTGGTTTTGCTGGGGCAACAGTCATGAACCAGCGTCGTGGAATCACCTTCGCCATGGGCAGCGTGTTGTTGGTCAGCGCCGCGCAACTGGGCATGCGCTGGAGCATGACGCGCCTGCCGGCACCGGACCATTGGCTTGCGCTGGACAGTATCGACCTGCGTGCGCTGGCGGTTGTTGTCGCGGCGATTTTCGCCTACGCACTGTCGATGCTCTGCTGGCTCGCCGCCCTGCGCGATCTACCGCTGGGCCGCGCCTATTCGCTGCTGAGCATCAGCTATGCGCTGGTGTACCTGTTGGCGGCCAGCCTGCCGCTGTTCAACGAATCCTTCAGTTTCACTAAATCACTGGGCGTGGCGCTGGTCATGCTCGGGGTCATCACTATCAACACTCGTCCGGCTCGTGCGCCCGAATTCAGGAGTGCTCCATGAAAATCACAGTATTTGGTAGCGGATATGTCGGTCTGGTGCAGGCCGCAGTACTGGCCGAGGTCGGCCATGACGTCGTGTGCATGGACGTCGATCAAAAGAAAGTCGACCTGTTGCGCCAGGGCCACGTCAGCATCTTCGAACCGGGGCTGGCCAGTCTGGTGCGTGCGGGCCTGGATTCGAAACGCCTGCTGTTCACCACCGATGAAAAACTCGCCGTGCAGCACGGTCGGGTCGCATTTATCGCAGTCGGCACACCGTCCCGTGAAGACGGTTCGGCGGATCTGCGTTATGTGCTTTCAGTCGGCGACGCGATTGCCCGGCATCGTGAACAGCCGTTGATCATCGTGGAGAAATCCACGGTGCCAGTGGGCACCGGCGACACCCTGCGCACGCACATCGAAAAGGCCCTGATCAAGGTCGGTCGCCTGCTGCAATTCGATATCGTCTCCAACCCGGAGTTTCTCAAGGAAGGCTCCGCCGTCGCGGATTGCCGCCGGCCGGATCGCATTGTTATCGGCTGCGAAGGCGATGAGGTACGCGACGTGATGCGTGACCTGTATTCGCCGTTCAACCGCAACCATGACCGCATCATGTTCATGGACCTGCGCAGCGCCGAGCTGACCAAGTACGCGGCCAACTGCATGCTGGCGACCAAGATCAGCTTCATCAACCAGATCGCCGAACTGGCCGAACACCTCGGTGCCGACATTGAGTCGGTGCGTCAGGGCATCGGTGCCGACACGCGCATCGGCTATCACTTTATCTACCCGGGTTGCGGCTATGGCGGTTCGTGCTTCCCGAAAGACATGCGCGCATTGATCCACAGCGCCGAAGAGGCGCACTGTTCCAGCGATCTGCTGCAAGCGGTCGAGGCGATCAACCAACGGCAGAAACACAAGCTGTTCGAGCGCATCAACGCGTTCTACAAGGGTGACCTGCGAGGCAAGACCTTCGCCCTGTGGGGCCTGGCCTTCAAGCCCAACACCGATGACATGCGTGATGCGCCGAGCCGGGTGTTGCTGGAAGAATTGTGGGCGGCCGGTGCCAGCGTGCGCGCATTCGATCCGGAAGCCATGCAGGAAACCCAGAGTCTCTACCCGGATGAGTCGAAACTGATGCTGATGGGTACGCCTGAATCGGTATTGCCCGGCGCCGATGCGCTGATCATCTGCACTGAATGGCAGCAGTTCAAAGCTCCGGATTTCGACCTGATCAAGCAGCGTCTCAACACACCGGTAATCTTCGACGGTCGCAACCTGTATGACGCCGAGCGCCTGGCGCGCAACGGCTTCCAGTATTTCCCGATGGGCCGTGGCGAATCGCGCAAGTTACCGATACCGCTGCAACAGTGGCCGCACGCGTCCGACGTCGCTTGATCACGCTGACGCCTGCCATTCGCCGGCAGTCCCTGATCGCAGGGCTGCTGGCGTTTTTATTGTTCATCGCCGGGGTCTACGGGCAGGCTCCTATCGGTTTTGATTCACGTTTTGTGCTGTTCGCGCAGGAAATGCTGCGCCACGGGCCGACGGTGTTTCCCACCACTTACGGTGAGCCGTACGCGGACTACTCGGCGCTGTCGACGTGGTTTGTCTGGCTGCTGTCGCTGCCGTTCGGCACGGTCAACGCCTTAACCGCCTGGACGCCGAGCGCTGTAGCCGGGGCCGTGATGGTGACGTTGATGTATCGCCTGCTCGCGCCGTATTCGCGGCGTTGGGCGCTGATCAGCATTGCCTTGCTGATGCTCACCGGCACCTTCGTCACTGAAGTGCGTGCGGTGTCGCAGGACCTGATGCTTGCCGCTGTGGCGTTTGCCGTGTTCTATCTCGGTTATGCCCATGATCATTTCGGTGGTGGACGGCGCTGGTCGCTGATCTTTGTGTTGCTACTGCTCGGTTTCGGTATTCGCGGGCCGATCGGGTTGGTGGTGCCGACCGGGATGCTGTGCAGTTATTACCTGCTCAATCGGCAATGGTCGCGATTGCTGATGTTCGGCGGGCTCGCGGCGCTGTTGCTGGTGGCGTGCGTCGGGCTGTTGTTGTGGCTGGCGCAGGTCAGCGGTGGTCCGGGGTTCATGCAGGACGTGATCCGCATGCAGTTCATGGGGCGCATGGACGGCAGCGAGGGTGTCAGCGGTTCGTTGTATTACTTCACCAGTTCACTCGGCAACTACGCGCTGGCGTATCCCTTGGCCTTATTGGCGTTGGCCTGCGCATGGCTGAGCAAACCGCAACAGCGCGGGCCGGCCTTGCGGCTGGTGCAATATTGCGCGGCGGCGGGGTTGATCGTGATGGTCGGGCTGTCGATTCCGCAGGCGAAGAAGGCGCGGTATCTGCTGCCGATGTTGCCGATGGCGGCGATCATCGCGGCGTATCCGTTTCAGGTGGCGCACGGGCGCGTGTTCGTCTGGTTGCGCGGCGTGATTCAAGGGCTATGGCTGCTGACGCCGGGGTTGCTGATGGTGGTGTTGCTGGTTGCGCGGCGGCAGGTTCCGGAGTTGCAAATTGGGTTGGCAGGCGTGTTGATCGTGCTTGGCGTGCTGCAAGTGTTTGCATTGTCGCGCCTGTTGCAGCCGCGCTGGCGTGCCGAGGTCATGGCGTTCAGTGCGGTGCTGGCGTTGTGGGCGGTGTATGCCATGGTGTTCGAGCCGGTTGAACGGCAGATGTACGACACCCGCACCTTCAGCCGTGAAGTATTTGCCCAGGTTCAACAAAACCCGGCACCACTGGTGCTGCACGGCATGGGCAAAGATGCCAAAGCGATCAAGTTCATGGTCAATATCGAGCAGGATCTGCAACCGCAGTTCAGCGAAACCGCGCAGGACCTGGAAGCACTCAAAGGCCCGGCGTGGCTGATGATGGATCGCAATGACTTCAAGGCACTCGCGGGTACGCCGCTGCAAACGCTGGAACCGGTGTTGAGTGGGCGTTTCGATAAAAACGACTATGTCCTGCTGTGGCTGAAACCGTAATCTGTCGGGCTTTGCTCGACAGGATTCGTCCCGACATGACTTTCATCGTCCGCCGCGCCAGCCCTGCTGACGCGGCCGCCCTCCCCGCCATCGAACGCTCGGCTGCCGGGCTGTTTCGTCTCGACCCTGCCCTCGCCTGGCTCGCCGACGCCGAAGTGCCAGATAGCGCGCAGCATGTGCAGGCCATCGAGCAGCTGTGCGTTTGGGTGATTGAAAGTGCTGACCAGTCACTGGCGGGGTTTCTTCGGGCACTGGAAATCGACAGTCAATTGCACATCGAAGAGCTGTCGGTGAGTCAGGATTTTCAGGGGCAAGGCATGGGGCGTGCGTTGGTATCAGCGGCCATTGAGCACGCGCGTCAGATGCAATTGTGGGCCGTGACCCTGACTACCTTCCGCGACCTGCCGTGGAATGCGCCGTTCTATCAGCGCCTCGGGTTTATCGTGCTCGGCGCTGAAGACACGCCACCGCATCTGCTGACCGCCCTGCAAACCGAAATCAACCACGGTTTCCCCGGCGAAAGACGTTGCGCGATGCGCCTGCCACTTCCCTGACAACACCCAAACCATCTCCTACATGGGCATGTCGGTGTGTCAGGTTGACCGCCGAGCGAGAGCCGGGGAGGATGGCGGCGCGCCTCTCGCATTTGAAATAAGGACGTTGACCTCTTCGTGGCCACCTACTCGCGCCTCATTCGCCGACTGATGATCAGCTCGCTGACGGTCGTTGTCAGCCGTGCTCTGATCAGTCCGCTGCTGACCCTGTTCCTCAGTAACAAACTCGGCCTCAACCCGCAGGACGTCGGCTTGCTGCTGGGCGTCGCGGTGTTCAGCGCGACGCTGTTGTCGCTGTACGGCGGCTACATCATCGACAAACTCGACAAGCGTCAGTTGCTGATTGTGACGATGCTCTCCAGCGGCATCGGCCTGATGCTGCTGACCTTCGCGCAGAACCTGTATCTGGTCACCCTGGTGCTGATCATCAGCGAGACCGCGTCGGCGCTGTTCCTGATCTGCTCCAAGGCGATCCTCAGTGAAAACCTGCCGGTCGGCCAGCGGGTCAAGGCGTTCTCGCTGAATTACACGCTGACCAATATCGGCTATGCGGTTGGGCCGATGATCGGCGTGGTGATTGCCGGCATCCAGCCCGCCGCGCCCTTCATCGTTGCCGGCGCAATTGCCATTGGCAGTATTTTCCTGCTGCTCGGCGCCGCCAGAGATGCCAGCCCGATCTCGCCAGTCGGCCAGCCACAAAGCTTTCTGAATACGCTGATCATCCTCAAGAACGATCGCACGATGATCCTGTTCACCCTCGGTTGCCTGCTCAGCACGCTGGTGCACGGGCGTTTCACGTTGTACCTGTCGCAATACCTGCTGGTGACCCACACCCAGCAACAGACGCTGGACACCATGGCCGCCCTGCTCGCCTGCAACGCGATCACGGTGATCCTGTTGCAATACCAGATCGGCCGCTTGCTCAAACGCGAGTACTTGCGCCAGTGGATTGCCGGTGGCACGGCGTTGTTCATCGTCGGTCTGATCGGTTTCAGCCTGGCCGACAGCCTCGTAGGCTGGTGCGTGGCGATGTTCATCTTCACCTTGGGCGAAATGATCATTTACCCGGCGGATTTCCTCTTCGTTGATACGCTGGCCCCGGAGTAGTTGCGTGGCAGCTACTACGGCGCGCAGAACCTGGCGGCACTCGGCGGTGCGGCGAGTCCGATGATGTGCGGATTCCTGCTGATGCACACGCCGGCGCCGAGCATGTTCTACGCGCTGAGCGCGTTGGCGGCGTTAGGCGGTTATCTGTGTTTCGTCAGCGGCCGAAGAGTGGCGTCAGTTCAAAAATAATGCACTGAAACTGCATTAATATGAATTTGTCAGCATCGTGAATGATCGGCACACTGTGCACGTTCCTCCCCCAATGTTGGAACACTTCGAGGGCTTTCCGGATTGCCGGACAGTCCTTTTTTTTGCCCGCAATTTTTTACAGGATCGGATTCACATGCTCGCTCGCTGGTTACCCGCCGCCATCAACACCCGCCCCACCGAATGGAGCCGCGCCGCCATCGGCATGGCCTTGGGCACGCTGTTCAGCGTTTGGATGTGTGCGCAGGTGTTCGGTCATGACGTGGCCTATCACCTGATCGGCCCGTTGGGTGCGTCGGCGGTGTTGCTGTTCGCTGTGTCGTCCGGTGCGCTCGCCCAGCCTTGGTCGATTCTCGGTGGTTACTTGTGTGCCGGCGTCGTCGCATTGTTGGTGGCCCACGTGCTCGGGCGAACCCTTGGCAGCGCGTGCCTGGCGGCGGGCATGGCGTTGATTCTGATGTGCTGGCTGCGTTGCCTGCATCCACCGGCCGGCGCCTTGGCGTTGACGCTCGTGTTGGCAGATCCGGCGACCGTCGCCATGGACTGGACAGCCATGGGGCCGGTGATGCTCGGCGCTGCGTGCATGCTGCTCAGCGCCCTCGCTTACAACAATCTGACGCGGATTCGTTATCCGAAACGTGCTGCCGATCCCGCACCAACGGTGGCACCGGTCGACAGTCAGGCGATCACCGCTGAAGACTTGAAACTGGCACTGGCGGACATGGAAGCGTTCATCGACATCACCCCCGAAGACCTCGAACAACTGATCCACACCAGCGAACAGCACGCCAAACGGCGCAGCATCGGTGAAGTCTTCACACGTTAGCCGCTGAGATCCCTGTGGCGAGGGAGCTTGCTCCCGCTGGAGCGCGAAGCGGTCCCCTGCATTCTTCAAGACAAATCGCATAACCCGGTTTACGACTGCTGCGCGCCTGCGCGTGAGCATGCTCCCTCGCCACAAAGGCGATCTTGTGTCTAAGGTAAAAACGCAGACAGACCCTGCACATATCCCCGTTGTACAGGGCAAATTTGCACTGTTACGATCCGCTAACGCTCGCGCGCGAGCTTCTCGAATAAAGACAATAAAAGCAGGGAGTTAGTGATGACTGCTCAGGCTTCATCCCCGCGGACTGTGTCCATGGATGCCACGCAAAACGAAGTGCTGGCCGAGGTTCGCAACCATATCGGTCACCTTACCCTCAACCGCCCCGCCGGCCTCAACGCCATTACCCTCGACATGGTGCGCCTGCTGCAACAGCAACTCGACGCCTGGGCGAGCGATGCCAATGTTCACGCAGTCGTGCTGCGCGGTGCCGGTGAAAAAGCCTTCTGCGCCGGTGGCGATATTCGTTCCCTGTATGACAGTTTCAAAAGCGGCGACACGCTGCACGAAGATTTCTTCGTCGAGGAATACGCCCTCGACCTGACGATTCATCATTACCGCAAACCGGTGCTGGCGTTGATGGACGGTTTTGTCCTCGGCGGTGGTATGGGCCTGGTGCAAGGCGCGGATCTGCGCGTGGTCACCGAGAAGAGCCGACTGGCGATGCCGGAAGTGGCCATCGGTTATTTCCCGGATGTCGGCGGCAGTTACTTCCTGCCGCGTATTCCCGGTGAGTTGGGCATTTATCTGGGTGTCAGCGGCGTGCAGATCCGCGCTGCCGACGCGCTGTATTGCGGCCTCGCCGACTGGTATCTGGACAGCAGCCAACTGGCGCTGCTTGACGAAAAACTTGATCAGATGGAGTGGCAGGACACGCCGCTCAAGGCCCTGCAAAACCTGCTGGCCAAACACGCCGTGCAAACCCTGCGCGATGCGCCACTGGAAGCCTTGCGCCCGGCCATCGACCATTTCTTTGCTCTGCCCGATGTACCGAGCATGGTCGAGCAACTGCGCGCAGTGACCGTGGCCGACAGCCATGAATGGGCGACTACCACCGCCAACCTGCTGGAAACCCGTTCACCGCTGGCCATGGCCGTGACTTTGGAAATGCTCCGTCGCGGCCGTCATCTGAGCCTGGAACGTTGCTTCGCCCTGGAACTGCATCTGGATCGTCAGTGGTTCGAACGCGGCGATCTGATCGAAGGCGTGCGCGCCCTGCTGATCGACAAAGACAAGACACCTCGCTGGAACCCGCCGACCCTCGCCGCGCTGGACGCGGCGCATGTCGCGAGTTTCTTCCACGGTTTTGATGAGAGCGGGAGCTGAGCCATGCACGATCTCGAACTGACAGAAGAACAAGTGATGATCCGCGACATGGCCCGGGACTTTGCCCGTGGCGAAATCGCACCCCATGCACAAGCCTGGGAAAAGGCTGGCTGGATCGACGACGCGCTGGTAGCGAAGATGGGCGAACTGGGCCTGCTCGGCATGGTCGTGCCGGAAGAATGGGGTGGCACTTACGTCGACTACGTGGCGTACGCACTGGCGGTCGAAGAGATTTCTGCCGGCGACGGCGCGACTGGCGCGTTCATGAGCATTCACAACTCGGTCGGTTGCGGCCCGGTGCTCAACTACGGCAGCGAAGCTCAGAAACAGACCTGGCTGGCGGATCTCGCCAGTGGGCAAACCATCGGTTGCTTCTGCCTGACCGAACCGCAGGCCGGTTCCGAAGCGCACAACCTGCGCACCCGTGCCGAATTGCGTGACGGCCAATGGGTGATCAACGGCGCCAAGCAATTTGTCAGCAACGGCAAACGGGCGAAACTGGCGATTGTGTTTGCAGTGACCGATCCGGAGCTGGGCAAGAAAGGTATTTCGGCGTTTCTGGTCCCGACCGACACGGCGGGTTTCATCGTTGACCGTACCGAACACAAAATGGGCATCCGCGCCTCCGACACCTGTGCGGTAACGCTGAACAACTGCAGCATTCCCGAGGCCAATCTGCTCGGCGAACGTGGCAAAGGTCTGGCGATTGCCCTGTCCAACCTTGAAGGCGGCCGCATCGGCATCGCCGCGCAAGCGTTGGGCATCGCCCGTGCGGCGTTTGAAGCGGCGCTGGTTTATTCGCGTGATCGTATCCAGTTCGGCAAGCCGATCAATGAGCACCAAAGCATCGCCAATCTGCTGGCCGACATGCACATGCAACTGAACGCGGCACGCCTGATGATTCTCCACGCGGCACGGCTGCGCACGGCGGGCAAACCGTGTCTGTCAGAGGCTTCGCAGGCCAAACTGTTTGCGTCGGAAATGGCCGAGAAGGTCTGCTCGTCGGCGATTCAGATTCATGGCGGGTATGGGTATCTGGAAGATTATCCGGTCGAGAAGTACTACCGCGATGCGCGGATTACCCAGATCTATGAAGGGTCGAGCGAGATTCAGCGGATGGTAATTGCTCGGGAGCTGAAGAACTACCAGATCTAAAAGCAAAAGCATCGCTGGCAAGCCAGCTCCCACAGGGTTCTCGGTCGATCACAGATGTTGTGTACACCGAAGATTGTGTGGGAGCTGGCTTGCCAGCGATGACGTCAGTAAGACTGCAGCATTATTTGCCCTGAAAATCCGGCGTCCGCTTGGCCACAAACGCCGCCATCCCTTCCTTTTGATCCTGCGTGGCAAACGCCGCATGGAACACCCGGCGCTCGAAACGCACGCCTTCAGTCAGATTGACCTCGAAAGCACGGTTGACGCTTTCCTTGACCATCATCGCAATCGGCAGCGACTTGCTGGCGATCACCGCCGCCACCTTCAGCGCTTCTTCCAGCAACTCATCGCTTGGCACGATCCGCGCAACGATGCCGCAGCGTTCGGCTTCCACCGCATCGATCATGCGCCCGCTCAGGCACATTTCCATGGCCTTGGCCTTGCCCACGGCGCGGGTCAGGCGCTGGGTGCCGCCCATGCCCGGCAGCACGCCGAGGTTGATTTCCGGCTGACCGAATTTGGCGTTGTCGCCGGCCAGAATGAAGTCGCACATCAGCGCAAGCTCACAGCCGCCCCCCAGGGCAAAACCGTTGACCGCCGCGATGATCGGCTTG
Organism: Pseudomonas sp. NPDC087817; assembly: GCF_044742875.1. NCBI lineage: Bacteria > Pseudomonadati > Pseudomonadota > Gammaproteobacteria > Pseudomonadales > Pseudomonadaceae > Pseudomonas > Pseudomonas sp. NPDC087817. The sequence goes on from NZ_JBIUVJ010000001.1 coordinate 437,895, forward strand.
CGCCGGTTGGCCACGCGGTCGCTGTCACTGAACAGATCGTCCATGTAGATCTGCGGGTAGGTCAGCTCGGCCATTTCCTTGATGTCGGCACCGGCGGCGAAGGCTTTTTTCGATCCGGTGAGGACGATGCAACCGATGTTCGCATCGGCTTCCAGGCCATCGAGGGCATGATTCACTTCGCTGACCAGTTGCGCGTTCAGGGCATTCAGCGCCTGCGGCCGGTTCAAGGTGATCAGGCCAACGCGGCCGTGGGTTTCCAGCAGAATGGTTTCGTAAGTCATGAATGCAGATTCCTTCTCAAAGATTGCGCGAAATGACCATGCGCTGAATGTCACTGGTGCCTTCATAGATCTGGCAGACGCGCACGTCGCGGTAGATACGCTCCAGCGGGAAGTCGTTGAGGTAACCGTAACCGCCGAGGGTTTGCAACGCCATCGAGCAGACCCTCTCGGCCATTTCCGAAGCGAACAACTTGGCCATGGAGGCTTCGACCAGCGCCGGTTGGCCACTGTCGCGCAGGGCGGCGGCGTAATGCACCATTTGCCGGGCGACGGCGATTTGCGTGGCCATGTCGGCGAGGCGGAACGCCACGGCTTGATGCTCGATGATCGGCTTGCCGAAGGTGTCGCGCTCTCGGGCGTAATCACGCGCCGCTTCAAACGCGGCACGGGCCATGCCCACCGATTGCGAGGCGATGCCGACGCGGCCGCCTTCAAGGTTGGCCAGGGCAATTTTGTAGCCTTCGCCCTCCTCACCCAGCCGGTTGGCGACCGGGACTTTGACGTCTTCAAAGAGGATCTGGCAGGTGTCCGAGGCGTGCTGGCCGAGCTTGTCTTCGACGCGGGCGACTTTGTAGCCCGGCGAATCGGTCGGCACGATAAACGCAGTGATGCCGCGCTTGCCGGCACTCGGATCGGTCACCGCAAACACGATGACGATCCCGGCGTTCTGCCCGGAAGTGATGAACTGTTTGCAGCCGTTGAGCACGTAGTGATCGCCTTCAAGACGCGCACGGGTTTTCAGGCTGCTGGCGTCGGAACCGGCCTGCGGTTCGGTCAGGGCGAACGCGCCGAGCATCGCGCCACTGGCCAATGGCTTGAGGAAGCGTTCGCGCTGGTCGTCGTTGCCGAACTTGAGGATCGGCACGCAACCCACCGAGTTGTGCACGCTCATGATCGTCGAGCAGGCGCCATCGCCGGCAGCGATTTCTTCCAGGGCCATGGCGTAGGCCAGGTAACCGGTGTCACATCCGCCCCACTGCTCCGGTACAAGCATGCCGAAGAAACCCAGTTCGGCCATCTCGCCGATGGCCTCCTTGGGGAAACGGTGCTCGCGATCCCACTCGGCGGCAAACGGTTTGAGCCGTTCCTCGGCAAACTGCCGGGCCATGTCGCGGATCTGGGTTTGGTCTTCGTTGGGAATCATGGTGAATCCTTAAATCCGGGTGACAACACAAAACCCTGTGGGAGCGGGCTTGCCCGCGATGGGGTCGTGTCAGCAAACATATCTGCTACATGACCCACCGCTATCGCGGGCAAGCCCGCTCCCACAAGGTCAGCCATCAACTTCAGTAAACGCATTCCACGGCCATCGCCGTCGCTTCACCGCCGCCGATGCAGATGGCCGCGATCCCGCGGTTGAGGTTTCGCTGGCGCAGCGCCGAGAGCAAGGTCACCAGAATGCGCGCGCCGGACGCACCGATCGGATGGCCCAAGGCACAAGCGCCGCCATGCACGTTGAGCTTGTCATGGGGAATTTCCAGGTGAGTCATCGCCGCCATCCCCACCACCGCAAACGCTTCGTTGACCTCGAACAGATCAACATCGCCCAGCGACCAACCGGTTTTCTTGATCAGTTTCTTGATCGCGCCGATCGGCGCCACCGGGAACAGCCCCGGAGTATCGGCAAACGCCGCATGGCCATGGATGACGGCCAGCGGTTTCAGACCGAGTTTCTGCGCCTGCGACTGACGCATCAACACCAACGCCGCCGCGCCATCGGAAATTGAGCTGGAATTGGCCGCTGTCACCGTGCCGCCTTCGCGGAAGGCCGGTTTCAGCGAAGCGATCTTGTCCAGTTTGGCTTTCGGTGGCTGCTCATCGTTGCTGATCAGCACCTGTTCTTTGCCGACGGGCACGGTCAGCGGGACGATTTCGTCCTTGAAGCTGCCGTCCTTGATCGCCTGCTGCGCACGGGTGGTCGAGGCGATGGCAAAAGCGTCCTGCGCTTCGCGGCTGAAGTCATTGGTTTCAGCGCAGTCTTCAGCGAAGGTGCCCATCAGACGGCCCTTGTCGTAGGCGTCTTCGAGGCCGTCGAGGAACATCGAGTCGAGTACGCGGCCATGGCCCATGCGATAACCGGCGCGGGCACGATCCAGCAGATACGGCGAGTTGGACATGCTTTCCATGCCGCCGGCAATCACCACGTCGGCACTGCCGGCGACCAGCATGTCGTGGGCCAGAATGGTGGTTTCCATGCCCGAGCCGCACATCTTGTTGACGGTGGTGCAACGGGTCGATTTATCCAGCCCGGCGCCCAATGCCGCTTGCCGCGCAGGTGCCTGGCCGAGGCCGGCGGGCAGTACGCAACCGAACAACACTTCGTCGACCGCATCGCTGGCGACTCCGGCACGTTCAACCGCAGCCTTGATCGCAGCGGCGCCGAGTTGTGGCGCGGTGAGGCTTTTCAGTTCGCCTTGAAAGCCGCCCATCGGGGTGCGGACGGCGCTGACGATGACAATCGGATCGTTGGAAAGGGTCATGACAAATCCTCCTTACTTGGCGGCCATGCGCAAGGCACCGTCGAGACGGATCACCTCGCCGTTGAGCATGCTGTTTTCGATGATATGCCGAACCAGTGCGGCGTACTCGGCAGGCTTGCCCAAACGCGGCGGGAACGGCACGCCGGCGGCCAGCGAGTCGCGTACTTCCGGGGTCATGCCGGCCATCATCGGTGTTTCGAAAATGCCCGGGGCGATGGTCATCACGCGGATGCCGAAACGCGCCAGTTCACGGGCGGCAGGCAGGGTCAGGCTGGCGATGGCGCCTTTGGATGCCGAGTACGCCGCCTGACCGATCTGGCCGTCGAAAGCCGCCACCGAAGCGGTGTTGATGATCACACCGCGTTCGCCGTCGGCATTGGCCTCGCTTTCGGCGATGGCGGCAGCGGCCAGACGCAGCATATTGAAGCTGCCGATCAGATTGACGTTGATCACTTGCGCAAAACTGCTCAGCGCATGCGGGCCGGTCTTGCCGAGGATTTTCTCGCCACGCACGATGCCGGCGCAGTTGACCAGGCCATTGAGGCTGCCAAAGGCGCTGACGGTCGCCTGCACCGCGGCTTCGGCCGCGGCTTCGTTACTGATGTCGGCAACCACGCTTTGCGCGCCCAGACGCTGGGCCTGAGCCGCCACGGCTTCGGCATTCATGTCCACCAGCATCACTTTGGCGCCGGCACTGACCAGCAGTTCAGCGGTGGCGGCACCGAGGCCGGATGCGCCGCCGGTGACGATAAAAACCTTGTTCTCGATCTGCATGACTGTACTTCCTGATTCAAGCTGAAACGTTCTTCGCCGCGGCCTCTTGAGCCTTGGCGATTTCCTGGTTGCGCAAGATAAAGCGCTGCAATTTGCCACTCGGGGTTTTGGGCAATTCGCTGACAAATTCGATTTCACGCGGGTAAGAATGCGCGGCCAGGCGCTTGCGCACGTGTTGGCGCAATTCCTCGGCCAACTCCGGCGCCGCGCGGTATTGCGCGCTGAGCACGACAAAGGCTTTGACCAGTTCGGTGCGCTCCGGATCGGGTTTGCCGACCACGGCCGCTTCGACCACCGCCGGGTGTTCGATCAGCGCGCTCTCGACGTCGAACGGGCCGACGCGGTAGCCGGAGGTGGTGATCACGTCATCGCTGCGGCCGACGAAGCTGATGCTGCCGTCCGGGTTCCACTCCACAGTGTCACCACTCAGGTAGTAGTTACCGACGAAAGCCTTGGTCGGCGCGCCCTGATAGCCGCCGAACCAGCACATCGGCGACTGCGGACGGTCGATGGCGAGAATGCCGGGCTGGCCGACGCCCAATTCGTTGTACTGATCGTCGAGTACCACGATGCGATGCCCCGGCGAGGCGAAACCGGCGGCGCCGACATGCACCGGATGGTCGAGGCCGTGGTGGTTGCACAGGACCATGCCCAGTTCGGTCTGGCCGTAATGGTCGTGAATGACCACGTCGAGGTTGTCGGCGAACCAGCGGATCACTTCCGGGTTCAGCGGCTCGCCGGCGCTGCTGACAATGCGCAGCTTGCCCTTGATCGACTTGGCGAACTCGTCGCCGCCGGCAATCAGCAGGCGATATGCGGTCGGCGAACCGGTGAGGTTGGTGATGCCGTACTTGTTGATCACCCGGCAGGTGCTTTCGAGGGTGAACGGACCATCGTAAAAGGTAATCGGATGGCCCATCGACAACGGCCCGGTCACGCCGAAATAGATGCCGTAGGCCCAGCCCGGATCGGCGACGTTCCAGAACGAATCTTCGGGGCGCAGATCCACCGCGTCGCGGGTGTAGCTCTGGAACGCGACGATGGCTTTGAGCGGGACCGACAGTGCTTTCGACGGACCGGTGGTGCCCGAGGTGAACATCAGCAGGAACGGGTCTTCGCCCGTGAGCATCGTCGGTTCGCAGACATTGGAATGGTTGGGCAGCTCGGCCCAGAAACTGAAATCGCCACGGACAATGCCCTGGCCCTTGGCGCCGCCGACGGTGACCAGGGTCGGGCAGTCGGCAACTTCCGAGAGTTTCGGCCGGTTGACCGCATCGGTCACCACCACTTTGGCGCCGGAACTGTTGAGGCGATGTTCAAGGGCTTTGGGGCCGAACGCGGTGAACAGCGGTTGATACACCGCGCCAATGCGCCAGGTGGCGAACACGGTGATCAGCAATTCGATATTGCGCGGCAGCAGACCGGCGACCTTGTCACCCTTCTGCACGCCTTGGGCGAGGAGGAAATTGGCAAAACGCGCGGCTTTGTCCTGCAAGTCGCTGAAGGTGTACGTTGCACTGGCGCCGTCGCGACCCTCCCAGAACAGCGCAATACGCCCCGGCAAGGCATGGCGGTCGCAGCATTCGACGCAGGCGTTGAGCGCCTCAAGCGAACCGCTGAGTGCGGCAACAACGGTGTGCTGATAGTTGAACTGTGCGGTAGCAGACAAGTAATCGCGCATTGCCAGAATCCCTCTGTGTTTTTATTAGGTTGGGGAACCGTAAACAACAGAGGGATAGTCGCGCTGCGGCGGAGTTGGGGCAATGGTCAAAGCCATCAAAGTGGCTGACTGGTTTGGCCAGGGTTCAGGTTATGTAGCGCCTGTCAGGCCGCCATCGCTGGCAAGCCAGCTCCCACAGGATTTGCGCTGACCCTGTGGGAGCTGGCTTGCCAGCGAAGGCGCCGGGCCAGGCGATGAATGATCTGGATCAGACTGCTTCGTTGAGGATCAATGTGCGGTAATGCCCCGGGTTCGACCCCGACCATTTGCGAAACGCCTTGTAGAACGAACTGGCATCGGCAAACCCCAGCCGCGCCGCAATCTCGACAAAACTGATCGAAGGCTCCGCCAGCCAGACAATCGCCAACTCCTTGCGCACACTGTCCTTGAGGCCTTGATACGTCTGCCCTTCCTCCGCCAGACGTCGGCGCAACGTCGAGGCGGATATGCACATTTGCTGCGCCAGTGTTTCGGTTTCCGGCCACCGCTCGGCGGGCAACTGGCGCAAGTCCTGTTTGATCCGGCTGGCGAGGCTTTCCGGATCGCGGTACTTCACCAGAATGTTCGCCGGCGCGTGGGCCAGAAAGCGCTTGAGCTCTTCGGCGCTGCGCTTGATCGGCAGATCGAGACACTCGGCGGAGAAAATCATCCGCGTACGCGGGCGATCAAAGCGCAGGTTTTCCGAGAACATCACCCGATAGTCATCGGTGAAGTCCGGCGCCGGGCAAAGCAGCTCGATGGCGAGAATCGGAATCCGCCGCCCCGCCAGCCAACAGGCCACGCCGTGAACGATCATCCAGTAGGTGAAATAGGTGAAAGCGCGGCGTGGCTGTGGATCGTCTTCAAGCAGGACGATTTCCGCCAGGCTCTGCTGATGCACCAATTGCGCGGGCATTTTTTCCAGCATCAGCGAGAGGAACGTCAGCCCCGTGTTCAGGCCGTCGGCCAGCGTCGATTGCGCCATCGCGCTACGACAGAGGAACGCCAGACTCCCCGACTTGAGTCGGCGCGGGTCCATGCCGAAGAACTCGTCATCGCCACGCCGGGCCAGCAGACGCCAGAGTTTCGCGTACTGCGAGGCCGGCACCCGGCCATCCTCACGTTGCAACAGCGCCGGATCGATGCCGACCTTGTTCAAGGCTTCTTCCGTGGCCACGCCCGGGGCACAACTTTGCAGCAGCGCTTCACGCACCAGTTGCACGGCGATGGTGTCTTTTTCCGACATGGAACTCGCTGAACCTTGTTGTTTTTGAATGACCGGCATCTTACCGCAGGACATGAATTCAACACGAACCCCCTGTAGGAGTGAGCCTGCTCCCGATGGCGGCGGGTCAGAAAAATATGCGCTGACTCACACGACGCCATCGCGAGCAGGCTCACTCCTACAGGGATCTATGTGAGGCAAAAATTGAGGTTGTTCAGCTTGCGTTCAGGTTTATGTCAATGATTGTCATGTGAGAATGAGTGTCATTATGTTACAACTTGTAACCTCTTCGAATGACTTATTGGATGCCGAATGCTCGTCCCCTTTCTGATCATGCTGCGCGAAGGCATTGAAGCCGCGCTGATCGTTGGCATCATCGCCAGCTACCTGCAACAGACCGGCCGTGGCCAATGGATGCCCGCCGTGTGGATCGGCGTGTTTCTCGCCGCTGCGCTGGCCCTGCTGGTCGGCGGTGGCCTGGAACTGGTCAGCGCTGAATTCCCGCAAAAACAGCAAGAGCTGTTTGAAGGCGTGGTCGGACTGGTGGCCGTGGGCATTCTCAGCTCTATGGTGTTCTGGATGCGCAAGGTGGCGCGCTCGATCAAGCATTCGCTGCAAGCCTCGCTGGATCAGGCGCTGACCTCTTCGAAACACCAAGTGATTGCCTTGATCGCCATGGTCTTCTTCGCCGTCGCTCGCGAAGGACTGGAAACGGTGTTCTTCCTGCTCGCGGTGTTCCAGCAAAGCGAAGGCCCGGGGGCGCCGATCGGTGCCCTGCTCGGCCTGATTCTGGCGATCATCGTGGGTTTCCTGATCTACACCGGCAGCATGCGCCTCAATCTTTCGGCGTTCTTCAAGTGGACCGGGCTGTTCATTCTGGTGGTGGCCGCCGGGATTCTCGCCAACTCGGTGCAGGCCCTGCATGAAGCCGGCCTGTGGAATCACCTGCAAACCGTGCTGTTCGACTTCAGTTCGACGCTGCCGATGGATGGCCCGCTCGGCTCGGTGCTGGCCGGCATGTTCGGTTATCAGGACGCGCCGACCGTCAGCACCCTCGGGGCGTATCTGATTTATCTGCTGGTGGCGTTGCTGATGTTTTTCTACCCGGCGCCCAAACCAGCCGCGCAATCGTCTTCCGTTTCCAGCCAATAAGGGCACCCATGTCAAAGCCTAATACCCCTCAGGCCTCCCCTCCCCGCGCCTTGCGCTGGGCGGTGGCCGGTTCGGTGGTCGTGATGATCGCCGCCGGTGGCCTGTTCTACTACGCCTCGAAAATGGCCGCGGCCAAGCGTCAGCTCAACCATGACGAAGTAGTGGTCAACATTCATCCGGGCAGTTGCGAGCCAAACGCGCTGACGGTGCCGGCCGGCCGCGCCAGTTTCCGCATCGTCAACCGCTCCGACCGCGCCGTGGAATGGGAAATCCTCGACGGCGTGCTGGTGGTCGAGGAACGCGAAAACATTGCGCCGGGCCTGAGCCAGGTGATCAACGCCAACCTGCAACCCGGCGACTACGCGATCACCTGCGGCCTGCTGAGCAACCCGCGTGGCACCTTGCATGTGACGCCGACGGCCGCGTCCGATGCGGCCGCCAAGGCCAAGCCGTCGATGGTCGCCTTCGTTGGGCCGTTGTCGGAGTTCCGCGTGTATCTGGCCAGCCAAGGCAGCGCGCTGATCAAAGCCGTGACCGCACTGGATCAGGCAATTGCCAGCGGCGACCTCAGTCAGGCGCAGGCGTTGTACCTGCCTGCGCGTGCTGCCTATCAACGTCTGGCCCCGGCCGCGCAACGTCTGGCGGAACTGGACAACAGCATCAACGCCCGTGCCGATTACTTCGAGAAGCGCGAGCAGGATCCAGCGTTCGTCGGCTTCCACCGCATCGAGTACGCGCTGTTCCAGCAACGCAAACTCGACGAACTTGCCCCCGTTTCCCAGCGTTTGCTCAGCGACGTCACCGCGCTCAAACAGCAACTGCTCGCGCAGACGCTGCCACCGGAGCAACTGGTCAACATTATCGTGCGCAACCTCAACACCCTGGCCGACGTCCGCGCCGCCAGCGGTGAGGAAGAACGCTACAGCCACGGCGACCTCAATGGTTTCGCCGCCAACCTGGAAACCGCACACAAAGTCGTCGATTTACTGCGGCCGATGCTGAGCAAATCCGCCGCCGACCTGTTGCCGAAAATCGATCAGGCATTGGCCGACTTCGACACCCAACTGAACAGCTTCAAGGTCAAGGACGGCTACGCCACTTACGACACCGTCAGCGGCGAGCAACGCAAGCAGATCGCCGACAAGGCTCAGGCCCTCGCCGACGCACTTGATGGCATCGATCCAGCCCTCGGCCTCTCCGGCCTGTAAGCAGAAGACGAGTACCGATGAAAGATTCCGAACAACTCAACCTGCAACGTCGCCGCGTCCTGCTGGGCATGGGCGCTGCCGGGGTCGCCCTCGCCGGTTCGGCTCTGAGCTGCCCGGCCATGGCGGCTGCACCTGCGCAAGTCACTGAAGCGCCGAGCAGCGACAAAACCGAAGACCGCCACGATTACCACGGTTTGCATCAGACCGGCATCGTCACCCCGCGCCCGGCCTCCGGGATGTTGGTGTCCTTCGACGTGCTGGCCAGTGATCGCGAAGACCTTGAGCGGCTGTTCCGCACGCTGAACGAACGCATCGCCTTCCTGATGAAGGGCGGCCCGGTGGCGCAGATCGATCCGAAACTGCCACCGCCGGATTCCGGCATCCTCGGCCCGGTGGTCACCCCGGACAACCTGACGATCACCGTGTCGGTGGGCGAATCGCTGTTCGACGAGCGCTTCGGTCTGGCCGACGCGAAACCGAAACGCCTGCAACGCATGGTCGGTTTTCCCAACGATGCGCTGGAAGCCGATTGCTGCCATGGCGACCTGAGTTTGCAGTTCTGCTCCAACACCGCCGACACCAACATTCACGCCCTGCGCGACATCGTCAAAAACCTCCCGGACCTGCTGCTGGTGCGCTGGAAACAGGAAGGCAGCGTGCCGCCGCAAGCCCCGGCCAAATCCGGCGTGCCGGCGCAGTCTGCACGCAACTTTCTCGGTTTCCGTGATGGCTCGGCCAACCCCGACTCCAACGACGCCAAAGCCATGGATCGCCTCGTCTGGGTGCAACCCGGCAGCGACGAACCGGCCTGGGCGGCGCACGGCAGTTATCAAGCGGTGCGGATCATCCGCAATTTCGTCGAACGCTGGGACCGCACACCGTTGCAGGAACAGGAAAGCATCCTCGGCCGGGTCAAGACCACTGGCGCGCCAATCGGCGGAAGCCATGAAAGTGAAGTCCCGGACTACAGCAAAGACCCGGCCGGCAAGCTGACCAAACTCGACGCGCATATTCGCCTGGCCAACCCGCGCACCGTCGAGACTCAGGCCAATCTGATCCTGCGTCGGCCATTCAACTACTCCAACGGCGTCAACAAGAACGGCCAGCTCGACATGGGGCTGCTGTTCATCTGCTACCAGGCTGACCTGGAAAAAGGCTTCATCACCGTGCAGACCCGCCTCAACGGCGAGCCGCTTGAGGAATACCTCAAGCCGGTCGGCGGCGGGTACTTCTTCACCCTGCCGGGTGTCACGGGCGACAAGGACTTCATCGGTCGCTCGCTGCTCAATGCCACACAACCGAAAACCGCTGCATAAAACAATCCCGACACTGGAGCCGCCCCCATGAAAAAAACGCCACTCGCGTTATTGCTGACCCTTGGTTTGCTCAACACCCCGCTGTCAGCGTTCGCCGCGACAGCACCGCTGGATCTGGTCGGGCCGGTTTCGGACTACAAGATTTACGTCACCGAACAGCTCGATGAACTGGCCAGCCACACCCAGCAATTCACCAACGCGGTGAAGAAAGGTGATCTGGCCACCGCACAAAAACTCTACGCACCGACCCGCGTGTATTACGAGTCGATCGAGCCGATTGCCGAACTGTTCAGTGACCTCGATGCGTCCATCGACTCCCGTGTCGACGACCACGAGAAAGGCGTGAAAGCAGACGACTTCACTGGCTTCCACCGCATCGAATATTCGCTGTTCTCGGAGAAAAGCACCCAGGGTCTGGACGCACTGGCGGACGGTTTGAACAAAGACGTCAAGGACCTGCAAACCCGCGTGGCCGGCCTGACCTTCCCGCCCGAGAAAGTCGTCGGCGGTGCGGCTGCGCTGCTGGAAGAAGTCGCCGCGACCAAGATTTCCGGTGAAGAAGACCGTTACAGCCACACCGACCTGTATGACTTCCAAGGCAACATCGACGGCGCGAAGAAAATCGTCGACCTGTTCCGTCCGCAGATCGAGAAGCAGGACAAGGCTTTCGTAGCGAAAGTGGACAAGAACTTTGCCACCGTCGACAAGATTCTGGCCAAGTACAAGACCAAGGACGGGGGTTTCGAGACGTATGACAAGGTCAAGGATAACGACCGCAAGGCGCTGGTTGGCCCGGTCAATACACTGGCGGAAGACTTGTCCACATTGCGTGGCAAGTTGGGTCTGAATTAAGGTTTTTTAGCGTTTGTTAAGGCCCCATCGCTGGCAAGCCAGCTCCCACAGTTTTTTGGTGTACACAACATATGTGAACGACCGAAAACCCTGTGGGAGCTGGCTTGCCAGCGATGGCATTTTCAGCCTTCTTACAAAATCCGGTAGAGCAACCGCTCGATCCGCACCCGACTCACGCGCTTGAGAAACTTGGCCACGCCCGCCGGGTATTCAGGCAACGTCTCCAGAGCATTAAAACTCTCGATCCGCGTGGTATGGCGGAAAATCTCCTCCAGCTCCTTCGCCCGCGGTTCCAGCCATTCCCCTTTCGGGTCATCAATCAGTAGCGCGTTTTCCAGATCCAGGCGGAATGCCCGTGGATTGAGGTTATTGCCGGTCAGCAGCGTGTAGCGCTGATCGATCCACATGCCCTTGAGGTGATAGGTGTTGTCGCCATCACGCCACAGGTGCAGATTCAACTGGCCGCTGTCGATGTTGCGCTGATGCCGTTTGGCGAAGCGGCGCAGGCTGATCTCGTACAGGTACGGCAACGCCGCGATCACCTTGAACGGCTCGCTCGGCGGAATGTAGAAATCGTTGGCGGTCTTGTCGCCGACCACGATGTCGATCTTCACGCCACGGGCCAGGGCGCGGTTGACCTCGCGGATCACCCCCAGCGGCAGGTTGAAGTACGGCGTGCAAATGGTCAGTTGTTTTTGCGCGCTGGCGATCAGTTCAAGAATCGCCCGGTTCAACGGGTTGTTCTTGCCCACGCCGAGCAATGGGCTGACCGACAGGCCGTCTCTGGCCGTGCTGCCGTTGGCGGTGTCGTAAGTCGCGTATTTGAGGCGGCTGCGCAGATCGCCGATGTCGTTACGCAAGCTGCGCGTGGTCGGCAGATTGGGCAGGTCGAGGCGATGCACGGCTTTCGATTCGATCAGACCGTGCTTGACCAGGTGATGCATCGAATCCGCCAGTTCGCGGCTTTGCAGGACGTGATAGCGGTCGAAACGGTACTTGTCGAACTTGTGCAGGTAGACGTTGTTCAGGCTCGCGCCGCTGTACACCACGCAATCATCGATCACGAAGCCCTTCAAATGCAGCACGCCGAACAGTTCGCGGGTCTGCACCGGCACGCCGTAGACCGGCACCTCACTCTGGTGAGTGCGGGTCATTTCCTGATACCACGCCGAATTGCCCGGCTGCTTGCCGGCACCGATCAGCCCGCGCTGTGCGCGCAACCAATCGACCACCACAGCGATTTCCAGCTCGGGACGCTTGAGTTTGGCGGCGTGCAAGGCATCGAGGATTTCCTGACCGGCTTCGTCTTGCTGCAGATACAGCGCGACGATGTAGATGCGCTGGGTCGCCGTGGCGATTTTCTCCAGCAGGCAACGACGGAACTCGGCGGCGCCGGACAGAATGGTCACGGCCTCGGCGGTCAGCGGAAAGCTGCGCAGTTTAGGCAGCAGAGAACGTTTGAAAAGCAACGGCATAGGGCTCGCAATGGGTCGAATCCGGAGAACCCGAGAGCTTACACCATCGCTTCCTTCGGGTCTTGTTAGTGTCTGTAATGAGCTATTCGCGGGCAGGCTCGCTCGCACATTTGAAATGCGTTCCCCTTTGGGAGCGAGCCTGCTCGCGAAAGCCATTTCAAAATCAACGTTTGACCAAGGAGAACGATCGTTCTACTGTTCGTCACATGAACGAAATCACTGACACCTCGACCCGCGACATCATTCTGGATGTCACCGAAAAGTTGATCTACAAAAGTGGCATCGCGGCCACCGGCATGGATCTTCTGGTGAAAACCGCCGGCGTCTCCAGAAAAAGCATCTACCGCTACTTCGCCAACAAGGATGAGCTTACCGTCGCCGCCCTGCAACGCCGCGACGTGCGCTGGATGCACTGGTACCGAAGCGCTGTCGGTCAGGCCGAAACCCCGGCCGATCGCCTGCTCAACCTGTTCACTGTACTCAAGGGCTGGTTTGCCTCGGAAGGTTTCCGTGGCTGTGCCTTCATCAACACCAGCGGCGAAACCGGTGATCCCCAGGACCCGGTGCGCCAGGTCGCCAAAGACCATAAACAGAAGCTGCTCGACTACGTGTGCGAGCTGTGTACCGAACATGGTGCCGAGGATCCGCAACTGCTGGCCAAGCAATTGCTGATCCTGATTGACGGTGCCATTACCGTAGCGCTTGTGATGGGTGATCACAGTGCCGCCGATAATGCGCAATGCATGGCGCGAAAGTTATTGGACCTGTAACGCCTAAGTAAGCCTGACCCGTTGTTTAAACGTTAAATCTTTCGGGAGACTGAATATGTCTACTGCAGCCCAGGTACGTCCGCCATTACCCCCCTTCAACCGTGAATCCGCCATCGAGAAAGTTCGGCTGGCCGAGGACGGCTGGAACTCCCGCGATCCGGAAAGGGTATCGCTGGCCTACACCCTCGACACCAAATGGCGCAACCGCGCCGAGTTCGCCAACAACCGAGAAGAAGCCAAAGCCTTCCTGACCCGCAAGTGGGCCAAGGAGCTGGATTACCGCTTGATCAAGGAACTCTGGGCTTACTCCGATACCCGTATCGCCGTGCGTTATGCGTATGAATGGCACGACGATTCGGGTAACTGGTTTCGCTCCTATGGCAACGAAAACTGGGAGTTCGACGACAACGGTCTGATGTTCCAGCGCTATGCCTGCATCAACGACATGCCGATCAAGGAAAGCGAACGCAAGTTCCACTGGCCGCTGGGCCGACGCCCGGATGATCACCCGGGGCTGTCCGACTTGGGTCTGTAATCTCTTACAGATGTAAAAGGCGGGAGCGGGCTTGTTCGCGAAAGTGCTGTGTCAGCGCAGTAGATAGCAACTGACACGGCGCCTTCGCGGGCAAGCCCGCTCCCACAGTGTTCGGGGTGTTCAGCCTACTGTGGCATTGCGCTTTAGCCTCCCGTTCACGCACCCATCGATTTTTCTATTCCTGTTGGCCATCGCAAATCCGATCGAACTCACGGCAAACGGCCCGGGTCAACCGCCCATACCTGCCATGAGACCCCGGAGACCGACGATGACCGATTATCCAAAACCACCCTTCCCCGCCCAGGCGCAATCCGTTCCCGGCTCGCAACGCAAAATGGAGCCATACCCCGATTGCGGCGAGCAAAGTTACGTGGGCTCCGGCCGACTCGCCGGCAAGATTGCCCTGATCACCGGCGCAGACAGCGGCATCGGCCGCGCGGTCGCCATCGCGTTCGCCCGTGAAGGCGCGGATGTTGCCGTTGCCTACCTCAACGAACACGAAGACGCCGAGGAAACCGCACGCTGGGTCGAACAGGCCGGACGCCAGTGCCTGTTGCTGCCGGGTGATATCGCGCAAAAAGCGCAGTGCCAGGCCTTGGTCGACAAGACCGTCGAACGCTTCGGGCGCATCGACGTGCTGGTCAACAATGCCGCGTTCCAGATGACCCACGAAAACTTCGAAGAGATTCCCGATGACGAATGGGTGATGACCTTCGACGTCAACATCACCGCGATCTTTCGCTTGTGCCAGGCCGCGCTCAAGCACATGCGCCCAGGGTCTTCGATCATCAACACCAGCTCGATCAACTCGGACATGCCCAAACCCACCCTGCTCGCCTACGCCACCACCAAAGGCGCGATCGCCAACTTCACCGGCGGTTTGGCGCAAATGCTCGGGCCCAAGGAGATTCGCGTGAACTGCGTGGCGCCGGGACCGATCTGGACGCCGCTGATCGTTTCGACCATGCCCGATGAAGAGGTGCAGAACTTCGGTGCGCAAACCCCGCTCGGCCGTCCCGGCCAACCGGTGGAAGTGGCGCCGATCTATGTGCTGCTGGCGTCGGACGAGGCCAGTTACATCACGGGTCAGCGTTATGGCGTGACCGGTGGCAAACCGATGCTTTGACCCCCGGCTCTGCTGATCGCCCGATCACTGTCGCAGCGTCAGCCAGGCAATACGATCAACCTGTGGGAGCGGGCTTGCTCGCGAAAGCGCTGGGTCATTCAACATCATGGGTGCCTGATACAACGCTTTCGTGAGCAAGCCCATTCCCACAGTCATTTGTGGTCATTCTGCAAGGATCGCGGCGGTTGACGGTCAGCCGTCCTTACATGGTTTACCGGGGTCCGTTAAATAAAATGAACCCGGCTATCCGACGACTCTCCATACCTTTAAGAGCCCCAACCGGTCCACAGGATCAAGAGGTCGTCATGTCCGCGCCTATCATCAAGCTCTTCACCCAACCCAACTTCGCGTGGACCGATATCCGCCGCGAAGAAGAGGCCCATCCTCGCCATTACCTTGCGCATTTGCTGTTGTTGGCGCTGATTCCTCCCGTTTGCCTGTTCATCGGCACCACTTATGTCGGCTGGAGTCTGGCGGCCGGTGAAACGGTACGACTGAGCAGTGCCAGCGCCTTGCAGTTGAGCATTCTGTTGTATGTGGCCATCGTGTCAGGCGTTGCGGTGATTGGTGGGTTTATCCGTTGGATGTCGCGCTCCTTCGACACGCGGCCGACGCTTAACCAGTGCATCGGTTTTGCGGCCTACACCGTGACACCGTTCTTCGTTGCCGGGATCGCCGGGCTGTATCCGAGTCGCTGGCTGGCGATTCTGGTGCTCGGTGCTGCTTCGGTGTACTCGACCTTTCTGCTCTTCGTCGGCCTGCCGACCTTCATGCACGAGCGCAAGGAACAGGGTCTGTTGAACTCGGCCTGTGTCTGGGGCGTGGGTCTGCTGGTCATGGTGACGATACTGGTGTCGATGATTCTGCTGTGGTTCAACGTGCTCACCCCTGAGTACCTGCGCGCGACCGTGGGCTGACGGGGTGCCTGTGCCGTCAGTAAAAACCTGCGGGGGCGGCGCGTCATGAGCTTTGTCGTGTGGGTCGCGGTGCTCGGCGCGGTGTTGCTGACCCTGGCGCTGACCTCTTCGTATCTGCGCTGGATGCCCGTGACCACCTCCGCTGTGTGCTTGCTGCTTGGGATCGGCATCGGCCCCAGTGGTCTCGACCTGTTGAAACTGTCGCTGGAAAACGCCTCGCTGTGGATGGAGCACCTGACGGAAGTCGCGGTGCTCTTTTCGCTGTTTGTCTGCGGGCTAAAGTTGCGTCTTCCACTGCGCGACAAGCGTTGGCGGATCGCATTTGGCCTGGCGGGCCCGGTGATGGTGTTGACCATCGCTGGCGTCTGCCTGCTGCTGCACTGGGGATTGCAACTGCCGTGGGGGCCGTCGCTGCTGATCGGCGCGATTCTGGCCCCTACCGATCCGGTGCTGGCAGCGCTGGTGCAGGTCAACGATGCGCGGGACGTCGACAGCGTGCGCTTTGGCCTGTCTGGCGAGGCCGGACTCAACGATGGTGTCGCTTTCCCCTTTGTCCTGCTTGGCCTGTTGCTGTTGGACGGCTCCGGGCAATCCAGTGCATGGCCGGACTGGGTCTTGCGCAGCCTGTTGTGGGCCGTGCCCGCCGGACTGTTGACCGGCTATTGGATGGGCCGGGGCATCGGACGCTTGACCTTGTCCATGCGTATTCACAACGACGACAGCACGCTGAGCCCCAACGATTACCTGGCGCTGGCATTGATCGCCCTGGCCTATGTGGTGGCAGAAGCCATCGGTGGCTACGGGTTTCTCTCGGTGTTTGCCGCTGGGCTCGGTCTGCGTCAGGAAGAAGTGAAATCCACCGGCGCCGGTCAACCGCCCGCTGAACATCTTGTGCAACCCGTGGTGGGTCACCAGAACGTCGAGCCCCAGCACGCGGTGCACGGCGATACTGAACAACTGGAAGACAGCCAGGTCGCCGCCGGGATCATGATGGGCGACATGTTGTCCTTCGGCGGCCTCGTTGAACGGGCCATGGAAGTGTTTTTGGTGACGCTGCTGGGCGTGGTGCTGGTGACGCATTGGGACTGGCGGGCGCTGCTGGTCGGCGCGGTGTTGTTCGCCGTGATTCGCCCGCTGTGCGTGGCGTTGATGCCGTGGGGCTCGCTGCTCGAAGGACGGCAGCGGCTGTTGATCGGCTGGTTTGGCATTCGCGGCATCGGCAGTCTTTTCTATCTGTTTTATGCCTTGAACCACGGTCTGAGCGATTCGGTGGCGGCGCTGTGTACCGACCTGACCCTGTCGGTCGTGGCCTTGAGCATCTTGCTGCACGGCATCAGCACCCAGCCGATCCTGGCGCGCTACGAACAAGGCAAGAACAAATCACCCAAACGGGCTTCCGGGGAATGAAAATCTTCAGCAAAAAAATGGATCTCTCAGCGATGGCCAGCGGTCACAAGCATAACCCTCGCCAGATACAACCGGTGGGGCCCGGCAGGTTCGGTTCCCCTGCGGCGTTTCGCCCATGAAAAGGAATCCTTGAACAGTAAGGTCACGGTCATGAAAGAATGCTCGACTCCTGCGCAAATCAAGGCTTGCAGGGCTTTGGCCCTGGAACGCAATCGTCAATTGTTCGAAGAAGCGCAGGCGCTGAATCGAGCGGCTCATGAGCTGCTCGAATCCGGGCAACTGGATCACGAACAGTTTGAGCACTACCGCGCATTACGTGGTAAGGCCGATGTGAAATTTGCCGATGCGATCGAGCATTTGTGTGTGCTGAACGAGGATTTTCCGCCGATCCCGATGTCGGTGCAGAACTCGCAGGGCTTGCGGCGGCAGCTTGAGACTGCCGATTAAGAGCAGAAGAGCAGAAGCCCCTCACCCCAGCCCTCTCCCAGAGGGCTGGGGTGAGGGGCTTTTGATTTTTGGCTTTTTCGTCGGGCGTTCATCCGCCCGGATTGGTCACCTGAATAAACACCGCATAACTCCCCAGCAACACCCAGAACGTCGCAAAAATCCACGGCGTGCGCACCGAAAACAGCAGCGACTTGCGATAGCCCTTGTGGCTCGATTCCATCTCGCTGAACAGCGGCGACTCGTCATAGGCCAAGCCCATCAACGGCTCGCTGAGGAGCAAATGACTCTGTTTGAAGTGCCAGTGATCAATGATGTCATACGCCGCGCGAATGCCCGGCCAGGCATTGAGCGAGCTGAGCAGCCCGAGCAGCGCCAGAAACGGTGGCACCACCAGCGTAAACAGCTTGCCCCATTCGGGGTTGAGGTTGGACATGCAGGACGCGAAGGCAATCACCAGAAACGACTGCGCCGCCAGGTAGGCGTCGGTGCGATTGGCGAGGATGCTGGTTTCGTACTGGATCTCCCGGCGATAGAAATCCAGTCGTTCCTTGGGCGAACCGAACATCTTCGCGTCATGTTCGGTCTGTATTTCTTCAGCGGTTGGCTGGGTCAATATGCGAGGCACGAGACGCACGCTCCGGGGCAGGAAAAACGTTTAGAAGCCCCCTGCTGCGCACTAGTTCAGCCGGATGTGCCCACCGTCATTTCATCGCGTGGGCAATGATCTCCACCAGGTTCAACTGCGTGAACGGTTTGGGCAGTCGCGGCAGTTGCGCGCCAAAGCCTTCCAGACGTTCGGCGTAACCGGTGGCGAGGATGATCGGCAGGTCCGGTTTAAGCAGCCGCACCGCGTGCGCCAGTTGCGCGCCGCTCATGTGCGGCATGGCCATGTCGGTAATCATCAGGTCGATGACCTCGCCCTGATCGAACAATGCCAGCGCCTGGGTGCCCGACGTCGCACCGATTACACGATGGCCGAGGTCTTCGAGCAGCAGACTGGTGCTGGTCATCACCAGCGAGTCGTCGTCCACCACCAGCACGCTGAGGCGTGGCACCGCAATCGGTGCGGCAGGTGGGTAGAAAGGTTTGACGGCGGCGCCGTCGACAGCCACCGGTATCCACAGCTCTGCCATGGTGCCGTGACCTTTTTCGCTTTTGAGGATGAAACGACCACCCAGTTGTTCGATGAAACCATGGACCATCGACAACCCTAGCCCGGTGCCTTTGCCCACACCTTTGGTGGTAAAAAACGGATCCCGGGCCGAGGCCAGTGTTTGCGCGTCCATGCCCTCCCCGCTGTCAGTCAGGCTCAGGCAGACGTAACGCCCCGCCGCCAGTTCCGAATGACCCAGCTCAAGCACGACCTCCGGCTGAGCGGTGATCGTCACCGTGCCACCCTCGGGCATCGCATCGCGGGCATTGGTGGCGAGGTTGAGTAAGGCCAGTTCCAGTTGGTTGGTATCTGCCAGTACCGGTTCAAGGTCGGCGGGAAAGTGCGTGTCGATGCGAATCCCCGGCCCCATTGAACTGCGCAACAGCCCGGTGATGCCTTGCACCAGTTGCGGGATATCGACCGATTCGGTCTTGAGCTCCTGGCGGCGGGCGAATGCCAGCATGCGCTGGGTGAGCGAAACGCCGCGCATCGCGCCCTGGGTGGCATTTTCCAGCAGACGGGTGATTTTTGGGTCGTCGCCAACGCGCTTCTGCACAATCTCCAGATTGCCGAGGATCACCGTCAGCAGATTGTTGAAGTCATGGGCGATGCCACCGCTGAGTTGACCAATCGCCTGCATCTTCTGCGCCTGGGCCAATGCCTCGCGGGTCTTTTCCAGGGCCAGTTGGGCCTGATGGGCTTCGGTCACGTCGCGGGTGATCTTGGCAAAACCGAGCAAGGTGCCGGTCTCTCCGCGAATCGCATCAACCACCACGTGCGCGAGAAACCGTGTGCCGTCCTTGCGTACACGCCAGCTCCTGTTCTCGAAACGGCCCTCTTTGGTGGCGATCGCCAAGGCCCGTTGCGGCTCGCCGAGTTCACGGTCCTCGGGGGTGTAGAACACCGAAAAATGCTGGCCGATGATCTCTTCCGGCAGATAGCCCTTGATCCGTTGCGCGCCCTGATTCCAGTTACTGACGCGGCCTTCGGGGCTGAGCATGTAGATTGCGTAGTCGGTAACGCCCTGCACCAGCAGGCGGAACTGCTGCTCGCTTTGCTTGAGGGTTTCTTCGGCCATCTTGCGATCGGTGAGGTCGCGGGTGATCTTGGCGAAACCCAGGAGATTGCCGTCGGGGTCGATGATCGGATCGATCACCACATGCGACCAGAAATTGGTGCCGTCCTTGCGCACCCGCCAGCCCTCGCCTTCGAATCGACCCTCGCGGATCGCCGTGTCGAGCGCCCGTTGCGGCAGCCCCGCCGCACGATCGTCAGCGGTATAAAAGCGCGAAAAATGCTCGCCGAGAATTTCCGCCTCTTCATACCCCTTGAAGCGCTTGGCGCCGGAGTTCCAACTGGTGATGATGCCGTCGGGGTCGATCATGTAGATCGCATAGTCGACAACCGCATCGATCAACAGCCTGAAACGCATGTTCTCGATCGCTGCGGTCTTGTTGTTTTCGCTCATCACTCTCACCAGCCGTTGTCATGAGCAGAAGTATGCGGCAATCCGGCCAATTGGGAAGCTGCTTCGTTATTGATTGCCCACCAGCGCGGCAGCAATTGTTTTATCCGGCTCTCGGCAAAGCGGTCATCGATCAGCATGACCACGCCGCGATCTTCGCGGGTGCGGATCACCCGCCCGGCGGCCTGAACCACTTTCTGCACACCGGGATACAGATAGGTGTAGTCGTAACCGGCGCCGAATATCGCCGCCATGCGTCGCTTCAGCTGTTCGTTGACCGGGTTGAGTTGCGCCAGCCCCAGCGTGGCGATGAAGGCGCCGATCAAGCGTGCGCCGGGCAAATCGATACCTTCACCGAACGCTCCGCCCAACACTGCGAAGCCGACGCCCTGGCTGTCGGCGGTGAACTGATCGAGAAACGCCTGCCGCGCCCCTTCGAGCATGCCCCGTGATTGCTGCCACAGGGTGATGTGCGAATGGCGCTCGGCCAACAAAGTCGCCACCTGCTGCAAGTAATCGAAACTGCTGAAGAACGCCAGATAGTTGCCCGGCCGTTCGCTGAACTGACGGGCGATCAACTCGACGATAGGTTCGAGCGACGCCTGTCGATGGTTGAAACGCGTCGAAATGCGGCTGACGATCTGCACTTGTAACTGCTCGGCACTGAACGGCGATTCAACGTCGATCCACACCGTGTCGGCCGGCGTGCCCAGCAAGTCAGCGTAATAGTGGCGCGGGCTGAGTGTCGCGGAAAACAGCACGCTGCTGCGCGCAGCTTTCAGACGCGGGCCAATGAACGCGGCCGGTACCACATTGCGCAGGCACAGTTGCGACAGCGGACGTTTGCGGTCGAGGTCGCGTTTGCTGATGTCGAACAGATAGTGCTCGTCGCACAGCTCCGCCACCCGACCGAATTGCAGCAGGTCGAAATAGAAATTCTGCAGGCCACTGTCGAGGCCTTGCGGATGGTCGTTGAGGTAATCGCCGATCGCGGCGCAACACAGGGAAATCGCCTGGAGCAGCTTTTCCGGGGCTTTGTCATAAGCCTGATACGCCGCCAGTTGCGGCGCATGCAGTGCATTCCATTCCCGGTTGACCCGTTGCAGCGAATTTTTCAGCGCTTGCGGCGCGGTTTTGCGCACGCCGCCGAGGGTGGCCTGATCAAGGCCGGCGCTGTACATCTGCCGACCGCGCTCGACCAGGTTATGCGCCTCATCCGCCAACACCGCGACTTTCCACTGGTTGAGCTGCGCGAGCCCAAACAGCAAGGCGTTGAAGTCGAAGTAATAGTTGTAGTCGGCGATCACCACGTCCGCCCAGCGGGCCATTTCCTGACTCAGGTAATACGGACACACCGAGTGTTGTGCGGCGACATCGCGCATCGCCGCCTGATCAAGCAGGTTGACGCGGCTGGCCGCTTCACGGGCGGCGGGCAGGCGATCATAGAAGCCTTGGGCCAACGGACAGGACTCGCCGTGACACGCCTTGTCCGGGTGTTCGCAGGCCTTGTCCCGGGCGACCATCTCCAGTACCCGCAAGGGCAAAGTGGCCGCTTGATCGAACAACACCTGACTGGCATCCAGCGCCAGTTTGCGCCCGGGGGTCTTGGCGGTGAGAAAGAACACCTTGTCCAGTTGCTGCGGCGCCAACGCCTTGAGCATCGGGAACAGCGTGCCAAGGGTCTTGCCGATGCCGGTCGGCGCCTGCGCCATCAGGCAACGCCCGGTGCTCACCGCCTTGAACACCGATTCGGCCAGATGGCGCTGGCCGGGACGAAAGTCTGCATGGGGGAACGTCAGTTGCTGCGCCGCGCGATTGCGCGCCTCGCGATGGGCCATTTCCTGCTCGGCCCAATACAGGAACAATGTGCATTGCGCCTCGAAAAACTCCTGCAAGGTCTCGACGCTGAACGCCTCGACCAGGCAGGTTTCCTTTTCGCTGACGATATCGAAATACACCAGCGCCACGTTGATCTGCTGAAGATCGAGTTTGTGGCACATCAGCCAGCCGTAGACTTTCGCCTGTGCCCAATGCAACTGGCGGTGATTGGCCGGTTGTTTGCTCAGATCGCCACGGTAGGTTTTGACTTCTTCAAGGCAGTTCTGCGCCGGATCGTAGCCATCCGCCCTGCCCTTGACCTTCAATTGGCGGAACTCGCCGTCCAGCGCCACTTCGCTCTGATACTGGTCATTGCGCCGCGAGGCCACGGTGCGATGGCCGGCAATGCCTTCCATTGCCGTGGGTGACGGCGTGAAGCGCAAGTCGAGGTCACCGGTCTTGGCGGTGAACTCACACAACGCCCGCACTGCAATGCTGTAGCTCAAGCGCTCTGCTCCGCCCATTGCACATAGCACACGGCTACTGGCATCTGATGCTGATGGCAGAACTCCAGCCAGCGCAGTTGGTTGTCCTGCAAGCGGTCGCCCGGGCCTTTAACTTCGATCATCCGGTAGGTTTTGTGCTGCGGCCAGAACTGGATCAGGTCGGGCATCCCGGCGCGGTTGGCCTTGATGTCGAGCAGCAGGCGGTTGAACCAATGCTTGAGGTGTGCGGCGGGCAGGCACGCCAGCGCTTGCTCCAGCAAATCTTCATTCAACGCGCCCCAGAACACGAACGGCGACTGCACCCCCCATTTCTCGACGAATCGGCCACGGATGGTGTCGGCATAACGGCCGTCGTCGAGTTCGCCAAGACAGGCCTGAAACCGTTCGGCGCGGCGTTGCTGGAAATCTTCGTTGAGCAGATCCACCGGACCGCGCTGGAACGGGTGAAAGAACGCCCCCGGCAACGGCGCGAAAATAGCCGGCCAGCACAACAGACCGAACAACGAATTGATCAGGCTGTTTTCGACGTAATGCACCGGGCCATCATCGGCGTGCAGATGTGCCTGCACATGAAACTCCACCGACAGCGCCGGATCGGTGCGCGGCAGGTGCAGATCCAGTCGCTCGACCGGTTTTGCCACCGCGCGCTTGAGCGGCGGGCCACCGAGCTTGCGCCGCAGCCGGGGCACGATGCGTTGCAGGCCTTGCTGTTCGGTGGCGCTTTCCGGGGACTGTTCGGCGAGCGTGCCGAGTTCCAGTGCCAGGCTGTATTCGCTGCAGCGTTCCAGCACGCGGATCATCCGCAATCGAGCGCCGGGATAGGCGCAGGTCCGGTAAATGCTCAGGGCCAGGGCAAACTCGGTGATACGCTCGCAGTATTGGCCGATCTGGAACAACACCTTGCCGCGTCGACGTTGCAGCCACGGGTTGTCGAAATGCAAGGCGCTCACTTGCTCAACGATGCTTTCCAGCGGCTCGCCGGCCTCGAAGCGCAATTGGCATTGGTGCAGGAACAGGCAGGCGTCGACGTCCTCACGGCTGCGCAGGCCCCGGGAATCGGCACAGAACTCGACTTTTTCGTAGGTGAAAATGCCGAGATCGGCGAGCACGAACTCCGACCAGTCCTGATACAGATTACCGAAGAACATCAGACGCAAACGGTCGCACAGTTCCATGATGGTCAGGCTGAACAGGCGATCGGGCAGCAGCGGCGCCCAGTCGCGCAGGCTTTGTGCCTGGGGAAACGCTTCGGCCAGCACTGGCAGCCAATCGTCCTTGCGGCCCTTGGGTTGCTCGATAAAGGCACCGAACGCTTGCAGGATCTCAGCCTTGAGCAACACGTCGAACAGCTCTGCGATCACCAAGGGGGCGTGTTCGTCGATCCAGCCGAGTTCCAGCAACGGCTGTGCCGCCTGGGGGATATCGCCGATTTCCGGGTAAATGAGCTTGCCCGCACGAAAATGCAGGCCCTTGCGCATCACCATCCGCACCAGCAAACCTTGCGAGGGTTTAGGCAACGCTTTGAAGTCGCCGATAAACGCCTGCTCCGTTTCGCTCATCACATCTGCATAACGATGTTCAAGCCAATCAATGACTTGCAGGAAGTTGTTAAGGTAATAGAACGGATCGTCGAGGGGTTTGGCAGTCACGGGAATTCAGGGCCATGGCGAGCGAGTACTGGTTATGCGTACAGATAACAGCTCTTCCCCACCCGGCGCAAACAGAAAAAGATCAATGGCATTTTTTCACCGGGCCATCGAACTTTTCCCGGCTCAATGGCACCAACCGCGTTAGAACACCGACAATGCTCGGTATCACATGGAAAGAGGAATTTGAGGTGGGTATGAAAATCAAGACATTGGGTATTCCTTTGGCCGTCGCCGCGCTGCTGGCATTGGGTGGTTGCTCGACCCAGACCGTGGTGACCTTGCAGAACGGCACCCAATACCTGACCAAGGACATGCCAGAGACCAAAACCAAGGATGGCTTCTATGAGTTCGAAGACATTTCCGGCGCCAAGGTAAAAGTACGCGCCGACGAAGTGGCCACCGTACGCAAGGAAGACTGACGGTTCATCCTTCGGGCTGGCACAGCAGAAGGTAGTAATCTTCTGCTTTTGATGTGGCGGAAGGCAGGCTGAATGCTCGATACAGCACCAATAGTATGATAGCTTCCACGCCAGTCGATCATTCTCCTGGAGGCCCGATCATGGGGACCGTGCGAAAAACCATTACCGTGACTGACCAGCAAGACAACTGGATCAAAGCGCAGATAGAAGCGGGCCACTACACCAACGACAGTGAATACATCCGTGATTTGATTCGTCGTGAGCAAGAGCGCAATGCTGAGCTAGAGACGGTACGGGCCGCTCTTCGGGAAGGTGAATCCAGCGGAAAACCTCGTCAATCTAAAGGAAAGATGTCAACCCATGGACATCGGTTTGAATGAATATTTGTGAGGGTTTAGATTAGGTATTCGATGTCCATAGACCACACGCATTTTTCACAGAAACGGATCACGTGATGTCCATGACGACTACGCGAATTTTGTGGCGACGAAAGCTAGCGTGATTAGGATGAGCCCGATACAACAGTCCAAATTCATCCAATCTGGTTGTATAGCTGAAGCTCTTAAGCTCTCTGAGTCATGACTTAGGTAATTGCAATGTAAGCGGCTGGGGAAGTCACCTTCCGAACTCCAGCATTAAGGGCGATGGTGTCCGCGTATTTTTAAGCGGACGCGATCGCCCTTAACGTCAG
>NZ_JBIUVJ010000002.1:0-40664 GCF_044742875.1 Pseudomonas sp. NPDC087817
AAACCAGTATCGATGATTGTAATGACGGCATGTTTGAGAGACTAAAGCGGGTATACACCATTACCATCAGAAGATGACTTCGCCGGACGCTTACATTGCAATGACCTGGTTCCCCATTTGCGTTCGACCTCTCCAATCATTTACATCGGATTTGACCAGCCCGCTGGGTGGCCATGACCGGCAGAAACGGCGCGTAGCTGGGCACACTCTTGAATGACCTGGGGTTTGAAGGACTTGGAATAGGAACGGTGTGTTGGCCGCATGAAATACCCACTTAAAAGGCTAGAAGTGGTGCCCACTTAAATTTAAGTGCACACCATGTCTTGGCTTTGCAGGGTTGGGTAAATCAGCCCACAACACCTCGGAGGTCAGCCGAGTGATCCCAGCTAACTGCCGTGAATCAAGCAATGGAAAGTAGTGCTTTTCAAGGTTCGGTGCCGAGCAATACTGGGTGTAGAACTGTTCGAGATCCTGACCCGGCTCCCACGGAGAAACACTTTCGGCATGCACATAAGCAACCGGCCAGAGTGTCACAGCCAAAAATACAAGCACTCGTAACATGAGACTTTCCTTGTCGCTTTCCTATATTTCGTTGGGTCTAGCTGCATGCGTGGGTAATTACACAGACTTGCCTACCCATTTGCATTCGGCCTGACCAGTCATTTGCATCGGATTTGACCAGCACGTTTCGCGGACATGACCGGCAGAGAACGACCCATTGCAGCCCTTCGTTAACGTCTGCAAATGTTCGGGTGTAGTCCTCTACGAACACCAAAAATCTGCTACAAAAATCCGTATATAGCTCTCGTTAGAAAACGTAAATGACTCTGGGTAGAAAAAACAGCCGAAGACCCCGTCAGTCCAAAGCAGCAGAATGCGCCTATAGACTTCGTGCTATCGCGGAGCCCACTGCGGCGGGATCCCTGTCACTCCGTTTCACCGCCCCTCGTACGAGGTAGTCGTCGAGTCCAGAGTTTCGCACTGCCCTAGACCCTGCCGGGCAGACAAGAGACCAGCTCCAAGCTCCGCGATTACTTCGACTGCCAGATAATATGTGTATAGGGAGCGGCAATCGTAATGGGGAGCCCACAGAATTCGGAAAAAATCGTACGCTAAGCCTGAGTCACCAGCTATAGAAGGCCAAGACTGTTGGCGTTGATTGAAATCTATGGTCACCCCCACTTTTGCAATACTGATTAACGGGCGAAGTGGTTGGCTTGCTTAAATCTATCCGGCGTCTATCTCGGGCATACCCCGCGCCACGATGAGAGTCGCGCCTAACGATCCTGAAAAACTGAGCGGCTTCTAAAGCCTATTTCAATCGCAGGTTCTTCGTCAGGCCGGTGGGCCGTTCACATCATCTGTTGTTCAGTTATCGCAAAACCTGAAGGGTAGTTCGTGGTACAGCAACATCAGCAGGGCCAGGCATTCATAGTGCTTGGCCCTGCTTCAAACTCGGTATGGTTGGTCGCTATCGCCCAAGCGATCCGCGCAAGTTTGTTGGCCAAGGCGCAAGCCACGACATTGGAGTGCCGTCGGCTGGGTAACGAGCGTACCCACTCGGCCAGAGCGCCATGCTGATACTCCAATCGTTGCATGTAGACTCTGGCGCACTGAACCAGAAGTCGTCTGAGGTTCTTATCACCACGCTTGCTGATTCCTAGCAAATTACTCTTGCCACCTGTGCTGTACTGCCTGGGTACCAGGCCTACAGACGCGGCGAAGTCGCGACTGCTGACCATCGCCCATTTCCACAGCCAGCAGGCTGGCGGTGATCGGCCCGACACACGGCATGCTCAGCAAACGACTCCCAAGATCATCGTCGGCCAGTTGGCCCTCCAGCTCTTTATCCAGCTCCTTGATCTGCTCATCCAGATAAACGAAATGGTCGTGCAGCGCTGCAACAGCACCGTCAGCCGAACCGGCAACTCATGCTCGGCAAGGACACTCGCCAAGCGCTTCATGATCGCCAGGCCCTTGGGCAGGCTGATGTCGAACACCAACAGGAAGCCATGCAGCTGATTGACGGTTTTGGTGCGGTCACGCACCAGCGACTGGCGCAGGCGATGCAGAACGGAAAGGGTCTGCTGGCCCTCGGTTTTAGGTGTGACGAAGCGCATCGAAGGGCGCGAGGCCGCTTCGCAAATGGCTTCGGCATCCGCGAAACCGTTTTTGTTGCTTTTGACAAAGCGCCGAACGAACTGTGGGGAAATCAACTTGGCCGTATGCCCCATGGCCATCAACTGGCGAGCGACAAAATGTGCGCCGGCACACGCTTCCATCACCACGGTGCAGGCCGCTAGATTGCCGAAAAGCTGCATCATCTGTGGGCGCTAGCTGTTTGCGAAACACTTCTCGCCCTGACGTGTCCTGGCCGTGCATATGAAAACTGTGCTTGCCGAGATCGATACCGATCAGCGCTGACTCGTTCATGATGATGGCCTCCGAAAACAAAACACCCTGCGAAACCGTAGCTCTCGTAGGATGTGGGGGTGACCATCTCATTAACTGACCCACCGGTGATTTTTGATTTACTTGTCCATCGTCTCGATTCTTTGATCTGGGCTCTCGACACGCTGCACCAACTGCGCATCCGGGGCGCGCAGTTGTTCAGGATTTAGTTGATCGAGATTTGGAAACGACGGTCATCCCTCCATTTTACCTGAGCAGGACAACACCGGTGATAGACTGATCGGGCCACTAGACAACTAATAAGGCATCACATGATAGAAGTCGCGCCGCCCGACCGACTCGTTACTGCGATCAATTGTTTAGCGCACAATTCCAGCTGAGATCCTGGCCAGAAAACTTGCCTTGGCGCAGACGGCGGGCCACCATTCAGATACCTAAATCGCCGTGCACCAACGCCTCAGCGCGTTATCGGTGCCCATGCGCATGTCCATGGTTTGCCGACGCAGCGAGCGACTGAGATTACCGAACTGTTTCCCCCGACTCTTAGCGCTCGTTAAGAGCCGGGAGGAAGGAGGAAGTTTATTGCAAAATCATTTGGTGGCCTTTAAACCCTTTTCTACGGCGTTCCAAAATTCTGCATTTTCGTAACCCATAGCCCATACGCTGGTGCCTGCAAGATTTAGTGCGCCTACTAATCGAGTTTTGGCTACAATGCTCGCAGTATCGTCGAACCAAAGGACCGGTTGCGCGGTCTTTTTGCTCCATTCAACCTCTTCAGTGAACTGAGTGACCGGCCCCCAAGTGGCAAATGGTGTCTGAGAGGCAGAGTCGCGACTAACAGTAGCTTTATGTGCTGAAATCACCTTTGTGTAGTCAGCCCAATGCACTTGATCTTTTGTACTGTAGTCGTAACCGTACGTAGGTAGGCCTGACAATACTTTGTTTGCTGGTACTCGGGACACCGCATATTCAAGCATGGCTTTCTGCCAATCCGCTCCCGACTCAGGACCAGGCCAAGTCTCACCATTGAATCCGCCACTGCTCCAACCAGGGCCTACTTGATCGTATGTCATAACTTGGAAGTAATCGACAGATCGTCCAATCTCTGCGTAGTCATACCCGCCCAGATATTCAGGTTCAAGGTCACTAATCTTTGCAGGAATACTGATGATCAGCTTCTTGCCACTCGCATGAAGAGCCTTTCCAAGATCTCTTACATAGCGGGAGAAGGCGTCTTTGTTTTTTGTCTCAACAGCCTCAAAATCAAGGTCAATGCCTGCGAACACCTTGCTATTTGCGAAATTCACTAGATGTTGAATAGATGACGAAAACTTCACTGGGTCAGTAAGAATTGCATTAGAAATCGCCTCATCGAATCTCTCTATTTTCTGGTTATAATCAGAAATAGTCGGATAAATCGGTAAAGACTTTGATTTTGATATCTTAATAATGTCATCAGTAATCGAGTTTGCTCCGCTCCCGTCAATAGTGCCTTTGTCAGTCATTCCATAGGCACTGCCCAATCCAACGGCGGATAGTTTTCCGTGAAAAAGCTCCAGATTTACGGATGCCTGGGGGAGCTGGCCATCAGTATAAGCAAGCACAAAAGGTCCGGCGCAGGCATTGCAAGCAATGGTCATGATTCCCAATGCAGCGCACAAATTCTGAATTGCTTTCAGGTGCGATTTAGAATTAGTAGTAGTCGGTATCATGCTTTTCATTACATCTCCTTCAGATTTACAAATACCATTCAATAGTAAAATAATTTTACTACATGTAAAGGCTAGCAGTGATTTATTGATTTTTTATGACGCAACATCAAATTGAATTATATTTTCTTAGCGTCGGGACAACTTTACTTTGCCAAGGGGGGCGTAATAACCACCACTGTGAATCGCCCCGGATTTTCTAGACACGCTAGCTTAACGTGTTTTCCGCGCCGACGAAATACGGGGTGTAGTGTCGCATGAAGATCGCGCTCAAACTGAAGGATATACTCGCGTTCAGAATTTTTGATCGGATAAGTGGCTTGATGAACGACTTGAGTAAATTTGTATCAATTACAATACATTTTCCTATTCATAAGTAGCTCAAACCATATTTTTGCTGGAGCAGGATTAGTTGGTCTGGACTGGGCTTTTCCGGAGCGACACGGCGTATCAACTCACCTGCTTCCTTAAAGAAACCTTCTGCTTCCCCAGGAGTAAAGGTTGTGAGAAAGCGACAGTGGGTGTCACCTTCATTTTTGAAATACTGCTGGACCCCACGTGGAGCAACGACATAGCTACCTGGCCCCGCCAAGTAAACAGCCTCGCCAATCTGCATGGTTAGTTCCCTTTCGAGGACAAAGTTATTTTCATAACTCCCCCTTGTGGATATGCCGCGGCACTACACCTCCAGGGGGGAGCACTGTCTCCATAAGCGAATAGACTCCTCCTGTTCCGTTCGCAAACACCTTGATGTTCATGTGCGCGCCAGTAGGGTGCAAAACGTGATGCCCCCCCATCAGGGCTAATCATGCGCGCCGTGATCGGACAACGTATCGGCTATGTCCGGGTCAGCAGCTACGACCAAAACCCAGAACGCCAGTTGGAACAGGCCGAGGTGAGCAAACTTTTCACCGACAAGGCCTCTGGCAAGGATGCCCGACGCTGCGCCCAATGATCGGCGGCACGCTGAACATTAAGCACGTCCGCGCTCACTGGGACGAAATTCTGCGTCTGGCGTCGTCGATCAAACAGGGTACGGTCACGGCCTCGTTGATGCTGCGCAAGCTGGGCAGCTATCCGAGCCAGAACGGCCTGGCCGTTGCCCTGCGGGAGTTGGGCCGGATCGAGCGCACATTGTTTATCCTGGACTGGCTGCAAAGCGTCGAGCTGCGCCGTCGTGTGCATGCCGGACTTAACAAGGGTGAAGCGCGAAACGCCCTGGCCAGGGCGGTGTTCTTTAACCGCCTCGGCTAAATTAGAGATCGGAGCTTCGAGCAGCAGCGATACCGGGCCAGCGGCCTCAATCTGGTGACCGCCGCCATTGTTCTGTGGAACAGGTTTACCTGGAGCGGGCAACCCAAGGGCTGACCGCCGCCGGAAAGCCGGTGAATACCGACCTGTATCAATACCTGTCGCCGTTGGGATGGGAGCACATCAACCTGACTGGCGATTACATCTGGCGCCAGAGCCGTACTTTGGAGGACGGGAAATTCAGACCGTTGCGACAGGTCGGAAAACCTTAGCGTACGATTTTTTCCGAATTCTGTAGGCTCCCCGTAATAGGCAATGCGTTGCCGCTATGGGCCGAAGTTAAGTGCAGATAGAGCGTTGAAGGGGCTAATGCTCGAAGACACCTATGCCGTCGGAGCTAACGGATATTGGTGCGTGCTCCCTCATCCTGCTGTCAATGGGTGTCAGCGAGGGATGTGGCTTGTAAATTGCATAACATGCTATTTGAAGGTTTCAAAGAATGAAAGTGGCACAGGTTTACTCTCTGCTGGCTGAGCAGACTGACATTTCAGACTCGAATCTAACCCCAACATTAGTGATTCGTACTCAAACCCATCGCTTCTCGACCGAGTGGTAGCTATATAAAACCACAGTCAGCGAGCAAACAGCTTACCCATGATGAACACTGAGGATGCAATATGCTGATATCAAAAAACCCTACAGCGCCCGTGAGCGCGATCAACATTGCACGGATGCTTCAGCAGAAAAGAGCTGTTGAACAGCTGCCTGACCAAGGGGCAGGTGTATTACTCATAAATATGGTTCTTAAGTATGGCGATACGTTTGCAGGCGTAATCGCTGCGCATCAGTCTGAAGGCCAGCCACCACAAACACCAACTTTTCCCATCGAGGTGTGATCAGCGCAGCAATCCCTCCGAATCAATCACTAAACCGAAACCCCCAAGATTGTTCTTGGGGGGGGCGTGTCTTGTACGAATACGACGACTAGCAATCTACGATCATGCTCGCGATCATCGCTTCACAGTGGGAAGTCATTTCTGCATCGCCCATGTCTAAGCTTGCATACCATTTGAAGGTGTCCACTTAGCGTTTATCACTTGCTCGACAGTTTTCGAGTGGTAACGGTAATTCTTCAAATTAAGGGGGAGTGTCATGTAGGTGTCACCGAGTGACAACAAACGCTTACGAAGTAGACCTCCATTCCTGAGGAGCCCGCAGAATTCGGAAAAAGTCGTACGCTAAGCCGATGCCATGCAGCATCTCAGCGCCACTGCGCAGGCCCCTCGAAGCGCTCGGCGCACTATTGCTGGTTCTGGCAGGGCATTACCTGTTGAATGCTTATCCGATGCGATTTTGGCTCGGTACCCAGTGCAGGATGCAGGCGAGCTCGTGCCCGGGGTGGTGTCGGCTAGCGGCGCGCGAACAACTGAGCTCGTGCACAAACAGCCGATTGCACTCACTCGCGGCCTGACCGGCACCGCAGGCGGTACAGCGCAAATAGATGCCCGTCAGCAACCAGTGTTGCGAATGCTCCAGCACCTGGCGATCCAGCGCCGACAAGTTTGTGCTCCACTGTGTTGGTGGTAGCAATTGTTCCACCATGACGCCCTCCATTTTGTTATCCGTCGCAGGTTTCGCGTCAAACCACCCAAGGGATCAACGGTAGACCAGTCCCTGCCCGATTGGTAACCGCCAGACGCAAGAAAGCCCGTCGAAGCGGGCTTTGCTGTGGGGGCCGTTTGAACGAAAACGCGTGATGCGCAGGTCAGTGCTCAGGCGGCGGCCCCAGGTCTTTGCTCAGTTCGTCATACTTGAAGTCATGCCGAGATAAGTCAGGCCATCGGCAAGAGCTGTAATTCCCCCACCGCGCACGGCATCGACCGCGTAGTGACCGCTAAAAAGGGCCATCGCGCATGTACATTTGGCGTGCCCCTCAAGCTCATCCTCTACTCCCTTGCGCCTTCCGCTCACAAGAAAATTGACCATTCACCAGGAGGGCTTTATGATTTACATAAACCTACCGACCGTTAGGTAGTTTTTAGGGTTTGAATACTATATGAATACGCAAAAATCGAATGGGGTTCCCTTGAGGTTAGCGATTGGGCTGGGGATGATCGGTGCCTTGGGCCCCTCGGCAGTCGACATGTACCTGTCAAGCCTTCCCGAGATAGCACGGGAGTATGCAAGCAGCTTCGCAAGCGTACAGCTCACACTTACGTTCTTCCTTTTAGCCATGGGCGCGGGTCAACTGATCTTTGGGCCTATTGTTGATGCCTACGGGCGCCGTAGACCGTTACTCGCGGGCTTGGCGGTTTTCACGATTTGCTCTTTAGGGGCGTCTTGGGCCCCGACCCTGCAAACGCTCATTGCCTATCGATTTGTTCAGGGGTTGGGGAGTGCTCTGACGCTTGTCGTGATCATGAGCATGGTGAGAGATGTGAGCCAAGGCGTCACCGCCACTAAACTGTTCGCGTTATTGATGACCATCGAAGGTGTTGCCCCCATCATCGCCCCTGCATTGGGGGGGTTCATTGATGCACATTATGGATGGCGTGCGGTGATGGTGGTGCTGGCCTCCTTTGGTCTGGCGGTCTATTGGAACAGCTGGACGTCTCTACCTGAAACCCTGGATGTCAAAAAAAGAGAGCCACTACGACTAGGGACCGCTTGCCGGACCTACCTGACGATTGTCTGCGACGGCAGTTTTCTAAGACCTACATTAGCCGTGGCTGCCGTATTCTTCTTCCTGTTTGCTTATATCGGTGGGGCAACGCTGGTTTACCAAGAGACATACGGCCTGAACGCAGAATCATTCGGCATGCTTTTTGGTGTAACAGGGACTGCGATCCTCTTCGGTGCGATGCTCGCCAGCGAGCTGGTCAGTCGGATAGGGCTAAATCGGCTTTCACTCATAGGTGTCACCGCGATGGCTGGCGGTGCGGCTATAACCTTGTTCTCGGCGGCGACAGGCATAGGTTTGCCCGGAATTGCGTTTGGCATGGCGGTGGCGCTGTTTGGTTTGGGGATCGCCGAGTCCACGCTCATGTCATTGGTGATGTCCTCCCAAGAGCGTGCGTTAGGCTCTACAGCTGCATTGCTCGGAGCTATCCAGCTAACCGTATCCTCAAGTGCGACACCCATTTCGGCATTGGTTCTAGAACATGGTCCTGTGGCTTGGACAGTCTTGCTTACAGCAAGCGCTCTGCTGGGATGCCTTTTAACAAAAATCAGCCTCCGCCAAGGTGCAGACGAAGTGTTTAACCTCAGCGGACACTGATAAAGGATCGACATGAACTCAACGCCCCTAAGCCCTGCTGCTGAACGAATTGCCCTTCTTGCTCTGGAGCAGTTTGCCGAGCATGGGTACGACGCCGCATCGCTCAACGACATTGCTGTCCGAGTCGGGATAAAAAAAGCTTCTCTTTACGCTCATTTCGCAAGCAAGGATGCCCTCTACGAAGTCACTTTAGAGCTGGCACTCCGAGCAGAACTCAATTATGTGGATGCCCAGTTTATAGAGTTCAAGCAATCGAACACGTCTCCTGGCGAGCTATACATCCGTAATCTGCGTTATCGCTTTAGCAGCAGCGAATCCCTTCGCTTTTTGCTACGTGCGGCGTTTTATCCACCGCAGACGCATAGGGAGAGAGTCATGTCCGGATTCAATAATTACCTTGCGTGCATGCGTAGCCGATTTCTGGCCGCTCTACATACCTGCTACCCAGCATTGTCCGGGCAGATCGGCGAACTACTGGCAGAGACATACATGGCGGTGATCGACAGCCTCAATGTTGAACTCATCTATGGGAACGAGAAGGCCTATGACCGCCGACTTAATGCCTTGCAACAGCTCTCACAGGCGGATGTTATAAATGCGCTAACTGGGAGAGAAGGTGAGTAACCAAGACATCGGCTATTTGATATTGGGTTGCATTGTGTGTTTCGGTTTAATCCACCACGGCTTTAATTGGACGCGCCCAAAAGATGAGCCAAATCAAAAGTCTGCTACCGAGTTGAAGAACCATAAACGAAAAGATCGACCTGATCGAGATCCGTATGCGTCCGGCCAAGTCATCTACCCAGCCCCTCAAAGCCAAGACATGGTGTGCACTTAAATTTTAAGTGGGCACCAGTTCTAGCCTTTTAAGCGGGTATTTCATGCAGCCAACACGCCGTACCTATTCCAAGTCCTTCAAGGCCTAGGTCATTCAATAGTGTGCACAGCCCGGCGCTTCGATTGCCAGCGTCGCGCTCGGCCACAGCCTCAACGCAAACCTCGTCCACAAATGGATTCGGCTGCAAGCGCAGAAAAGCCCTGCGCTCCCACCTGCATTTATTCCGTTACCCATAGATAACAACTGGTGTGAGAACCAGATCCGCCCTTGGGCTCTTGAACGTAAAAACTGGCTCTTCGCAGGGTCGCTACGCAGCGGAAAACGGGCAGCGGCGGTCATGAGTCTGATCCAGTCGGCGAGACTGAATGGTCATGATCCGTATGCCTATCTGAAAGATGTACTCACGCGCCTGCCGACGCAGCGGGCGAGTGAAATAAGCCACCTACTGCCCCACGAATGGACGCCTAATCGTGCCCAACTGAAGTAAGTTAGGCATCCGGCGTAAAATCGGTCACGGAGTTGACATGAAAACCCACGCCAAAAATGGACTGTTAGAAGGTTCCTGTCATTGTGGAAACGTGCGCGTGTTCATTCCGCATCCACCAGTTCATGCCATCAAATGTAATTGCTCTATTTGCCGGAGACTCGGGGCGCTTTGGGCTCACTATGAAACTGGTGCAGTGAAGTTCGAGGGATACCCTCAAAATACCTCATCGTACGTTTGGGGTCAGGAAACCCTGAGAACGATCCGTTGTAGTGATTGTGGGTGTGCCACTCACTGGGAAGCGATCCTCCCGCGGGCAGGTGCTGGTGTTGGGGTGAATATTAATAATTTCGATCAGGAATTGGTCGGAACAACACCCGTGCGCCATTTCGATGGTGCCGATAGCTGGGCATATCTAGACTAGGCAAGGTGCATTGGCTGGACACTTACGCATAAATGGCAGCCCGGTTAGCTTACGCGAGGCGGGATGCCTGGACAGATACTTTCGGGAGTGAGTAATGAGCAATGACGCCTGTGTTCTAACTGCGCGCGTGATTCGCAATTTCAATGATGTGCCGCTGCAATACGAGCGCCGCAACCCTCTTTACGAGAGCCATGGCGCGCGCCTCGGCACTGACACCGTCGCGCAGAAACTCGGTGCGTCAGTGGACATCGTCGCGCCAGGCAAGCGTTCTTGCCCCTACCACTTTCATTATGCTCAGGAAGAGATGTTCGTCATCCTGGAAGGGTCTGGCACCCTGCGCGTGGCGGGCGAAATGTTGCCGATCCGAAGCGGCGACGTCATCTTCATTCCGCCCGGGCCCGAGTATCCGCATCAGATCATCAACACCTCGGATGCGCCGCTGAAGTACCTGTCCATTGGCACCCGAGAAACCCCCGAAGTCTGCCAATACCCGGATTCCGACAAATATCAGGCGATGGTCACAATTAATGGAGCGCGCGCGTTCACTGCTGTGCAGCGGCCCGGGACTACGCTTAATTATTGGGACGACGAACCATGAGGGCGTAGTGTTGCCTGCCAGAGAACTGAATTAGGAAGGTCAAGTGACACTGCATCTGGTTGATTACGAATTGCTTGGGTGAGTTGGCCGGACGGTTACCGAGATCCTGCAAACCAGAGGATTCATTCACCAATCAACAAACCTGGAGGAACTGCGAGCACATCTAGCCAGCGCACCACGCTCAATTTACCTCGGATTCGACGCAACGGCCGATAGCCTGCAGGTGGGTCATTTGCAGGGGCTGATGCTCATGCGCAGGATTCAGAAAGCTGGGCACCGCCCTATTTTACTGCTTGGCGGTGCCACAACCCGTATTGACGATCCGAGCTTCAGGGATGAAAGCCGACCGGTGCTCTCACAGGCGCAGATAGACACCAATATAGCTAGCATTACCCAGACCTTCGGTCGTTATCTCACCTTAGGAGCGGATGCAGAACGGGTGTTCAATTGGAGTGCAATTTCGCAGCATGCGTGCTGTTATCTCAAAGCTTTCTCGGCCCCCGCGAATCTAACGAAATTATATTTGACGCAGGCAACTGCCGCTCAAGCTCAGCGATACGGTCATACAGCTCAATGATTTTCGCATCCGCTTCGCTCAATAAGCTTGCGAGTTGGTCGCGCTGCCGGGCAACTTGCTCAATCCGATCACGCAGGGCGCGGCTTTTCTGCCGGGCGAGAAGATTTACCTTGTTCAACGAAGGAGGTCGCTCCTCCGCATGTTGTTCCACGTAGGTTTTTATCTCTGCGATGAGACTCGGGAAACGAGATTTCTTAAGCGCTGACGGGTCGCTCCCGGCCTCTTTGGCCACGTTGTTCTGAGTGACCGGCGTCCCCTTCGGTAGAAGCTGTGGCCTATTGAGTTTCAGGCGCTCAAAAGCATCACGATATTGATCAGCCGCGCTGCGGCGAGCAGGGAGTTCAACGTCCATTTGCGGTCCCTACGACACGACGGAAGCTCTCTACGCTTCGCTGTTGAGCCATCAACGATTCCATCAGCGGACTTCCATCCTGAGCAGTAGCAAGCCGCTCTTTCAGTACATGTTCAAGATCATCTACCGCACCCAATCGTTCTGAGTCATACAGCACATCAGGGCAAGGTTTTGCATCCTGTGAATCACCGCCGCCGCAATGGGCAATGTTGTCAATGCCGCCGTACGGACAAGGCTCGCGGCTTGAACAAAAACCAAGAATGATCGGCCGACAGGCCACAGCGCCTTTCTTGGCCAAACCAATCATCTTCTTCGCATCCTCTGGCGAAATCAGCCGAACGATCTCAGCCTTTCGTTTGTCTCCATGTGGACTGACAAAACGTTCACTCGTAAGCTGCTGTAACTCTCTTCCAAGCGTCTCGTACATTGTGCGAACGTACAGAGTGTGAGCCTTCTCCTCTAGACGCAACCGAGAGTGATTTTGTCCATAGTAAAGGCTCATCGCTCGAGTGACGTGCTTGAGCTGGTACTGAAGCGAAGCAT
Source organism: Pseudomonas sp. NPDC087817 (assembly GCF_044742875.1). NCBI lineage: Bacteria > Pseudomonadati > Pseudomonadota > Gammaproteobacteria > Pseudomonadales > Pseudomonadaceae > Pseudomonas > Pseudomonas sp. NPDC087817. Next base: position 12,466 of record NZ_JBIUVJ010000002.1, read on the forward strand.
CACTTACGAGTCCGGAAGCTTGCATGTTCACTGCCCCAGTTCTACGCAACTGGTGCCAGGCCAGCGGCCAGACAGCGCCTACTTGATACTCCTCCGGCAGTGTAGGGGTAGCTAGCCGAGCCAATTTCAAATCCTCAGTCGTAATACGCAAACGTTTTAAGTCGAATAGCTTCCCGTACCGCCTCAAAAGGTCGGCGTATGGCGGAATGCTCGGTCTCCGTGAGTGATTACCTTTATTGCGCAATGAGCTCCAGGGTTCGTAAGAAAAATCGGTCAGATAGCGCCCGGCGAGAACTCTCGCAGCTTCATGAGGTGCGTGTAGTGAGCGAAAAAGAGAAATGACCTCCATCGCCTTCACGGCGACCGCCACAGATGGGGATGTGACCCAAAGGGCGGCGCTATCAGCGAGCGTTTTTGTCGTCTGCCCGCGTAACAAAAAAATGTCGCCGAAGCTCTTGTCGTGCTCGATGTCAAGGCAACCGGCTCGAAGATTCCATGCTTCCTCGACCCGCATGAGACTGAAGTTAAGGATGTAAGCTAATCCTGCTCCGCTGACCAGTTTCAGATAGCCAGTAAGCGCTGTTACTTGCAAATCGTCACCTCGACCCACCCAACGTTCAAGTAGCTCAAAGATGCCAAAGCGTTTCGCGGTGTCTGCAAACGCGCCGAGAAAACGAAGCCCCGTTTTAGAGCCTGATAACTTCATTTTATGGCCACTAAAAGGCGGGGCGTTTAGGCACGCCGTTCTCTCTGAAACCCTCTCGTTATGTTCGTAAGCCGCGAAGCAGAACCGATAACACGCTTCAACCTGTTCTCGATGGGACAGGAAGTCATCAAGGCACTCGCGCAGCCTGGTAACTTGGTAGCGCCAGATACGTGGAGGAATGTAAGGTGTTTGGGCTTTGTGGTGAGTGGGAAAAAGCGCAGCCATACGGATTAGAGAGCCTGAATCCAGCAACGTAAACCCTACGGCCTCTCTGGACGCGTAAAGCTCATGCATTAACGTCAGAAACTCGGTTTTTCTCGATGTATGAATAAAGGCAGGGATTCGTTCGCATACGCGTGGAAAGTGGCTTAATTCGCTGGCAAGGACTCCTGCCTCTTCGCAAAGAACAAAGAGCCGTCGCATCTGATCGAAACGCGTTTTAAGAGATCTGTAGCCACGAGCGCCGTACGGCCCGTATAGCCACCAGCCAGTGATGATTCGAAGTAAATTCGCGTTCTTTGAGCTAATTGGCGCCGCTGATTTTTTAACTGGCCCATCACCAAAATTCAGCGTCAGTGCCTTCTTGGCCCATGGGTCAAGCCTCCAAATTGGATCGCCCCAACGGCTTATTACTTTGCCCTGTGCATCAAGTACGACCGGCCAATCAGGTGGCGGAGGCCAGCTCTCTGGACGGTAATTCGATGCCTCAGGAACGGCGAGAGGCGACTCGATAGAAAGCCCTAACGTCGTGAGCATATTCATAGGGACGGCCCCGCTGTAACTTCCGCAAGCCGAATAAATCCGTCCCAAGCTGGGTGATAGTCCTCCTCAGCTATGCGAGCCAGTGCCTCTTGAACCCAAAGCCGACGCACCTCGCTACTTTCCTGAAAGAATCGTAACTTCGCACTCAGACGCTCGACCGCAAGCATCGCTGGATGGTGAGCCTCGTCAAATCTATCCGTGCAAGCTGGGCGGTATCTAGCCAGCTCCAAGCCCTTGAGCACTCTCAAACTACTCAGAGACCAGACGTGATCCTCGCTTTCAATATCCCGATGATTGACGCAGAAAAGGCAACCCGCTGCGTTAATACAATCGGGATCAGGAGCATTAGTTGGAGCATCCACGACAGATTCTGGTATCGGCGCCACACAAGTACCTGGAGCAGGTGAGCAAACGACGGGATCTGCTTGCCGGTAAAATCGAGTGATTTCAATCATCGCAATCTGCGGATTGGGCTCGGCGTACACACGAATCAAAGTTTCAGCGGTGTGCTGTGCGATTTCCGCCACCAGATCGGGCCGTTGCGATTCACGTAACAGCCAATTAATACGCGCACCCCGGAGCTTACGAGGTCGAACGAATCGAACATTGGAAATGGTGCAGACGCGCGCAGTAGCTATAAACTGAGGAGCTTCTAAAACGAGGCGTCCACCAGGACGAACGAGAGGGAAAAGAAGTCCCTCTAGATCGTCAGGAAACCACGTGTTTCGCCACTCGATGTAGCGTTCGAACCACTGCTTATAGCTTGAGAAAACGTCAAACAGCACTTCACCCTGACGGCGATTTTTGTAAGACCGCACTTGGTAACCATCAAGATGACTCGTGTAGTGGTATTGCTCAATTCGAAGCTGATGCGCCTGGGATAAATTCATGCCGGTTTGTGCTATGAACATCAGCAACTCGGCTTCGATTCGTAGATTCACCGCCGGGTATCGAGTCTCGATTGAAACGTCAGCGTTCCGAAGGTCGCGGTTTCGAAGGATGTCCGCAATCTGGAATTTGGTTTGAGGTCGGCTCCGTCGTGACGCTGCCTTCTCTGTATCGCGCAAGCCGCACCAGATAGGTAGCGTCGAACCCGACCGCAATTCCACATGGATGGGAAGCGGCCCCGTCACAGCTTCATAGGTAAGGGACGTACATACGTCGGCAATGAACTGCCCAAATGAAAAGCTCTCTTCTAGACTTTGCTTATCAGTGCACCCATTACTTGCCTTTCCGTTGCCTCTAGGCTTGCGAATTCGGGTGCTGTACAGAAGCGTCGAGCTTCGGCCTAGAACTCGGTCGAGCATCGTCGCGGTTAAACTTGCCGCGTCGTATAACGATCCGGCAGTTAAGTATCCTTCCACGCGATGACGCTGTAAAAGATGTTCAGTCCACCTCAGGTATTCCTCCGTGACCGTATCAATGCACAACGGACGCTCGCACTGATCCACCCACTGGAAAAACTTCCTCAACGCACCAATCTTGTTATTTGCCGAAAAGCGGCTCCCCCCGCCGACAAGGTCGTCGGTCAAACAGTCATGAAGCCCCTTCACAAGCTCTGCTCGCTCCAGCAAAAGATCACCTAAAGCACCTGATGTGATTTCACTGCGCACGGTCTTCACTTTTGCCCCAGCACCACCGCTGTATAAAAGCGGTGCCAAATCCCAGGGCGTCTCGGTTTTCCCGTACTCAAGCATTGGAAACGTCAGGTCTAAAGACGTCAGGTTACTCATTACTCGCTCCCTGCCTTGAAGCAATTCCTGTAAATGCAGTCATGAAGCTGTTCGCTAGGGCCTGCTTAGCAGGTGCGGCCTGCACAAACTTAATGTATTTGAAGGTGGTGGCCTCCGAGTTTCGACCGTGAAGCAATGCATTGCTGACCGTCGCAATCACTATCGCCACATCAGTGCAATTTGCTAAAGCGAGTCTAGCTAGCTCAGTTCCGAAGGTGCACCGGGATTGGTGGAAGCGAAACTTCCTGAGCGCTTTGATGCCCGACGCTATGCCTAATTTTCTAAGCGATGACATCTCAACGTTTATGGCCGAGGATTGATCACTATTGCGACGTCCGAAAGGGTTTCCGAAACGTGTCAAGAACACTAAGTCTTGATGCTCGCCAGCAGCAGATGCCTCGCGAGTCAACCTGCGAAGACCCTTGGCGTACTCCAAGACTTCTGAACACAACGCTTCGGGAATCCATACCTGGCCAGTTACACCAAATTTGGTATGCACTGGCGGCGACGTACCTGGCCCTATGGATATTAGAAGCAGACCTTTAGCAGACGGATCATGTAGGGCACGCTCCAACGTATCGATACGAAGGTCACAGATCGTTCCTAGTCGCATACCCGTAAAGAAACCTAGAGCCAACATAAGGTAAAGCTCGGGTGAGGCGTTCTGTTTTGCGAAATCAAGAATAGCTCCTCGATCAACCGCAGACACCGGAAGTAGCCCACCTTCCAAAGTGACCCCAATGCGTTTTCGGTTTGGAATACCCAGATCGGTCGTGGTGCCAGCTAGCGTTCGCTCGAAGCCCACCTGGTCAAAGAATTTGATGAAATAGCGCTTGTCCTTCCACAGCGGCAATAGCGGGTTTAGAAGGCCGCACCTTCTAACCCACCTGTAGAAACTGATGCAGTTACGCATGTACTCGGAAGCCGTGGCAGGACTGATATGACCAGCGTCACGAGCCTTTATAAGCGCCCCACGGTACTGAACAAGACATCGATCAGCCTTTCGAGGCGGAAACTCAAACCACTGAAGCCTGCGACTCTCCAAAAACTTCGCGTAGTTCAACAGCCCGTTCAGGTTGCTGGAAACGGTCTTAAGGAGTGCCTCACCATTGGTGACTCTCTCCATAGCCCAGAGATTGGCTTCTCTCCAAGGCAAACCGTCTTCCCAGAATATTTGTGGTAATCCTTCGATCACTACACGGGAGCTATTCAGCGAGTAGGTAATCAGGCGGTTTTTGACAGAAAGGTCATGCGGATTGAAGTGAATGTGTTCGACGGTAGGCAAGTGAAATCTCTGTAAGAACAAGCGTCAATGTCCATGGGGACGCCATCTAACTTTGGACGTCCACGGTATGCAACTTATTCTTACCCATTCGATCCCGCTGCGTTCAAGCAACGAATGTTGACGGCGCATGGCTGAATACCGACTGACGCCTGCGGCTGAAGGCGACCTTGAAGCAATCTGGGGTTATACCGCACGTCAGTGGGGTCAAGATCAGGCCAGTCGCTACATTGATATCATTACCACCGCATTTGCGCAGTTAACCGAGCGCCCAAAAACAGCGCCAGCCTGTGACGCTATACGTCCCGGTTATCGACGCTACAGTATTGAACGACACACGATTTACTTCCGAATCACGGCGTACGGAATTGCGATCATTCGCATACTGCATGATCGTATGGACACGCAGCGCAACCTCTGACCGCCCGTTATTACGCACAGGCTCCCGGCAAGGAACTGGCATCTTTCGCTTTTGATGTGGCGGAAGGCAGCCGGAGTCGAACCTGCCCGGGAACGGATGCCGTCCCCAACCGGGTTTGAAGCCCGGCCGCGCCACCGGGCGCGATTGCCTTCCTTTAACTCAATGGGCGCCTGGGTTGGCCAGCGCGCTGTCGGGGCGGATCAGTCGGTGTTCGCCGAGGCGTCGGGTCAGGCCGAGGCGGTCGAAGTATTCGAGGAACTGAATACATCGTTTGCGTCCCAAGCCTAGCGCATCACGCACGCTTGTCACCTGGATCTGCGGATTTTCCTGCGCCAGTTGCAGGAGCATCGCCGCCATTTGCCGCAGGACGATGTCGGTGACAAATAGATCGCGCACCACTTGGTGGGTCAGCCCCAGACGCGCCAGTTTGCGCAGCAGCAGACGCACATTGGCGTCTTCTTCGCCGACAGCTTTAGCCAGATCGCGAACCCACGGTGGGTCGAAGCCGGCCTGTTCGAACAGCGGTTGCAGTTGTTGCCAGAGGATTTCGTCAGCGGCGCTCAGGCGTACCTGGTGATCCGGCAGGTGCAGCCACGGCCCACTGGCGTTGATCGAGCCGGCGGCGAGCAACTCATCGAGCAGGCTTATGAACGTCGAGCGCTCCAGCGGCAGCGCACTGAAACGCCGCAGGCGATCCCGGTCCGGACCCATCTGGTCGGGCTCCAGTTCATGCAAGCGCGCCAGTTGCTCCAGCAAAGTGAATTTGAGCATGCCCCAACGTTGCACGTTGAACAGCAGCGGGCCCTGGCGGGTGTCGATCAGGCGTACGTTTTGCGGCAATGACCAATCGACGCGCGGGTGATTGAACTGGCGTTCCAGGCGCAACGGATCGAGCCCCGCCGCGCAGTGGTTGAGCAGCAACGGCAAGGCGTGCTCGAACGTCTGATTGAGCGCCAGCGCTTGCAGTTGCGCCAGACGTTCAGGGCTGCGCCGATGCCTGGCCGGAGCGAACGGGTCGAGCACCTGCCCGCCACCGAGCGTGCGTTGCGCGCTCTGGTCGCGCAGGATCAGCCGATCCCCCTTCACCGCATGCACCGGGGCGTTGATCAGCAGTTGCGCGAACATGCGCTCGCCAGGGTGCAGGCGTGAACCTTCGAGCAACGCGACACGGGCGATCACGTCCTGCGTGCCGAGATGCAGGTGCACCGGGTGAAAGTGTTCGAAGGCACGTTCGCCGGGCAACAATTGAAAGTCGATGTCGATTCGTTGCGTCGGCGCATGCAGCCATTCCGACAACAGCCATTGGCCGCGATGGATCTGTGCCAACTCAAGGCGTTCGCCGCTTAGATTAAGGGCCACGCGTTGCCCGGCGCAGGCGTGTTCGGCGATTTGGTTCTGTGCATGCAGGCCGCGCACCCGCACCGTTTTCCCCGACGGCCCGAGTGCCAGTTTGTCGCCCACCGTGACCACGCCGGACAGTGCCGTGCCGGTGACCACAATCCCCGCACCGGCCACGCTGAAGGCGCGGTCGATGGCCAGACGAAAGCCCCCGGCGCGACTACGTTCATGCACTTGGTTTTGCGTGTGCAACAACGCCGCACGCAGCTCATCGATACCCTGCCCGCTGACACTCGACACCGCCACTATCGGTGCTTTGGCGAATGGCCCCGGAGCCAGTAAATCGGTGATCTGCTCGCGCACCGCCATCACCCTGCCCGCCTCGACCCGATCACACTTGGTGATCGCGACCAATGCACGAGGAATGCCCAGCAGTTCGACAATCGCCAGATGCTCACGGGTTTGCGGCATCACGCCGTCATCCGCCGCGACCACCAGCAACACCAGATCGATGCCTTGCGCACCGGCGAGCATGTTGTGGGTGAATTTCTCGTGGCCGGGGACGTCGATAAACCCGGTGAGGCCCACGCCCGGTTCAAGTTCGGCGTAGAGATAACCGAGATCGATGGTCATCCCGCGCTCACGTTCCTGTGGGCGGCGGTCGCCGGTTTGCCCGGTCAGGGCTTGCAGCAGCGAGGTCTTGCCGTGGTCGATGTGCCCGGCGGTACCGACAATCACGGATTGACCTGCAAGTGGGGCAATTGCCCGAGCCACGCCGGTTCATCGTCGAGTTGGCGCAGATCCAGCCACAGCGCATCGTCATCAATGCGTCCGAGTACCGGGATCGGCAAGGCACGCAGCGCTGCTTCCAGACTCAGCAAATAACGCCCGCGCAAGCGTTTCGAGACTTGCGGGCGACAACACAGTGCTGCGCTCGGCAAGCGCGCCACGGGTTGGCTGCCGCTGCCGATCATGCCCAAGGCCTCGACTGCGCTGACCTGCCAAACCGAGCCCAAGACTTCGGCCAGCGCCGGTTGCAACCGCGAAGCCTGGGCGAAGATGTCGGCTTGCGGTCGGGTCAGCAGGCGCAAGCTCGGCAAACGCTCGGCCAGTCGATCCGGATCTCGGTACAGACCGAGCACCGCCTCCAGCGCCGCCAAGGTCAGCTTGTCCACCCGCAACGCCCGTTTCAGCGGATTCTTCTTGATCTTCGCGATCAGCTCTTTGCGCCCAACGATCAACCCGGCTTGCGGCCCGCCGAGCAGTTTGTCGCCGCTGAAGGTGACGATGTCCGCGCCATCGAGCAGCGCCTGCCGCACCGTCGGCTCCGCCGGCAAACCCCAACGGGTCAAGTCCAGCAAACTGCCACTGCCCAGATCCTCCAACAGCGGCAAGCCATGACGGTGGGCCAGCGCCGCCAGTTCCGCCGTCGGCACGCGCGCGGTAAACCCTTCGATGCTGTAATTGCTCGCATGCACGCGCATGATCAAACCGCTGCGCGGGCTGATCGCCGCTTCGTAATCTCGGGCATGGGTGCGGTTGGTGGTGCCCACCTCGTTCAAGCGCACACCAGCACGGGCCATGATGTCGGGAATGCGAAAGGCGCCGCCGATCTCGATCAGTTCGCCACGGGAAATGATGCCTTCCTTGCGGGCGCCGAGGCTGTTGAGCGTCAGCAGCACGGCGGCGGCATTGTTGTTGACCACGGTGACGGCTTCGGCGCCGGTCAGTTCGCGGATCAGGCCTTCGATCAAATCATCGCGGTCGCCGCGTTTGCCGCTGGCCAGATCGAATTCCAGATTGAGCGGATAACGGGCGGCCATGTGTACCGCTTCAATGGCTTCGTCCGGCAGTAAGGCACGGCCCAGATTGGTGTGCAGCACCGTGCCGGTCAGGTTGAACACCCGCCGCACGTGACTACGCTGTTGCTGCGCGAGGCGTTCACCGACGCGACCAGCGAGCACTTCGGGGCTGATTTCGACGGCGGATAATTGCCCGCTCAATACGCTGGAACGCAGTTCATCAAGCAACTGGCGCAAACCGGCCAGCAGCGATTCACGCCCGTGTCGTTCGAGTAAGGGCAGACACGCCGGATGACGCAACACACCATCAATGGAAGGTAACCGCAGGGCACCGCTCGCAGACATCAGCCACTCCCGAAATCAAAAGACTGTCGGTGTCCAGACCCAGCACACCGTCAAACCTGTGGGAGTGTAGACGCTCTGGTCATTCGTCTCCCGGCGCCAGCAACAAGTTCGGCGCCAGGCGCTGATAACCATCCTGAGCAAGGCGCATGTCGAGCAGCAAACTACCGAGATCCGCCGACAATGCCTCGGCGTCGGCATCGTTTTCCAGATAGACCAATTTCAGGTAGCTGTTACAGCCCGGACAGACCTCGGCGCGCAACGGTGCCTGATTGGCCGCGTAGCGATCGTCCTCAAGGCTCAGGTAATCAAGGCCTTTGCTCGATTCGCAATACACGCATTTGACCCGCACTACATGCCATTCGCAGGCGCACAGCGAACACACCAGATAACGCAAGCCGTTGTGTTTGCCGCGATGGCGAATGACCCCGGCCATGGCCGGCGAACCGCAGGCCGGGCATTGGCTGAGGCTGTTGCCGGGCGTCAGTTGCAGGTTCGGCGTACTCAGCAACCAATGACTCCAGGCTGTTTGCAGCGCCGCGCCAAGAAACGGCACCAGCGCCGCCGGCACCAGCGAGTATTGGCCACTGACCAGCGCTACGGCCCAGGCGCGCAATTGTCCGGCACTGGCGGTGCGCAGAGTGGTAATCGCTTCCACCACGGCGGGTTGCTGGGGCGGAGAGTAGCGTTGCAGCAAAGCCTCCAGCCAGGCTTGCCAGTCATCTTCGCGGATTAAGGTATCGGCAGCGAACGGCGGCAAACCGTGTTGCTGGCACAACTCAAGCCGTTGTTGATCGACCACTTCTGCTGACGGCGGATCGTCCAGCACTTGCTGCTGAACCCGACACAACCCGGCGATCAAGCGCAGATACTCGGCCAGCGGATGCCCGTCGGCCAGCTGCTCCAGGCGTTGCGCGCGCAAGGTGAACAAATTATGCGGTGGCAGATGCAGAAACGGCGGCGAACTGGCCGCCGCCTCGATTTCTCCGGGTTCAAGAATAGTCGCCAAAGGTCAGCCCTTTTTGGTGATCGGTCGCTCCGGCACGTCCGGATTGCGTTCGTCGCGGGTGATGTCGCGGTACCAGAGTTCGTGGTGTTTTTTCGCCCAGGCGCGGCTGACCCAGCCATGCAACATCGCGTCCACCGAACCCTTGATCCACAGCCCCGCGTAGATATGGATGATGATGCTGAGGATCAGCACAAACCCGGCCAGTGCATGCAGCAGCATCGCCCAGCGGATCACGGTGATACCGAAGTACGCACTGAAATACGCCCGCCAGATGACCAGCCCGGTGAACAGCAAACCGAGCATGCACAGCAGTAAAGTCCAGAACAGCAGCTTTTGCCCGGCGTTGTATTTGCCTACCGGCGGCACGGTTTCCTCGTCGTTGACCAGCACCCGGTCGATGCGCCGCAGCCACTTCCAGTCATTACCGATAAAGAAGTTCGCGCGCCAGAACCTGAACACCAGGCCGAGAAACAACACAAACATCACCACGCCCATGAACGGATGCAGAATCCGCGTCCACGGCCCGCCACCGAACAGGTGGGTCAGCCAGAACATCGACGGGTGAAACAACGCCAGCCCCGACAGCCCGGCCATGAAAAACAGGATCGCCACCAGCCAGTGATTGGTGCGCTGGTTGGCGGTGTAACGCAGGATTGTCTTGTTGCTCATGGCCGGTCCTCCCCGCGTGGATCGAAGGTATGCACCGCCGGATCGACGACGTGCACCGAGGTGTCGGGCGGCGTCGGGTGCTCATCTTCCTCGACGCGATTGGGCCCGATGCGCACGTAATGGAAGAACCCGGCCAGCACCGCCGCGCCCATGGCCAGCAGGCCCAAGGGTTTGCTGATGCCTTTCCACAAGCCCACCAGCGGACTGATGGCCGGGTCCTGCGGCAGATTGGCGTAGATTTTCGGTGTATCGGCGTGGTGCAGCACGTACATAACATGAGTGCCGCCGACACCCGCCGGGTCATACAAACCGGCGTTTTCGAAACCACGGCTTTTCAGATCGACGATGCGTTCGGCGGCGTGTTCCTTCATGTCTTCCTTGGTGCCGAAGACGATGGCACCGGTCGGGCAGGTTTTCACGCAGGCCGGTTCCAGCCCCACCGCCACCCGATCCGAACACAAGGTGCATTTGTAGGCCTTGTGATCCTTCTGCGAAATGCGCGGAATGTTGAACGGGCACCCGGTGATGCAATAGCCGCAGCCGATGCAGTGATCCTGATCGAAATCGACGATGCCGTTGGCGTGCTTGATGATCGCGCCAGGGCTCGGGCACGCCGCCAGGCAGCCGGGCTCGGCGCAGTGCATGCAGCCGTCCTTGCGGATCAGCCATTCGAGGTTGCCGGCGTCGGTTTCGTGCTCGGTAAAGCGCATCAGCGTCCAGGTTTCTGCGCTCAAATCCTGCGGATTGTCGTAGGTGCCGTGGTTGTGGCCGACCTCGTCGCGCAACTCGTTCCATTCCGAGCAGGCGACCTGGCAGGCCTTGCAGCCAATGCATTTGGTGGTGTCGATCAGCTTGGCCACCGCCTCCTGATTCCTCACCGATGGCGGCACCGTGGTGGTGGCCGAGCGGGCAATGATGTCTTGGCTGGCCATTTATAGTTTCTCCACGTTGACCAGGAATGACTTGGATTCCGGGGTCTGTGTATTGCCATCGCCGAGGAACGGCACCAGGGTGTTGGTCAGATAGCCGTGACGCGTCAGGCCGGTGAAGCCCCAGTGCAGCGGGATGCCGATCTGATGCACGACCTGGCCGTTGACCTGCAGTGGCCGAATCCGTTTGGTCACCACCGCCACCGCTTCGATAAAGCCGCGTTTGCAAGTGACGCGCACACGATCACCGGCCGCGATGCCCTTCTCTTTCGCCAGCACTTCGCCGATCTCGACAAACTGCTCGGGCTGAGCAATCGCGTTCAATTTGCAGTGCTTGCTCCAGAAGTGGAAATGCTCGGTCAGCCGGTAACTGGTGCCCGCATACGGGAAGTCCTTGGCCTCGCCGAGGGTTTCCCAGACCGAATCGAAGATCCGCGCCGCCGGGTTGCTAGTGGCTTTCTTGTTTTGCGGGTGCAACGGGTTGATGCCGATCGGCGTTTCGAACGGCTCGTAGTGCTCGGGGAATGGCCCCTCGTTCATCTTGTCGACGGCGAAGAAGCGCGCCACGCCTTCGGGGTTCATGATGAACGGGTTCATCCCGGCTTCCGGCGGCACGTCGGCCTTGTAGTCCGGCACGTCGGTGCCGCCCCAGGCCTTGCCGTTCCACCATACGAGGCGCTTTTTCGGATCCCATGGTTTACCCGCGACGTCCGCCGAAGCGCGGTTGTAGAGAATCCGCCGGTTGGCCGGCCAGGCCCATGCCCAGCCTTGATGCTGATGCATGTTGTACGGATCGGAATTATCGCGTCGGGCCATCTGATTGCCGGCCTCGGTCCAACTGCCGGCAAAGATCCAGCAACCGGACGCGGTGCTGCCGTCGTCCTTGAGCTGGGCAAACCCGGCCAGTTGTGAACCGCCCTTGATCACCGCGCCGCTGGCGTCGGTGAAATCGCTGGTGGCGTTGCCATTGAGTTCCTTGGCCAGTTCCTCGGGCGAAGGCTCGTCCGGGACTTTGTACGGCCATGACAATTTCAGCAGCGGATCGGGGAACTTGCCGCCCTCGGCCTGATAACGCTTGCGCAGGCGCAGGAACAGTTCGGCCATGATGCGGATGTCGGTTTGTGCTTCGCCCGGGCCATCGGCGCCTTTCCAGTGCCATTGCAACCAGCGGCTGCTGTTGACCAGCGAACCGTCTTCTTCGGCAAAGCAAGTGGTCGGCAGGCGAATGACTTCGGTCTGGATCTCCTCGCTTTTCACATCGTTGTATGGCCCGACGTTGTGCCAGAACTCCGAGGTTTCGGTGGCCAGCGGATCCATCACCACCAGCCATTTGAGTTTGGCCAGAGCGCCCATCACGCGGTTCTTGTCCGGTAACGCAGCAATCGGGTTGAAGCCTTGGCAGAGGTAGCCGTTGACCTTGCCCTGGCTCATCAGGTCGAACATTTTCAGGACGTCGTAGTTGGGGATGTCGAGTTTCGGCAGGTAGTCGTAATTCCAGTTGTTCTCGACGGTGGCGTTGGCGCCGTACCACGACTTCATCAGGCTGACGTGGAATTTGCTGTAGTTCTGCCAGTACGACAGTTGCCCCGGACGCAGCGGCACTTGCGTGCGTTTGGTAATAAAGGCGTTGTAGTCCTGCTCATTGTCGCTGGCCAGTGTCAGGTAGCCCGGCAGTGCGTTGGACAGCAGGCCAAGGTCGGTCAGGCCCTGAATGTTCGAATGCCCGCGCAAGGCATTCACGCCCCCGCCCGGCATGCCGACGTTGCCCAGCAACAGTTGCACCATCGCCGCGCTGCGGATGATCTGCGCGCCGATCGAATGCTGCGTCCAGCCCAGCGCGTAGAGAATCGTCATGGTTTTGCCCGGTGTCGAGCAAGTGGCGATTTCGTCCCAGATTTTTTGCATGGCATCGACCGGCATGCCGCATATCTGGCTCGCCAGTTCGATGTTGTAGCGGCTGTAATGCTGCTTCATCAGTTGATAGACGCAGCGCGGGTGTTGCAGCGTCGGGTCGACAGTGGCGAAGCCGTCCTCGCCCAACTCGTAACCCCAGCCGGATTTGTCGGTGTAGCTGCGCTTGGCCGCGTCGTAGCCGCTGAAGATGCCGTCTTCGAAGCCATAGCCTTCTTTGACGATGAACGACACGTCGGTGTAATTGCGCACGTACTCGTGCTGGATCTTGTCCTCGGTCAGCAGGTAATTGATCAAACCGCCCATGAAGGCGATGTCGGTACCGGTGCGGATCGGCGCGTAATAGTCGGCCACGGACGCGGTCCGGGTAAAACGCGGATCGACCACGATCAGCCGCGCGGCGTTGTGCGCCTTGGCCTCGGTAACCCATTTGAAGCCGCACGGATGCGCTTCTGCTGCGTTGCCACCCATCACCAGGATCAGATTCGCGTTGGCGATATCGGTCCAGGTATTGGTCATGGCACCACGGCCGTACGTCGGGGCAAGACTTGCCACCGTCGGGCCGTGTCAGACACGCGCCTGGTTATCGAACCCCAGCATGCCGAGACTGCGAATCACCTTCTGGGTGATGTAACCGGCTTCGTTGGACGCTGCCGACGCCGCGAGGAATCCACTGGAAACCCAGCGATTCACCGTTTGCCCGTTGGCATTTTTCTCGATGAAGTTAGCGTCGCGGTCGGTTTTCATCAGATCGACGATGCGGTCGAGCGCTTCGTCCCAACTGATCCGCGTCCATTCGCTGCTGCCGGGCTTGCGCGTTTGCGGGTAGAGCAAACGGCCCGGGCTGTGAATGAAGTCGAGCAGGCCTGCGCCTTTCGGGCAGAGGGTGCCGCGGTTGACCGGGTGGTCGGCGTCGCCCTCGATGTGAATGATGCTTTGCGCTACGTTCTTCGCGGTATCGCCCTGGCTGTACATGATCAAGCCGCACCCGACCGAGCAATACGGACAGGTGTTGCGGGTTTCATGGGTGTGGGCAAGCTTGAAGTGGCGCACCTGCTCGGCGAAGGCCAGCGTCGGGGCCATGCCCAACGCGCCCAGGCTAGAGCCTGCAAGGCCGATACCGGCGACCTTGAAGAACTGACGACGGCTGAGATCCATCGTGCACTCCTGATCAGGTGGAACCCGGTACTGGGGCCGGGCTTTTTCTGGACAATCACGGTTGCGGCAGACGAGTGCCGACTTTTTCACTGTAGACAAAGACCCCACAATCCGTGTGAAAACCGACCGTCGGCCGTTTGTCGGCACTCTCACTGACAGCCGCGCTCCCTGTGGGAGCTGGCTTGCCAGCGATAGCGGTGGGCCAGTCACCTTCATTGTTGGATGTGCCGAAGCTTTCGCTGGCAAGCCAGCTCCCACAGGTTTTGTGTGCTCCCACCGGGCCGTGGGCTTAGAATGCCCGGCAGGACCAATCCCGCCTTCACGAGACCGCGCATGACTTTCGATTTTGATCAGGTATTCGACCGCCACAACACCGGCAGCACCAAGTGGAGCCGTTATCCGGCCGATGTGTTGCCGATGTGGGTCGCTGATATGGATTTCGCTGCGCCACCGGTGGTGATCGAGGCTTTGCAACAGCGCCTGCTGCATCCGCTGGTGGGTTACAGCGTGCCTCAGGAAAATCTGCGTGAGGCCATCGTCGCCGACCTATGGAACAAGTTCGCCTGGAAGGTCAAACCGCAGGAGCTGATCTTTCTCCCGGGTGTCGAGTCGGGCTTCAATATGGCGCTCAAAGCCTTGGTGCAGCCACAGCAGAATGTTGTGGTGCAGGTGCCGAACTATCCGCCGTTGCGTCACGCGCCGGGCCACTGGGGCTTGAACAAAGTCGAACTGGAATTCGTCGCGCAGGCTGACGGCACCTACGCCACGCCGCTGGACGTGTTGCGCGACTCGCTGAACGGCGGTGGCGCGCTGCTGCTGAGCAACCCGCACAACCCGATCGGCAAAGTGTTCGGCCGTGAGGAGTTGCAAGCCGTGGCCGATATCTGCGTGGCGCAAGACGCGTGGATCATCTCCGACGAAATCCATGCCGAGCTGTGCTTCGACGGTCGCGTGCACATTCCCACGGCGTCCCTGAGCCCGGAAATCGCCCGGCGCACCATCACCCTGATGTCGGCGAGCAAGGCGTACAACATCGCCGGCCTCAAGACTTCGTTCATGATCATCCAGGACGCCGCTCTGCGCGAGCGCGTCAATCATGCTCGTTGCGGCATGGTCGACAGCGTCAACCCGCTGGGCATGGAAGCCACCCGCGTGGCTTACAGCGAAGCCGGACCGTGGCTGGCCGAACTGAAAACCTATCTGCAAGCCAACCGCGACTATCTGGTTGAAGCGGTGCGCAGTCGCTTGCCCGGCGTGAGCATCCAGGTGCCACAGGGGACTTACCTGGCCTGGCTCGATTGTTCGGCGCTGGACCTGGGTAATCCGCAGCAGTTTTTCCTTGAACAGGCCAAAGTCGGTTTGAGCGCCGGTAGCGATTTCGGCGATCAGAGTCAGCAATTCGTGCGCCTGAACTTCGGCTGCCCGCGTTCACTGCTGGAAGAAGGCATTGCGCGGATGGAGCGGGCGTTGGCCAGCCGCATCGGTTGAAGGCCGTTGCCATATGCGCGAATTCTTGGTTTCGTGCCACCGCTATCGCCAATGGTGATTAAAAACTGTCATTTATGACAGTTGGCACCCACGCGGATTTGTCGAACCATGGGCTTGTACGTCGCGCCGTCCCCGCGACGAACAGCTTCCATCCCATGGCATCGAGGTTTCAACATGGCAATGCACAATCACATTCGCAATGGCGATTTCAGTAGCGGAGACTTCACACACTGGATAGCCAAAGCCTACGACACGCCAATGTCGGTAGAGCTATGGCAATCCAGTCATGCCGCGCGGATGGTCGGAGGCAGAAGCTCGGGGCAGAATCTGGCGAGCGAAACATTTACGGTCTCGCCCGGACGATTCATCTTCAGTTTCGATGTGCAGGCTCCCGACGCCGTCCCGCTGGAGAACAGCGCGCATCGCCGGTTCCACATCGAGGGCCGCGAAACAGTCGATAACCCCCTGCTTAATGCATTCCTGACTTATACGGTTTGGGCCACCCACGGCAATGACGGCACCGCTGAGGTCTGGTTCGAACAGGCCTACGTCGATCCGAAAAAACAGCGGATCAATCTTGAAGGCGTTATCCCGCCGGGTTTTGCTCAGGTGGATGTTCACTTCGGGATTCCCAATGATCCATTCGGCAACAAAGGCCCTTACTTCATTGATAATGTGCAGTTTTTGATGGCGGCGTAAGTTCTGCCCGGGTGCCATGCGTTGTGATGATCCGAGTCGCTAGGACAGGTGTTACGGGCTATGATGGCGCCCCTTCCCGTCCTGCCATGCCAGTCGATTCCATGCCTTTCGAACTCAGCGTTGACCTGACCACCCTCGCCATTCTGGCCCTTGTCGCTTTCATTGCCGGTTTCATCGATGCCATCGCTGGCGGTGGTGGTTTGCTGACCACGCCGGCGCTGCTGACGGCCGGCCTGCCGCCGCACCTGGTACTGGGCACCAACAAACTGAGCTCGACCTTCGGCTCGGCCACCGCCAGTTTCACGTTCTACCGACGCAAGCTGTTCCATCCACGGCAATGGGTCCACGCGATTGTCGGCACGCTGGTTGGCGCACTGACCGGCGCCATCGTCGCGCATTACCTGCCAGCAGAATGGCTGAACAAAATGCTCCCGGTGATCGTCTTCGCCTGTGGCCTGTATCTGCTGTTCGGCGGCACCCCAAAAGCGCCGCTGGACAGCGACGCGCCGATCAAAAAGAAATGGCAATCGACCCAGGGCTTCAGCCTTGGTTTTTATGATGGCGTGGCCGGCCCCGGCACAGGCGCGTTCTGGACGGTCAGCAGCCTGTTGCTCTACCCGATCGACCTGGTCAAGGCCAGCGGTGTGGCGCGCAGCATGAACTTCGTCAGTAACATTGCGGCGCTGTCGGTGTTCGTGTTTTCCGGGCAGGTGGACTGGATCATCGGCCTGAGCATGGGCCTGTCGGTGATGGTCGGCGCGTTCTTCGGCGCACGCACCGCAATCAGCGGTGGCGCCAAGTTCATTCGTCCAGTGTTCATCACCGTGGTGCTGGGCCTGACCGTGCGCCTAGCCTGGCAGCACTGGTTCAGCGTGGCCTAAGCGCCGCGCCACGTAGACGTCGATCAGATAACGGGCAATCGACTTGGACGCCGGCAACGGCGGCAGGTCGTGCACGTTGAACCACTGGGCGTCTTCGATCTCGTCTTCCTGACAGACAATCTCGCCACCAGCGTACTCGGCATGGAAACCGAGCATCATCGAATGCGGGAACGGCCAGCACTGGCTGCCCATGTATTGAATGTTCTTCACCTCGATCTGCACTTCTTCGCGCACTTCACGAATCAGGCAGTCTTCCGCCGATTCGCCCGGCTCGGCGAACCCGGCCAGCGTGCTGTAGACACCAGTGACGAAGCGCGGTGAACGTGCCAGCAGAATCTCGTCACCACGGGTCACCAACACAATCATGCTTGGCGAGATACGCGGATAACTGCGCAAATCACACGGCTGGCAATACATCGCCCGCTCGCGCGGCACCTGGGTCATGGCCTGCCCGCAGTTGCCGCAGAAGCGATGCTCACGCGCCCAGGTACCAATTTGCGCGGCGTAACCGAGCACTTTATAAATCGTGTGATCGCCATCGAGCATGAACGCTCGCAGGCCTTTCCAATTGCAGCCCGGCACCTCGCTGGCACTGCGCAGTTCCAGCAGATACACCGGCTCGCCATCGAGATGGCCGATGCCGTGTTCGGCAAGAATCGACAAGTCCTGACGCTTGAGCCATTCCCGTGGGAACAGCGCGCCGTTGTCATCGAACAGAAAACCTTCGGGGCTGCGCGCCACGGTCCAGCCGCCCGGTTGATCGGTGTCCAGTACTGCAGTGGTCCAGCGAGATGTCATGGTTTCTCAATCCAGAAATTCGGGTTTCTGTTTGCTCATATGGGCGGCCATGGCCACGCGCAAGTCGGTGGATTGCAACATGGCGGCGTTCCAGGTGGCAACGTATTCGAGGCCGTCGTCAATGCGATGGTCGCGCATGTAGCTGATCATTTCCTTGGTGCCGGTGACCGCAATCGGCGATTTGCCGGCGATGTCACGAGCAATATCAAAGACGCCTTCGAGCAGCACATCCTTGTCGCTGTACACGCGATTGACCAGGCCGATGCTGCGCGCCTCTTCCGCACCAAAGGTGCGACCGGTGTAAGCCAGTTCACGCAGCATGCCGTCACCGATGATCCGTGGCAACCGTTGCAATGTGCCAACATCGGCGGCCATGCCGATATCGATTTCCTTGATCGAGAATTGCGCGTCTTCGGCGGCGTAACGCATGTCGCACGCGGCGATCAGATCGATTGCGCCGCCCAGGCAGTAACCTTGAATCGCCGCCAGCACCGGTTTGCGGCAGCTATCGACGGCATTGAACGAAGCTTGCAGGGTCAGAATCTTTTTGCGCAGCAGGCGCGCGTTGCGACCGACGTCCTTGCCCAGTTCATTGGCGACGCCGGCGAGCATCATCAGGTCGATGCCCGAGGAGAAATGTTTGCCGTTACCGCTCAGGACCACCACACGGACTTCGTCAGTGTCATCGATCCATTGGAAAATCTCGACGATCTCGCTCCAGAACGCGGCGTTCATCGAGTTGATCTTTTCCGGGCGATTGATCTGAACATGGGCGATGTTGTCGGCCAGTTCGACACTGAAGGCGGTGTATTGAGTCATGGCAGTGATCCTTTACCGGGCTGAAAATGAGGCCCGAACTATAACAAGGCATCACGGCGGCGGTTCGGCCAAATGCGGGACTGTCTTGAGTTTTGCTTTGCCAATGCCGGCCTCTTCGCGAGCAGGCTCGCTCCCACACGTTGAAATGCATTCCCTTTGTGGGAGCGGGCTTGCCCGCGATGGCGTCGGCTCAATCACCACCTATCATCGAGCCAGACGCCGAAGCCCAAACAACATCCCCCCTGCCCCCAACAGCATCACCGCCAAAAACAGCGGATAGGAAACCCACCACGGCGTCCCCGCCGTCATCATGCTGAACTCCGACATGCCGCCAATGCTCGCGATCAGGTTCAACGGTAGAAACACCACGTTGATCAACGTCAGCTTGCGCAGCAGGTTGTTCATGCTGTTGTTCATCAGGTTGCCACGCGCATCGATCAGCCCGGAAAACACCGTCGAGTAAATCTCCGCCTGTTTGTAGCACTGGTTGTTTTCGATGATCAGGTCGTCGATCAATCCGATCGCTTCGCTGCCGAAGTGCTGTTTCTCGGCGTGGTTACGCAAGCGCGTCAACACGGCGCCGTTGCTGTGCAGGGCATTGATGTAATAGATCAGGCTTTCACTGAGGTTGAACATCTGCACCAGATGCTGGTTTTGCATCGAGGCGTTGAATTTTTGCTGCAACTCGCGGGCGACCAGTTTGATCACCTTCAAGTGCCCGAGGTAGTGATGGATATTGTTGAAGAGCAAATCCAGCAACACATCCAGCGGCGTGTTTAGCGGCTGCCGCGTGCCAAGGCCGTGCAGCGGCGTGTCATCGGTGGCGATCACCAGCAGTTGTCCCGGCGCGAACAGCAAACCGCAGGATGACACTTCGAAGGCCAGACTGCCGCCACCGGAATAGTTTTCCGGGCGTTTCCAGATCAGGAACAAATGATCCGGGTGAAACTCGATCCGCGACACCTCGTCCGGGTCCAGCGCCGAGGCCAATGCGTGTTCATCGACTTTGAAATGACTGCGCAGCAAGTCGCGCTCGGCGGCGTCAGGGTTGCTGAACAGCATCACCTCGGCGTCCAGCCGTTCGACCCGCTGCAAGGCGCCGTGGCTCAGGGCAAAACTGCTGATCATCGGCGTGTCACCAGGCCTGGCCGCGACGTTTCAGCTCAAGGCGTCGCACGAACTCTTCCAGCACCAGTGAATACAGGTCGTCCTGTAAATAAGCGTCTTCGATCCCGGCGTCGAGATTGGGGTTGTCGTTGACCTCGATCACCACCACTTTATCGCCGGCCTGTTTCAGGTCGACGCCATAGAGACCGTCGCCGATCAGATTGGCGGTCTTCACGGCCAGTTCCACCACCGCGCGCGGCGCCTCGTGGATCGCCAGTGTCCGGCACTCGCCGTTGACGTCCTGGCCCTTGGCCTTGTGGTTGTAGATCTGCCAGTGGCCCTTGGACATGAAGTACTGGCACGCGAAGATCGGTTTGCGGTTGAGCACGCCGATGCGCCAGTCGTATTCGGTGTAGAAAAATTCCTGGGCCAGCAACAGCACCGAATGTTCGAACAACTGCGCCGTGGCTTCGAGCAGCGCCTGCTGGCTTTCCACCTTGATCACACCGCGCGAAAAACAGCCATCGGGAATCTTCAGCACCAAAGGAAACCCCAGGCGTTCGCCGACCCGCTCGAAGTCTTCGGGTCGCTCTTTGTAGAGGATTTCGGTGGCGGGCATGCCCAGTTGATGGCTGTTGAGCAGGTCGGTGAGGTAGACCTTGTTGGTGCAGCGCAGAATCGAGGCCGGGTCGTCCATCACCACCAAGCCTTCGCTTTCGGCCTTCTTGGCGAAGCGGTAGGTGTGGTTGTCGACGCTGGTGGTTTCGCGGATCAACAGGCCGTCGTACTCGGCCAGCCGCGCATAATCCTTGCGCTCGATCAGTTCGACATCGATGCCCATGGTCTTGCCGACCCTGACGAAATTCTCCAGAGCCTTGCTGTTTGACGGCGGCAACGCCTCTTGCGGATCGTGCAGAATCGCCAGGTCGTAGCGCGCCACTTGCCGGGAGCGTGGCATGCGCCAGACTTTACGGCTGAAGCCGTCCAGTGCATTGGCGAACTGGTCCTCCTGATCGTCGCGCAACTTGTGCAGCGCGCCGGATTTTATTCCTTCGATGTGCCAACCGTTAGTTCGGCGAAACTCAACTAACAAAATCGGACACGGGAATACTTCGAATAACTGGCGGGCCAAATCCTGTAATGGCTCGATGTGCGTTCTGCCGAAATAAAGTGTCAGGGTGAATCCTTCGGTATCACTGTAGAGGTGATGACTGAGGGCTTTTTCCAATGTTTTATCGAGATCGTCCAGCGCCAGTCCGTAGAGTGATTTCTTGGTCAGTTCGCTGATGGTGCGCACCGATGGAATCACTTTGTGCCCTCGGGCTTCGGCCAGCAGCGAGCAGTAATAACCGTGGCCCAGGTACTTGTAGCTGCGGCACAGGTTGATCACCTGCACGCGCTTGCCCGACTCGTTGTCACGGGTTTGCTCAAGGTATTCCTGCGCCGTGATGATGTCCTCGCTGGGAAAATAGGACGCCCAGTCTTCCTTGCGTTCGACAATGATCAGCACTTGACTGGAAGTTCTGACCGCTGAATTTAAATAAGTTGCCGCCGGCAAACTTTGCTCGGATACTTCGCGCCAATGACCCTGTACCGCTGACATAGAGATTGATCCGTTGGAGAACAAGACCATTTCTATTAAGCACGAAGTTTTTCGAAAGTCCCGTTTCGTTACGCAACTTTTACGGTGGTCATATGAGTGCTGTTTTTCGTTTGGCGGTAGTTGAAGACCTGCCGGCATTGCTGGCATTGGAAATGCAATGTTTCACCACAGATCGACTCACCCCTCGCAGTTTCCAGTGGATGATCACTCGGGCGCATGCGCAGTTACTGGTCGCCGAACGGGAGGGTCAATTGCTGGGGTACGCGCTGGTGTTGTTTCATCGCGGCACGTCCCTGGCGCGGTTGTATTCCATCGCCATTGCTGCCCAGGCGCGCGGCACAGGGCTCGGCAAGCAATTACTGCAGCACATGGAAACCTGCGCACTCGAACACGATTGTGCCTATCTGCGCCTGGAGGTGCGTACTGACAACCCTGCCGCTATCGCCCTGTACGAACGCAACGGTTACCGGCGTTTTGCGCTGATTCATGATTACTACGAAGACCACGCCGATGCACTGCGTCTGGAGAAACGCATTCTTCAACACCGCGACTCACGCAGCATCAAGGTGCCGTGGTATGCGCAGACTACCGACTTCACCTGTGGCCCGGCCTGTCTGTTGATGGCCATGGGTGCGTTGCAGCCTTCGCGCTTACTGGAGCGCCGTGAAGAACTGCAAATCTGGCGCGAAGCGACCACGGTGTTCATGACCTCCGGTCATGGCGGATGCAGTCCGCAGGGATTGGCACTCGCGGCATGGCGGCGGGGTTTTCGCGTGCGTCTGCAACTGAGCCTGGCGGGGCCGTTGTTTCTCGATGGTGTACGCGATGAGCATAAAAAAGACGTCATGCGTCTGGTGCATGAGGAGTTCACTGAGCAACTGGACCAGAGCGACGTTGAGTGTGTGATCGGTGCGCCGCTGGATCTGCCGCGTTTACTGGACGCGGGTGGACAGCCACTGGTGTTGATCAGCAGCTATCGCCTGACCCGATCGAAGTCGCCGCACTGGGTGGTGGTGACGGATTGTGATGCGGATTTTGTGTATCTGCATGATCCGGATGTTGATCACAGCCAGCATCGTCAGCCCATGGACTGCCAGCATGTGCCGGTAAGTCATGGCGAGTTCGAGAAGATGTGCCGGTTTGGGCGCGGGAAGCTCAGGGCTGCGGTGGTTTTGTACGCCTGCAACAGATGACTTATGCTCCAAAACTGCTTTCGTGGTGAGGGGATTTAGCGAAACGTCGCACCGCCCCGATGGGTCGCGAAGCGCACCCAGACTTTAATGAAAAAGCGGGGACCGCTGCGCAGTCCATCGGGGATAAATCCCCTCGCCACAACGCTCCCCTTGTATCTGAAATCAAGTTACTTCAGACCGATCTTGTACAGCGAACCATTGTCCTCATCCGTCAATACATACAGATAACCATCCGGCCCCTGGCGTACATCGCGAATGCGCTGCTTCAGCTCGCCCAGCAAGCGCTCCTCATGCACAACCTTGTCGCCATCGAACTGCAAGCGAATCAACTCCTGACTCACCAGCGCACCGATAAACAGGTTTTGCTGCCAAGGCTTGAAGCGGTCGGCATCGTAAAACGCCATACCCGTCACGCCTGGCGATTTTTCCCAGACGTGGCGAGGATCTACACCACCTTCAATGCTTTTGCCTTGTGCTTCGGGGATTGGCTGCAGCGAGTAGTTGATGCCATGGGTCGCCAGCGGCCAGCCATAGTTCTTCCCGCGTTCGATGATGTTGACCTCATCGCCGCCGCGCGGGCCGTGTTCGTTTTCCCAAATGGTGCCGTTCCACGGATTGAGCGCAGCGCCCTGCGGGTTGCGAATGCCGTAGGCCCAGATCTCCGGGCGCACACCGGATTGGCCCACGAACGGATTGTCGTCCGGTACTTTACCGTCCGCAAAGATCCGCACGATCTTGCCTTGCAGTTTGTCGAGATCCTGCGCGGTTGGCCGGTCGTTGTTTTCACCCAGGGTGATGAACAGATAGCCGTCTCGATCAAACACCAGCCGCGATCCGAAATGGTTGCCGGTCGAGAGTTTCGGCTCCTGACGGAAGATCACTTTGAAATCCTTCAGCGTTTTCAGGTCATCCGACAGATACCCGCGCCCTACCGCTGTCCCGGCCTTGTCGCCCGCACCGCCACCTTCGGCGTATGACAGATACACCAGCCGATCCTGTTTGAACTCCGGCGACAGAACGACATCGAGCAGACCGCCCTGCCCCTTGGCCCAGACCTTCGGCACCCCGCTGATCGGCGCCGAAAGTTTGCCGTCCGTACCGACCACGCGCAAATTGCCCGGTCGTTCGGTCACCAGCATGCCCTGGCGATCCGGCAGGAAAGCCAGTGCCCATGGATGTTCAAGGCCTTGGGCGATCGTGGTGACTTCGAGGGTGCCCTGCTCGCTTTGCAGCTCTTTGGGGGCGGCAGCGAATGCCGACGCGCTGATCAGAGCGCCGGCGCACAGGCTGGCTAGAAGGGTTTTACGCAACATGCACGATTCCTTTTGTTGGTTTCAAAGGCTGGCAGCACCGCAGTACCGCCGTTCAACGGGTGTCAGTGCTTCGTGAAGGTGGGTTGGGAATGAAGGTCGGCGGTGTACTCGGCACCGAACGAATCGGCTGGCCATTGCCAATACCGCGATTTTCGACGGTGGGCTGACGCGGCGTCGGCACGGTGTTCGGCCCGCGAAGAGGCGGAGCGCTGGGCTGGGTGCCCTGCATGCTGTTGGGGTTGGCTCGGCGAATCGGGCTGTTGTAAGGGTTGTTGCTGTTGCCGGTCGGACTTTGTGCCAGCACTGCGTCCGCATGAACCAGGCCGCCACTGAGTGTCAGGACGGCGATGCCAAGCATTAAGCGGTTCATGGGATTGCCTCTCGATGTGCAGGGAGTAGAGCCTTCGAGTCCACGCTACGCCGTGGGTTCGGATTTGTTAACCCGTGCCGCTTAAACAACATGTAACACGGCTTGACCAAGTCGTCTGAAACCCGTGCATTCACTGGAAACTTTCGCGCAAGCGCACAGGTCACCTGAACATCACTCGGAGAACTCACCATGGCTCGGGCAATCTGGAAAGGCGCGATCAGTTTCGGACTGGTTCACATCCCTGTCGCACTGGTTTCGGCGACATCGTCCCAAGGCGTGGACTTCGACTGGCTCGACAGCCGCAGCATGGACCCGGTGGGCTACAAACGGGTCAACAAGGTCACCGGCAAGGAAGTCACCAAGGAAAACATCGTCAAAGGCGTAGCGTATGAAAAGGGCCGCTACGTGGTCCTCAGCGAAGAGGAAATTCGCTCGGCACATCCGGTATCGACCCAGACCATCGACATTTTTTCATTCGTCGACGCCGAGCAAATCCCCTTGCAAAACATCGATACGCCTTACTACCTGGCGCCCGACAAGCGCGGTGGCAAGGTTTACGCGTTGCTGCGCGAAACCCTGAGCAAGACCAATAAAGTCGCCCTGGCCCGTGTCGTCTTGCATACGCGGCAATACCTGGCGGCATTGATGCCGCTGGAGTCGGCTCTGGTGCTGGTAAAACTGCGCTGGCCGCAGGAGGTTCGCGACCTCGATCAACTGGAGCTGGGCAGCGAAGTGACCAAACCACAGTTGGCCAAGGGCGAACTGGACATGGCCAAACGACTGGTTGAGGACATGAGCGGGGACTGGAGTCCTGAGGATTACAAGGACGAGTTCGAAGACAAGATTATGGCGCTGGTGGAGAAAAAGGCCCATGAAGGCAAGATCGAGGATGTTGAAACCGTGGGTGGCGAGGAAGAGCGCAAGTCGGCCGATGTTATCGATTTGACCGAGCTGCTCAAACGCAGCCTGGGTGGCAAGGCGCCCGCCAAATCAAAGCCTAAAACAGCGACTAAAGCGGCGCCGGCGAAGAAGACGAAGAAAGCGTCCTGAGCATGACAACTGAAGGTTTGTCAGGCAACTGACAGGTTGCTTTTGCGACAGTCATCGCTGGCAAGCCTGCTCCCACAGTGGTCGGTGTGATGCGCAGCACACTTCGAACCCTGTGAGAGCTGGCTCACAGGAATATTCAGATCAGAATGAAGATCGCCAGCAATCCACCGAAGATCGCCCACTTTTCCATGTAGTAGCGCTTGCGATTGCGCTTTTTCAGCTCTTTACCGCGCAAACGGATCTTGTAGATTTTGGTAAACAACCGGTTGATCCCACCGGTACGGTCACCGGCGTCGTTCGGCGCGCCGGCGGCGGACATCACGGTGCGGCTGAACCAGCCATTGAACGCGGCGGCCCAGCGGTACTTCATCGGCCGCTCAATGTCACAGAACAGGATGATGCGGTTCTTGTCCGTGGTGTTTTCTGCGTAATGAATGAAAGTTTCATCGAACATCACCGCTTCACCATCACGCCAGTGATAGTTCTCGCCGTCGACATTGATGTAGCAACCGGCATCATTCGGCGTTTCCAGGCCCAGGTGATAGCGATAGGAACCGGCATACGGATCGCGGTGACGCACCAGTTTCGAGCCGGGTGGCAGTTCGGCAAACATAGCGGCCTTGATCGAACCGATGCTCTGCACCAATTCAGTGGTGCGCGGGCACAGCTTCATTGCCGACGGATGACTCTCGCCGTACCACTTGAGGTAAAAACGCTTCCAGCCGCTTTTGAAGAATGAATTAAAGCCGACATCGTCGTACTGGTTCGAGCGCTTGATCTCACCGGCACGCAGCAAGTTCTGGCCTTCTTCGCGAATCTCCTGCCAATGTGCCTGCAATGGGCTGAGATCAGGAAATTCTGCGGGATTCAGATACGGCGTATTGGGCTTTTTCGAAAACAGGTACAGAAAGCAGTTGATCGGCGCCAGAAACGTCGAATGGTCGCTTAACTGACGACCCAGTTTGTGGCGCACACGGCCACGCAAGTGAACGTATGCAATGGAAATGACATAAATAGCAGCAATGATGAGTTTCACGGAAATCGTCACACGTCAGAAAGTGAACAAACTGCGCGCCTGATGGCTAGAAGCCCAGCGTCTGATGCAGTGGTCTGAGTACAAAATGGCACGTCCTTGAGCCCGCGCCGCTGTAGGGCGTTGGGTGAATGGATGGCATTTTAGCCACAGTTTGTAACTGATAGTGAGCCTTCATCTGTGAAAATCTGTCCCGCGATTGCGCCAATCGGCGCTCACAGCGTCATCGCCCTATCGTTTAAAGAGCCAGACCAGTACAATCGCCGCCAAACTTTACGCGCCCCCCTTGGTTGATGACGGGAACCTCCCCGCTTCAGCGCACTTTGACTCGGGCCAAGCGCTCCAGCCGCACCCTCGCTACTCAGAATGCTTCGCAGGAAAAACTCTTGATTTCTACAGCTAACATCACGATGCAGTTCGGCGCCAAGCCGCTCTTCGAAAACGTTTCGGTCAAATTCGGCGCGGGCAACCGTTATGGCCTGATCGGCGCCAACGGTTGCGGCAAGTCGACCTTCATGAAAATCCTCGGCGGTGACCTCGACCCGTCCGCTGGCCAGGTCATGCTTGAGCCGAACGTGCGCCTGGGTAAATTGCGCCAGGATCAGTTCGCTTACGAAGAATTCACCGTGATCGACACCGTGATCATGGGTCACGAAGAGCTGTGGAAGGTCAAGGCTGAACGCGACCGCATCTACTCGCTGCCGGAAATGAGCGAAGAAGACGGCATGGCCGTTGCCGAGCTGGAAACCGAATTCGCCGAAATGGACGGCTACACCGCCGAATCCCGTGCCGGTGAGTTGCTGCTGGGTCTGGGTATCGGTATCGAGCAACACTTCGGCCCGATGAGCGAAGTCTCGCCAGGCTGGAAGCTCCGTGTGTTGCTGGCACAGGCACTGTTCTCCGATCCGGAAGTGCTGTTGCTCGACGAACCGACCAACCACCTGGACATCAACACCATTCGCTGGCTGGAAAACGTTCTGACCCAGCGTAACAGCCTGATGATCATCATCTCTCACGACCGTCACTTCCTGAACAGCGTGTGCACGCACATGGCTGACCTGGATTACGGCGAGCTGCGTCTGTTCCCGGGCAACTACGACGAGTACATGACCGTGGCGACCCAGTCCCGCGAGCAACTGCTGTCGGACAACGCCAAGAAGAAAGCGCAGATTTCCGAGCTGCAATCGTTCGTCAGCCGCTTCTCGGCCAACGCCTCGAAAGCCAAGCAGGCCACTTCCCGCGCCAAGGCGATCGACAAGATCCAGTTGGCCGAGGTCAAGCCTTCGAGCCGTGTCAGCCCGTTCATCCGTTTCGATCAGAACAAGAAGCTGCACCGCCAGGCTGTCATGGTCGAAAAAATGGCCAAAGGTTTCGACGGCAAGCCGCTGTTCAAGGACTTCAGCTTCCAGGTTGAAGCGGGCGAGCGCGTAGCGATCATCGGCCCGAACGGTATCGGCAAGACCACCCTGCTGCGCACTCTGGTCAACGAACTGACCCCGGACGCCGGCACCGTCAAGTGGACCGACGCCGCGGAACTGGGCTACTACGCTCAGGACCACGCGCACGACTTCGAAGACGACGTCACCCTGTTTGACTGGATGGGTCAGTGGACTCAGGGCGAGCAGATGATTCGCGGTACTTTGGGGCGCATGCTGTTCTCCAACGACGAGATCCTCAAGTCGGTCAAGGTGATTTCCGGTGGTGAGCAAGGTCGCATGCTGTTCGGCAAGCTGATCCTGCAAAAGCCGAACGTGCTGATCATGGACGAACCGACCAACCACTT